>NZ_JBHWFG010000036.1:0-81400 GCF_042733745.1 Streptomyces sp. NPDC059696
CCCCGCGGCGGCGCCGGGCGGGCGGGGGCGCCGGGCCCGGTGGGTCGGGCCCGGACTGTTTCGCGGCGGTCCTAGAGCATCTGGCGGCCGGCCGCCGACCCGCCGGGGTCGTCGGCGAGCATGACGTCGGCGGTCACGCGCTTCCCGACTGGCTCACGGTGGATGGCGAAGCCGACGCAGACCGCGGCCACGATCTCGAGGCCGTGCTGCCCGATCCGCCCCGGATCGGGCGCGAGGATCGTCGGCAGCTCGGTGCCGCTGTCCCACACGCTGATCCGCACGGCCCCGCCCACCAGCTCCAGGGTCAGCAGGCAGGGCCCGGGAGCGTACTTGCGGGCGTTGGTGACCAGCTCGCTGACGACGAGCTGCGCCATGCCCATGGCCCGGCCGGACACCGGCAGTCCGTGCTCGGACTGCACCCGGGTGAGGAACGTCCGGGCCAGATCCCGGGCTTCGGCGATCCCGGTGTCGTCGTCGAACGCCGCCGAGGCGGGGGCGACGCCGGTGGGCACCGGATGGCGGTCGTTGCCTTCCACTTCCGGGCCCGTGAGGTCCGCCGGGTTCTTCGAGTATTCGTACGACACGGAGCACGCTTACCCGCGAAGTCTCAGGTCATGCCAAGGGGTCCGACGGTGATCGACATCAGATCACCTCGTCCAGCTCGGCCTGCATCTGCGAGGCCTCGACATCGCGTGCGACGGCCTGGGCGAGCAGCATGCGCAGGACGAGCACGATGAGCGCGACCCCCAGGACGGCCAGGCCGATCCCGCCCATGATGAGGGTGACGCCCGGGTCGGCGCGCTGGCCCGGCGCGTTGAGGATCGTGACCCCGAACCAGACCAGCGCCGCCAGCACGATGGCGCCGATCACGACGTCCACGTACCGGAAGGCGGCGCGGGAGAACACCGTCCTGCGCCGCACCATCGTCACCAGGCGCCATACGCAGACCAGTGCGGCCTGGGCCGAGGCCAGGCCCAGGATCGTGATCACGCGCAGTGAGGTCAGCGGGAGTGACCCGTCCTCGGGATCGTTCCCGCTGACCAGCGCCCACACCATCGACGCCTGTACGAGCACGGTGCCGACGAGCAGCACCACGAGCACGGCGCGCAACGCGCACAGTGTCAGCTTCCCCATGTCTCATCCCTCAATCGACTTACGATGGGAAACTATCGAATGTCGATAGATGGCGCAAGGTGTGTGAGGTGAGGGCGACGGCTGCTGCTAGGCCGTTTCGTTCAGATCATCTGATCGCTGGTCTGGTTGTGCCGTTGACTCACGCGCAGTGGGCGCGGATCGAGCCGTTACTTCCGGACCGGACGCCGAAGCGGGGTGGGCGGTGGCGGGATCACCGTGAGGTGATCGACGCGATCGCCCACAAGTTCCAGACCGGGACGCAGTGGATGCACCTCCCGGAGAAGTACGGCAACTGCCGGGGCCCGCGAAAAGGGGCCCCGGCAGGGGAGCCGGCCGACCACGCCATCGGTCGGTCCCGCGGAGGGCTGACCACCAAGATCCACCTCGCGGCCGACGGCCGCTACCGCCCCCTGGCCTTCGTCCTGACCGGCGGACAGGCCAACGACGCGCCTGCCTTCACCGAGGTCATGGCACGCCTGCGCGTCCCTCGCCGCCGGGGCAGGCCCCGCACCCGGCCGGACGGGGTCCTGGCGGACAAGGCCTACTCGTCCCGCGTGATCCGCGGGCACCTGCGCGGCCGTGGCATCCGGGCGGTCATCCCGATCAGGGCGGACCAGAACATCCACCGGCTGAGGCGCGGCAGCCGGGGCGGGCGCCCACCTGCCTTCGACCGCGAGGCTTACCAGCAGCGCAACACCGTCGAGCGGTGCATCAACCGCCTCAAGCAGTAGCGCGGTATCGCCACCCGCTACGAGAAGACCGCCGCCATCTACCTGGCCGGCCTCCACGTCGCAGCTATCTTCCTCCGGTCAGCCCGCTGATCCGAATGAAACGGCCTAGTGGCCTGCCAGGCCCAAGGGCTTGGGGTTCGTAGGCAATGTCCATGGCGATGGGGTGGTCCGGCTTAAGCCGAGGTTCTCGGACGATAGGGGCGTCCTGAGGTGACGCAGCCCGATAAGGGCGTGGTTTCTTGATCTCGAAATGAAGAAGAAGCACCATCGAGATATGAGCCTCGTTCACCTGGTCCTGACCAAGCACTGGACTCGCGGTTGCTACTACGCAGAGGAGGTCCATGGCACATCAGAAACGGAAGAGCGTGACCGTTTCCTGTTCAACCGGCAAACGGGCATCTCATATAGGAACGTGCCGTGGTCTGGCCCTCGCCAAATGGACCCCTACGACCGATCTTGGCACGAGGTCGGGGACTGTCCCTGGGGCACCACCGTCTACAAAGGCGAGGGAAGTCCGCAGCCGACAACACCACATCTTGTTCTGAACGACATGATTGGAACTCGCCACTGCTACGCAACAAAGAGGAACAAGGACGGAAGCCTACACTGCTTCGCCGACAGCAAGGACTACAAGAATGCTCCCGAAGACACTTCTTCGGATCCACGAGTCGGATCCCGGCACGATCTGAAAGATTGCCCTTGGCCAGAGGATGAGGTAAGGGGGATGAATCTCTTCTACCGCATGTTCGTGACAAAAGGATGAGCTTATCTCGCGGAATTCCCGGACTGGCCATCGGCGGTCATCCTCGCGTCTCTTTGCGACCAGTAGGGCGACCCGTTGGTGAGGGAGCCTGCTAGCACGGACGAGGGTGGAGTCCACCGAGACCACCCAGTTCAGGTCGGCCTCCTCGTCGGCCTGGGCCGTCAGCGCCGAGAACACGCGCTCCCACGTGCCGTCCGCCGCCCACATCCGCAGCCGGTTGAAGACACCGCGCCCCTTGCCGTACTTCTCCGGGAGGTGCATCCACTGCGTCCCGGTCTGGAACTGGTAGGCGATCGCGTCGATCACCTCACGGTGATCCCGCCACCGCCCACCCCGCTTCGGCGTCCGGTCCGGAAGTAACGGCTCGATCCGCGCCCACTGCGCGTCAGTCAACGGCACAACCAGACCAGCGATCAGATGATCTGAACGAAACGGCCTAGAAGGTGAGGTTCCAGGCGTCGATCCGCCCGGTGTCCTGCGTCGCGATGTCGCGGACGCGGAGCTTCCACGTCCCGGACGCGGTCTCGGACGAGGCGTCGACCGTGTACGTCTTCACCACGTCGTCCGCACTGTCGCCGTCGGCGAAGTCCTCCAGGGGGTAGACCGATCCGTCGGGCGCGACGAGCGACAGCACCAGGTCGCCGCGGTAGGTGTGCTTGACGTCCACGCCGACCTTCAGTGCGGCCGGGGCGTTGCCCGTCACGCCGGTCACGGAGATCGGCGACTCCACCGTGGCGTTGTCGGAGACGGTGACGTCGGCGGTGTTCTCGAAGTACCGCCCGGGCTGCGGCGGGGTGCCGCCGATCGCCTTCAGCGCGTCGACCTGGCCCTCCCCGAAGAAGGCGTTCTTCGCGGTGGTGCCGGTGCAGCGGCTGTCGGACGGGCAGGCGATGTCCGTGGCCTGCGTGCCCAGCCGCGCGCGGAGTTCAGCGGGGGTGGCGGCCGGATCCGCGCTCTTCAGCAGCGCTGCGACGCCCGCCACGTGCGGCGAAGCCATCGACGTGCCGTTCACGTTCCCGTACTTGCCGCCGGGCAGCGTGGAGTAGACGCCGTAGGCTCCGTCGCCGCCCGGGGCCGCCACGTCGATGACGTCCCGGCCGAAGTTGGAGTACGACGCCTTGATGTTCCCGTTGCCCATCGCCGCGACGGTCACGACGCCGGGCAGCTCCGTCGGGATGTCGACGCAGGCGTTGGTGATCGTGCGGTTGACCGGGGTGGAGTCGTTCGGGCTGGAGTTGTCGGTGCGCTTGTTCGCCAGGTCGTAGTCGGAGTTGCCGGCTGCCGCGACCTGGAGGGAGCCCTTGCCCTCCGCGTACTCCTGCGCCCGGCGCACACCCTCGATGATGGCCGCCTGGTCGGGGTCGTCGGGGCAGTTGAACATCCACGGGTCGGTGTAATAGCTGTTGTTGGTGACGTCGAAGCCGTGATCACCGGCCCACATGAACCCGCAGACGGTGTTCTCGGCGAAGAACATGCTGGTGCTCGGTTCGGCGATGCGCACGGAGGCGATCTTCACCCCCGGCGCGACACCGACCACTCCCTTGCCGTTCTTCGCGGCGGCGATGGTGCCCGCCACATGCGTGCCGTGGCTGCCGACGTCACGCCAGGCACCGGCCCGGGTGTCGGCCTTGCCGTAGGCGCAGGAGACGGAGTCTGCGGCGTCGAAGTTGGGGGCGATGTCCTGGTGCCGGTCGTCCACGCCGGTGTCGAGCACACCCACGGTGACGGACGCCGAACCGGTGCTGACGGCCCAGGCCTTGTCGGCGTTGATCCTGGTCATGTCCCACCGCGCGGTCTCGGTGAGGGTCGTGGACGACTGCGAAGGCGCGGTCGGCAGGGTGGGGGAGTAGGCGTCCGCGGGGACGTCCGAGGTACGGGTGGCCCCCACCTTCTGCACGCCCGTGACGGAGCGCATCGCGGTGGCGAAGCCGGCCGACGAGGAGTGAGCGACCACCACGCCGATCGCGTCGTAGTACGCGAACACCGAACCGCCGTTGGCAGCCACGGCGCTGCGTACGGCGGTGGTGTCTCCGGGGGCGGTGACGACGAGGTAGGAGCGGGTGCCGGCCGCCCATCCGGCGGCGCTCCCGGCGAGGGGTACGGAACGAGCCGCGGCCGGTCCCGGCGGAAGGCCGGTGTCCGTGTCGGCCGCACCGGCGGGGCCGGCGAGCGCGAGAGCCGCTCCGGCGGCGGCGAGGGACAGCAGCGAGCGTCTGAGACGGTGCTGGGCTATGCGGGGGGTTGTCACAGCGTCCTCCGAAGGTCCGGGGGCAGTGGGTGGCGCCGACCGGACCGTGGGCTGAAATGGGTCGACGCAAGATTTCAGATGAGTGCATGACAAGGGAAGGGTCTGTGGGGCATTGATCGCCGCGAGCGCACAAGTAGGTGACCCGCCTCCGGATTCGCCCGTCATGGCCGGAGGGGTGGGGGTGTGGTGCGGATCACCACGCGTGCCAGCGAGGAGGGGAACAACCGCGATTGGTTGTCCGTTGATTGGTTGTCCGTTGAACGACACGTGGGTGCGGATGGGACAGTGTCCCCGGGCCTCACCATCCGCCCACAGGGACGATCGTTCGGCTGAAGCCCTGTGGAGCCTTTCGCCGAGAGGCGACCGCCATCCGCACCCACCTCAAGACCGCCCCGACCGTGATCCCCCCGTCCGGTCGGGGCTTTCCCTTCCCGGACGAACCGCCCCGCGGCCTCGGCGACCCCCACCGCACCACGGCAACGGACGTCCGGCGCTGGTCCCGGTGATCACACGGGCATGGCGCTCCATTCGCACCGCTGCCTGTGCAAGCGGCGGCTGAGCGGGTACCTGCGTTCGGCGGCCCGTCGACGACGGGCGTCCGAGCGGTGCGAGCGTGTGCGGAGTGGGGAGATCGATGGGATTGCGCGAGGTGCGGGGAATCCGGGCCCTTCGGGGCTGCGCCCGGATTCTGGCGGGCCGCTACCGTCTGGATGCGCTGATCGGTTCCGGTGGTGCGGCCGACGTGTACCGCGGATTCGACCTGCGGCTGCGACGGCCGGTCGCCGTGAAGCTCTTCCGCGCCGGCACCGGCTTCGACACCGAAGAGGCGTTCCGCAGTGAGGCCGTGATCCTGGCCCGACTCCAACACCCGGGACTGGTCACCGCCTTCGACGCCGGACGCCACGACGGCGAGGCCTTCCTGGTCATGCAGCTGATCGACGGTCGCACCCTGAAAGCCCGCATCGCGGAAGGCCCCTTGTCGTGCGAGGAAGCCGCCGCACTCGGCGCGGCACTGGCGCAGGCGCTGGCCCACGCCCATGAGGAAGGCATCGTCCATCGGGACGTCAAACCGTCCAACATCATCCTGGACTCCGCCGACCACCCCCACTTGACGGACTTCGGCATCTCCCGGCTTCTGGACGCGACCACCCACACCTCCACGGACGCCCTGACCGGCACGGCCGCCTACCTGTCACCGGAACAGGTGCTGGGGAGGCCGGTCGGCACGCCCGCCGACATCTACGCCCTCGGCCTGGTCCTCCTCGAAACCCTCACCGGCCGGCTCGAGTACGACGGCGGCCCCCTGGAGGCAGCCCTGGCGCGCCTGCACCGCCCGCCCACCCTCCCGGACTCCCTGCCCGACACCTTGGCCACGCTCCTACGGGACATGACCAGCCTGGAGGAACAGGTCCGCCCCACGGCACACGCCTGCGCCCAGGCCCTGACGCGCCTGGCCGCAACGAGCCCGGCAAGCTCCACCGACGCCGACGTCAGGCCCGCGCTCAGCGTCGTCCCCCGCACAGCCGTCACGCCCCGCACCGACCACACGCACCGGGCTGCGCCGCCCGCCGGGAAAGAGCCCGGCCGTCCGGTCGCCGCGCCAGGACACCGTGAGGGGATACGGCGATCCGCCTCCTCACGTGTCCGGGTCCGAACGCGCGGAGCAGCGGCCGCACTGGCCGCGGTTCTGGCCTCCGGCCTGGTGGTCACCGACGGTTTCTCCCCCAAGGACGCGAAGGACGAGGCGGCCCCCTCCGCCCCGGATGCGGCCGCACCCTCCACGGCCGCAAACTCCGCCGACCACGAGAACACCACGGTGTTGCGCCCCTCGCGCAGCGGTTCCGTCTCCGACGAGCCGTCGAGTGCTTCCGGCCCCACCAAGGCGGTTCATCCCCCTTCCGACGGTTCGAAGGACGGCAACAAGCCCGCTACGGACGGCCCTTCCGAGCGGACCGCAGCCCAGGCAGCCGCGAAAGCCAAGACCCGGCCCCACAAGCAGCCGGCAGGCCACGCACGCAAGAAGCAGAAGGGAAAGACAGCGGCACTTCCCAAGAGGCGCTGACCACACCCCCACCTACCCGTTGCGAGTTCGCCGACCGGATCCAGGCATTGCTGGACGGGATGGTTCGTACTCGCTGCTCCGCGCCTGACCGGCTCATGAGCGGATACCGCCTAGGGCCGACCGCGGCCACGAACCCTCGGCCACCCCCGGCGCCCTACCCTCGCCTGTTGACGCTTTACTCGTGCTGAAAAGGGCCCGAGCCTCCGGCAACCGCCTCACCTGCCTTCACGAGGTGGGCCGAGGATCCCCCAGCCCCGCATCCCGGGCCAACGCAGCCGCCTCCGTGCGGGACCTGGCGTGGAGTTTCGCCAGGACGTCGCTGACCCGGTTGCGGATCGTCTTCTCGGAGAGCTGCAGGCGGCGGGCGATGGACGCGTTGTCCAGGCCGCGGGAGATCAGGTCGAGCGTCTCGCGTTCGCGGTCGGTGAGGTGAGGAAAGGGCACGACCGACCTCGCGGCGGGCGACGCGGCGAAGTGGGACAGGACGCGCTGGGCGATCCGGGGCCCGAAGACCGCTTCACCGCGGGCGACACCGAGTACGGCCCGGTGGACGTCGGTGCCGTCTGCTTCCTTGAGCAGGTAACCCCGAGCACCGACGCGCAGGGCCGCGAAGACCGAGTCGTCGTCCTCGTCCATGGTCAGGATGAGGACGGCGATGTCCGGGTGGGCCGTCGTGATGCGGGCGGTCGCCTCCAGACCGCTGACCCGTGGCATCCGCAGATCCATGAGGACCACCGCAGGCCGCAACCGCCCGGCGGCAGCGATGGCTTCCGCCCCGTCGCACGCTTCACCGACAACCGCGACATCGGCGAGATCCGCCAGGACGGTGGCCATCCCGGCCCGGAAGACCGGATGGTCGTCGACGACGAGGACGGCGACAGGGACGCCGCTCACCGTTGCTCACCCACCGGGAGACCCGCCCGCACCACAGTGCCGCCGCCGGGCGCGGCCGTCACCTCCAGCCGGCCCCCGATCTCGGCCGCGCGTTCCCGCATGCTGCGCAACCCGACACCCGCCCGGTGCCGAGGCGGAATGCCGCGTCCGTTGTCGCGGATCGACAAGATCAAAACGGTGTCCTCCATACGGGCGGTCAGTTCGAGACGACTGGCCGCGCTGTGCCGGACGGCATTGGCGACGGCTTCCCCGGCGATGGCATACGCCGCGACCTCGACAGCGGCCGGCAGACTGTCGCAGGCGCCGTCGACGCGGCAGCTGCACACCGGGGTGTCGTACCCGGCGAGCAGCTCCCGCAGCGCACCGGTGAGCCCCAGCTGGTCGAGGACTGCGGGCCGGAGCCCGTGGACCACGGTGCGCAGATCGGCGACGGTGGCACGCAGCCTGTCCCGAAGCGTCCTGACGTACCCGGCGAGTTCGGGGTCGTCGATGCGCCGGGCGAGGGTGTCGAGCTGATGGGCGGTGCCGGCCAAGGAGGGGCCGAGCCCGTCGTGCAGGTCGGCGCGCAGCCGTCGGCGTTCCTCCTCGCGCACCGCCAGGATGCGTGCCCGGCTGCGAGCGATGTCCTCGACGAGAGCGGCGGCGTAGGCGAGAGTTCCCGCGCGGTCCGCGACCTCTTCCACCGCGGCCTGCTCCTTCGCCCTCCACGGTTCGTCGACGCTGCGCCGCCCCACACGCAGCACGCCGAGTTCACGGCCAAGGGCCCGGCAGGGGAAGACCCGCCAGCCCGCGCCCGCGGCCGGCCTGCCGGAGGCCGCCGCCACGGCCGGGCTGTCGAAGGCGACGTAGGGCAGACGGAGTGCGTGCCGCAGCGCGTCGACGAGGTGCTGCAGGGCTTCCGCCGGTTCCCCCGCCGGAGCGACACGGCGTCCCACCTGTACGACCACGGCGTACGGATCGTGACGATGCCCGAACAGCGTCCGGTCCACGGCTGCCTGCACGACGCCGCGCCCGTTGGCCGCGAGCAGCGCGGTGAAAGCCATCAGACACGTCCCCGCCAGTGACCCGGGAGCGATCAGGCCCGCGCCGGCGACGACCGCCGCGTAGACCCCCAGGACGAATGCGCTGAGGACGATGAAGACGACGGCGCGGCCGAGGACGACCTCCACGTTGAACAACCTGTGCCGCAGCACGGCGACCGCGACGCTCGCGGGCGGGCCGAGCAATCCCACCAGCATGACGAGATCACCGATCAGAGCCGGCTGCTCGGCGTCGTCCAGGAGGAAGGAGAGGAAAGAGACCGCCATCAACAGGCCGCCCAGCAAAAGCCATTGCAGACGAGCCCGTTCCACACCGCCGGCAGCACGCGTACGCAGGACGAGGAACACGGCAGCTGCGCAGGAACCGCCGATCATGGTGGTCGCGGCGCACACGAACATCACCGTGTGCAGCCACTCCCAGCCGGTGACTCCCAGAGGATTCCGGACATCCGGCACAGGGTCGGTGCCGCTGGGCCGCAGCATCGCGGCCAGTGTGCCGAGAGAGGCGACCGCGACGACGGCCCAGGCGCACACCCGGCGGGGCACTGTCTGCACGCGGCCGTACGGGAAGAGCAGGGGTACCAGGGGCGTGGCGAACCAGTAGCCGACGAAGCCCCAGCAGCCGATCCAGGCCCCCGCCTCCCACCCGGGCAGGGGATGCGCCGCGACGAGACGGCTGTAGCCGGCGTAGTAGGCCAGCAGATGGTAGGGCCCGATCATCGCGGGCAGCAGCATGAGCCAGCACACGGGATTGCGTGGGCGACTCCCGGCGATGACGGCGCCGACCAGCGGCCACACCGTGCCGAGCACGAGGTCGGACCAGTACAGGGGCGTCACGTCGATGCGTTCCGCCAACCAGTGGTGCACCGGCACCGTCGCCACGCAGCCTGCCGTGCCCAGACAAGCGATGCCGTACGCGGTGCCACGTAATGCCCGATCCCCCCGACTCACCCCCACATGTTCCCGTAAAGCGGACCTTTCCGGATGCGATCCCGGGAAAACCGTCCCGGTCGGGCAGGACCCGGGTCCCTGGGCGGCGGGACACGTCAGCCACGACATTCGGATCGGAAACGGACGGCAGCCACAGGGAGTTGATGCACATGGCGACCATGGACCCGGCGCGTCAGGGGGAGACGGGGCGAGAGGACCGCGATGGAAAGGCACGGGCGATGTGGCCCTTGTGCGGGGTCGCGGCAGGCGTGTCCGGGGGAGTCGCCACACTCCTGGCGGATGTCCGCACCGGCACGGACGGGCGGGAACCGGTCGATGCGTCGATACTGGCGGATCTGAACCGTTCCGTGGCCCATCTCGGCCTGATCGCGGGCTTTCTGACCGTGGTCCTGCTGCTCGTGCTCGCGGCGGCGTGGCGGCGCCAGGTCGAACCGCGGGTCCCCGGGAGCACCGCCGCCTACCTGGTCAGCGGGGCTCTGACGGCCTCCGCTGCGGGACTGACGTACGGCTACGGGTGGAAGGGTGCGCTGGCCATCTATCTGCCGGGCGGTATGAACGAGCAGTCCTTCCGCGAGGACGGACTCTTCGTCTACTTCATGCTCAACGACTTCGGCGGGTTCATCGGCTGGCTCGGTGTCGTGGTCGCGGCGGGGGCAGTGGCCTGGATGGCGCTGCGTGAGCGCACGATCTCTCGCTGGATCGGCTGGTTCAGCATCCTGCCCGTGCTGGCGGTCACCCTGTTCGCGGGTCTTACCGGCCTTCCGGGCTTCCAGGGCGTCGTCGGCCCGGCCTGGATGTTCGTCGCGTTCCTCGGACTTGCGTGGGGGCGCAGCACGATCGTCCGCTGAGGAGGCAGTCGCAGCGCGTGACCGGAGTCCTGGTTCGGCCGCGCACTGCGACACCCTCGTCATCCGTTCAGGCTGCGGCCCTCACAACCCCGCGATCCGATTCCACCGCCTGCCGAACTCCACTCGCTCCTCCGAGCCGATGTCCCGTGCGATGGCGAGCCGGCCGCGCATCTTCCTGTCGGGGAAGATCAACGGGTTCTCGGCGAGGGCGGCGCTCTCCTCGTCCCCCGCGGAGGCCAGGACGTCCTGGGCGGCGGGGACCGGACAGACGTAGTTGACCCAGGCGGCCAGCTCGGCGGCGACTTCGGGATCGTAGTAGTAGTCGACGAGCCGCTCCGCATTCGCCTTGTGACGGGCGAGGTCGGGAATCATCAGCGACTCCGCCCACAGCTCGGCGCCCTCCTCCGGGACGAGAACTCGATGTCCGGGTCGTCGGCCTGGAGCTGGATCACGTCCCCCGAGTACGCCTGGCAGGCCAGGACGTCACCACTGGACAGATCCTTGATGTAGTCGTTGCCCGTGAAGCGCCGGATCTGCCCCCTCCGCACCTGCTTCTCGACCTGGTCGCAGACGGTGTGGAAGTCGTCGGCCGCCCACCGGGTGATGTCGACGCCGTTGCCCTGCATCAGCAGTGCGAACGCCTCGTCCAGACCGGACAGCAGCGTGACCCGGCCCTTCAGGTCGCTCGCCCACAAGTCCGACACCTGCCGGATCTCCCGTCCGACCCGGCGCCGGTTGTACGCGATGCCGGTGATGCCGGACTGCCACGGCACCGTGCGTCTGCGGCCCGGGTCGAACGCGGGCGACCGCAACTGCGGATCGAGGTACCGGGTGACGTTCGGCTGCCGGGCCCGGTCCATCTCCTGCACCCAGCCGAGCCGCACGAACCGCGCGCACATCCAGTCGCTGACGACGATCAGATCGCGGCCGGTGGACTGATGGTTCATCAGAGCCGGGCTGATCTTGCCGAAGAACTCGTCGTTGTCGTTGATCTCCTCCACGTACTCGACCGAGATCCCCGTGCGCTCCTCGAAGGCGTCCAGGGTGGGCCGCCGCGAAGGCCGCTCGTCATCGGTGTCGATGTACAGCGGCCAGTTCGCCCACCTCAGCCACCGGTCGGTGGAGGACAGATCCGGGGCGGCTCGGTCGCCCGGACGTACATACGCGGCCGGTACACCGCACCCGGCGAGTCCGCCGAGCACTGCGCCGGAGCCCAGCGCCCGCAGCAGCGTACGGCGGGAGAGCGGAGGGATCGTCTTCAAGGGCATGGAGGCAGCATGCCGAGTCAGCCACGCCCGGACAATTGACACCGCGTCGAGAGGCCGGGCACGACCACCGGACACCTTGTCGATCACATGACCACCGGCCACCTTGTCCATCACACGACCGCCGGACACCTTGTCCATCACATGACCACCGGCCACCTTGTCGATCGACGGACTCGCCCCCGTCCGGCCACCCGCGCCGGTCCCACCCCACACGCCATCGCCTTCACCCCCCTGCCAGCGACCGGAGGCGCAGGGCTCCGCGTCGTGAGAGCTTGGCAGCAGCCGTGCCCGGCAACATGACCAAGGATTCGTCCGGCACAGCCGGGTACCCGGCGCCGCAACTCGGGACATCCGATCCCCGTGGCCGTGCCGGCCATGGCCGGCTGAAGCAGAGGAACGATAGCGATGAGCCAGCCCAACCCCATCAAGCGGGCGGCGGACAAGGTCACCGAAGCCATCCAGGGCGCGGGCGAGGGACCGGAGGAGGGGATTCCCGGCAAACCGGGCCCTCAGTCCCCGAGCGTCGCGGAACCGACGGAGCCGCGCGAGCCCCTGCCGCCGAAACCGGACCAGAGCGGGCCCGACACCATGTCGCCCACCGGGCAGGCGACCGGCGCGGCCCAGGCACGGGTAGCCCAGTCGGGCGCCTACCTCACGGACGCCCAGGGCACCCGGCTGTACGACACCGACCACTCGCTGAAGGCGGGCCCGCGCGGGCCGGTGCTGTTGCAGGACCACCACCTGCGCGAGAAGGTCATGCACTTCGACCACGAGCGCATCCCGGAGCGGGTCGTGCACGCCCGGGGCGCGGCGGCGCACGGCGTCTTCAAGAGCTACGGCACCGCGACCGCCGTATCGAAGGCGGCGTTCCTGGCCCCGGGCGCGGAGACGCCGGTGTTCGTACGCTTCTCCACGGTTCTGGGATCCCGTGGCTCCGCCGACACGGTGCGGGACACGCGCGGGTTCGCGACCAAGTTCTACACCGAGGAGGGCGTCTTCGACCTCGTCGGCAACAACATCCCGGTCTTCTTCATCCAGGACGCGATCAAGTTCCCGGACGTCATCCACGCCGGCAAGCCGCACCCGGACCGGGAGATCCCGCAGGCCCAGAGCGCGCACGACACCTTCTGGGACTTCGTCACCCTGCATACCGAGGCCACCCACCACACCCTGTGGAACATGTCCGACCGGGGCATCCCGCGTTCGTACCGCATGATGGAGGGCTTCGGCGTCCACACGTTCCGTCTGGTGGCCGCCGACGGAACCACGACGCTGGTCAAGTTCCACTGGAAGCCCAAGCTCGGCGTGCACTCACTGGTGTGGGAGGAAGCGCAGATCGCGGGCGGTGTCGACCCCGACTTCCACCGCCGCGACCTGGCCGACGCCATCGAGGCGGGCGCGTACCCGGAGTGGGAGCTGGGCATCCAGACCTTCCCCGACACCCCGGACCAGACCTTCGAGGGCATCGACCTGCTCGACGCGACCAACCTCGTTCCCGAGGAGCTGGCCCCCGTGCAGCCGATCGGGCTGCTGACCCTGAACCGCAACCCGTCGAACTACTTCGCCGAAACGGAGCAGGTGGCCTTCCACGTCGGTCACCTCGTGCCCGGCATCGACATCACCGACGACCCGCTGCTCGCCGGACGGCTGTTCTCCTACCTGGACACCCAGCTCACACGCCTGGCCGGTCCGAACTTCGCGCAGATCCCCATCAACCGGCCGCACTCGCCGGTCAACGACATGCTGCGGGACGGCTACCACCAGGACGCCGTGCACCGGGGCGTCGCACCGTACCGGCCCAACTCCCTCGACGGCGGCTGCCCGTTCCTCGCCGGGGCGGACACCGGTGCGTACATCGAGACCCCGGTACGGGTGCCGGAGGCGACGAAGGTCCGGGAAGCCCCCGAGTCGTTCTCCGACCACTTCAGCCAGCCGCGCCGGTTCTGGCTCAGCATGAGCCCGGTGGAGCGCGAGCACATCATCGGTGCCTACACCTTCGAGTTGGGCAAGTGCTACGAGCAGGCCGTCAAGGAGCGCGCGCTGCAGGTGCTGGCCAACATCGACGCCGAGTTGTGCGCCGGTGTGGCCGAGGGCATCGGCCTGCCCGCGCCCGCGCCGACCGTCCCGCCGACCGAGGTCGAACCGAGCCCCGCGTTGTCGCAGGTCGGTCAGTCCTGGCCCACCGACGGCCGCCTCATCGGCATCGTCACCGGCCCTGGCGGGGACCTGGACGGTGTGCGCGCGGTGCGTGAGGCGGTCCTCGGCGCGGGCATGGTGCCGCTGGTCATCGCGCCCAACGGCGGCAAGCTCGGTACCGGGGACGACGCCGTGACCGTTCAGCGGACGTTCGCGACGGCGCGGTCCATCGAGTTCGACGCGCTGCTGCTGGCCGGCACACCCTCGGCGGGCGGCGACGCCTACGGTTCCCGCGACGCCAAGGCCCTGCCCACCGGCCCGCGCGGTGCCGTCGATCCGCGGGTGAGCCTGCTGCTGTCGGAGGCGTTCCGTCACGGCAAGGCGATCGGCGCCTGGTCGGGCGGCGACACCGCTCTGGAGGCCCTCGGCATCCCGGCGGACGCCCCGGGCGTGGTGGTCGGCCGGGAGGGCACCGCCGTGCTGGAGCAGATGCAGGAGCTGATGGCCGAACACCGCGTGTGGGATCGGTTCACGACGACCGTCTGACAGTCCGCCGACGGCGCCGTACGGATCGACGGCACGATGACACGTCGCGGAGGGTGCCTCACCTCGGCGACCCCGTTCGGCGGCTGAACGGCTCTCCGGGACGGCACCCGCAAGCCTCCCCCGTCAACCGGCGCACCGGCCCACGCGGTTCGCCGGTTGACGGGGCTCGCGGGGTGCAGGTCGTCCGGTCAGGTGCAGTTGCCGTTGTCCGAGTTGTAGTAGATGTCGATCGAGCCGCTCCAGGTCAGGCACTGGCCGTCGTCGGGGACGTCCTTGTAGACCGGGCCCGCGTAACTGCCGTACGTGCCGGAGTCCTTGGCCTCGCCGCTGCTGTAGGGCCAGGTGTCCAGGGTGACCTCCATGAAGACGCGGAGGCCCGGGGCGGTGCGCACGGTGACCGCGCAGACCTTGCCGGCGGCGCTGTTGTAGGTCACGAACGTGGTCGCCGGCACGGCGGACTGCGAGGAGCGGATCGGTGTGGCCCTGATGACGTCGTATCCGGCGCCACAGGCGCCGTTGTAGTGGGTGGGCGTGGCGGCCGAGGCGGGTGCGGTCGCGGCGAGTGTTCCGCCCAGGGCGAGGACGGTGAGAGCGGCGGCGGTGACTGCCTTGCGGCGGGTCGACTTCATGATGTTCCCCCGGTTGTGGTCTGCGTCAGCGTGGGAACGGCGATCGTCGCCGTCCACGCAGGATGAGACCCGGGCCGCCCACCGATGGTTGTGGGACGCTCCGTCACTGTTCTGTCACCGGTGTCACCGGTGTCACGGAGGAGAGGGGAGGCTGTCCGTCGCCCGTCAGCGGACGGCCCTCCACGAAGCTCGGCTGATGGCTGACCGGATCACGCCTCGCGGGCGCGGGAGCGCCGGTCGGCACGGCGGCGAAGGTAGAGCGGCAGCGCGTACCAGCACAGGCCGAACCACAGCATCACCCCGGCGACCAGCATCTCGGCGAGCACGCCGGGAACCACGAAGCGGAGGATCAGCAGGAGCGTGCAGCCGATGGTCAGGGCGAGGAGGACCATGCCGCACATCATCAGGCGGCCGGCGATCTCCACCACGTCGTCCTTCATGCGCTGACCGGACAGGAAACGGTGGATGGAGACCGGTGCTATGAGCGATCCGGTGGCCGCCGCACCGAGGACCACGGTGGCGACGTAGATGCCGCGGTCCAAGGCTTCCAGCTCCCTGAAAAGCGGCGTGAAGGCGACACTGAGCAGAAAGCCGAAAAGAATCTGCACACCGGTCTGGGTGACTCGTGTCTCCTGCAGTATCTCGTTCCACCGTCTGTTGACCCGCTCATGCGGTGTCTCGGCCGCTTCCTTCTCCGGCTTCGCATGCGGACTGTCGTGCCGGTGGCAGCACGTGCTGTTCTCACCTTCGGGCTCAACGGATCGCTCGGTCACGGCCATGTCATCCTCCCCATTCCAGAGACACCGTTTGCCCCGCCGGGGAGGGATCCATGCGGGTGGAGAGGGGAAGAGGCGCTCGTCGGCCTCGTGCCGGCAGGCGGCGCATGGAGGACGTGCTCAAGAGCTGAGCGGCTTCATGCCGAACCGGTGTCGGCAGAGCGGGCCTACCACCCAAGTCGGGAACGAGCCCGTCACTCCACCAGCCACGACAGCAGCCGCCCCCGCGACCAGCAGCGTCCGACGGCCTCCACATGCCGCGCCGACCGGTCGAACACGGCGACGCCGATGATGCTGTGGCCGGAAGCGGGGCGATCACCAAGTGTCGGGATCGTCGGCGCAACCCCGACCCCCTCTGCCGACACCCACGCCACCGGCCGGTCGGCCGCCACTTCCCCGAGGCGCTCGACCAAGCGACGACGGCCCTCGGCAGGGAAGTGGGACAGGGCCCACGTCGTCGTGATGACGGGCAAGGCGTCGGCGGGGACACGGGCGACGGCGTCGGCCAGAACCTCGACGGGGGTGCCACGCAGCAGCAGAGGAGGAGCCTCCGCCGCCAACGCCAGCTCCGCGTCGAGGTGCGCTGCCCGCGCCGGCTGATCCGGCCACACACAGGCACGCAGCCACCGGCGGTCGGCCGCGTCGGTGACGTCCACCGGGTCGGCGTCGACGCTGATCCGGGCCGCGACCCGGGGCATCACGCGCGACGGAACAGTCCGGTGTCCCACAATCGAGGCCTTCATCTGCACGGGAGACGACGGGTCGCCCACCGATCGCCCGTCGCTGTAGGCGATGCCGACCCGGTCGACATGGAGATTGAGCCCAGCAGAACGACCGACATCGATCAAGCCGACCGCACCCGCCCCCACCCGGTGTGCGGCCTCGGCGACGGCCGGATACAGCACGGTGTGGCGTCCGCTCTCGTCAGGTCGCATCCTGCGCCGTACGACGATGGCCACGACATCGTCGGTCATGCGCAGCAGCGTGTCGATCGCCGCGTCGGCGGCAGCGTCACGATCCGCGGCGGCATAGGCTCCGGCAAGCGTGGGGGCACGACCGGCCAGAGCGAGGTCGTGCAACGCGGCGAGGACCATCGCGGGGTGCCGCTTCCGCGCCGGCACCGCCCCGAGGGCACGCAGCACCTCACCGGACTCACTCAGAGCGACAGCGACACGCTCGTACAGAGGCGACGCCCCGGCCGCGTCGACCTGCCCGAAGCGCCGGTACACCTGGGCGAGCCTGCGGCCCCCGTCCGCGGATGCAGCACTTCCTGCAGTCGGCTTCGGCATCCGCACGATCCTACTGAGAACGCACCGGCTGCGCCCACATGACGATGCCATCGCGCTGTCGCACCCTGGCCCGTCAGCCCCGAGCAACCGTCCGGCCGAGCCCTCCGCTCAGCTCAGGCTCGAGACGAGCGCGAGGCTGCCGCACCGAGGGGACCCGGGTGGGCAGAATCGTCCGCGTGAATGCACACGAGCCACCGGAGACAACCCCCGTTGGGCACTACGTCGTCATCGGCGGAAGGAGGTGGCGGGCAACCGACCCGTCCATCCCCGAGGAGATCGCCGCGCGTCTCCGGCATCACCTCATGTCGGCTCGTCGGGCGGTGCGCTCAGCGACGGCCGCGGGTGACGCAACCGCCGAAAAGGCAGCGCGTGCACGTGTGCAGCAGGCGAAGGTCGCGCTGGGCGAACGCGGCACCCCCTGGTGGGACCAGCCCGAGGACGAGCGCCGACGACGCTGGGAACAGGGGCTTGCGCGTCTCGATGCCGACGCACAGAGCTGAGGCGGTGTCAGGGACCGACGTGCACGTACGGCGCCCAGAGCACGGGGGCGTCCGGCCGTGCGCTACGAAGCAGGACAAGCGCCTCGTGTGCGGCGGTCGCGGGTGAGCCTCCCGAGGTCAGGACCTCGTAGACCCGGTCCGTCGCCTGGGGTGCGCGAGTGTCGCTCACCGGCCAGAGCGTAGCGATCACATGACGGAACCCGGCGGTCTGCAGGGCGCCGGCGACATGGGCCGCCTCGTCGGCGAGGTCAGGGTCTCCGAGGGCGGTCTCACAGGCCGAAAGGACCGCCAACTCGGCACTCTCGCAGCGCAGTCCGGCGATATCGGCGGTGGTCAACGGGGCGCTGTCCGGCTCCTCGGCGTCCCAGCAGTAGAGCGCGGACCCGCCCTTGCTCGGCGGACGCTGCTCGGCGTGACCCGCGAAGTGGAACCACGAGCAGGCGGAGAGCTGGGCGAGTATCCCTCGGCGGGTCGCCCGGGGGCCGGCGAGGGACACCGCCGGAGTCACATGCCGTGTCAGCCGGGACACTTCTTCTTCGGCGTGCGGCAGCGGCCTCTCCCCGCCTGCGAGATGGGGCACGGAGGCGAGCAGCAGGCGGGGCAACTGTCCCGTAGCCGGCCTGGCGCGGGCGGCGAGCAGGGCACGGATCGTGGGGGTGTACGAGGAGACACAGTGGTCGGCTACACAGGTCCCGTCCGGCAGCAGTGCCGCGTGCAGCGGGAGGAAGGAGAGCTGTCCGGTGAGACACCACCAGATCCGGACCCCAGGGACGCCGCCCTGTGAACCCCACGAACCCTGGGAACCCCGCGAACCCTGGGAACCCCGCGGCCCGGCCTGGCCGTCCCGCCCACTCCGCCTGTTCCCTCCGTCCCCTGCGTCCCCTCCGTCCCCTCCGTCCCCTCCGCCCTGCCCGTCCGGGAACCGCGGCTCCACCCTTCGCAGCCGCTCCACAACGGGCCAGGCAACCTGGCGTCCCAGCCACCTCAGGACGTCGAGAAACACGGGATGCGCCTCGGGTGGATCGTCCTCGAGCATGTCCTGGGCCCGCCCCAGCAGCCTCGCCTGCCGGTTCACGGCCGCGCGGGTCACGCCGGGGAGCTCAACGACTTCCAGGTCGCCCTCGGAGGTGATGATCAGCGCGTCCCCCCGAGCCTCCGCGATGTTCACGACGATCACCGGCCCTTGTCCGCCGGCGGCCGCGAGTTGCTCCCAGGAGGGAGGACGGAGGAAGTCGGCGAACCCTTCGATCTGCCGGATCTCGTCCACCAACGCGTCCCACCGCCGGTTCAGCCGCTGCCGGTCGTCCGCGTCGAGAGCCGCCGCGGCAGCACCCCCAAGAGCGGCCAGGTAGCTACCCGCAGGACCGGACCCCGTCCGGCCCGGCCCGCCACCGGGGACGCCGCCGCCGCTATCCAAGTGCTCCCGCACCGAGCTGAGTTCGAGCATCTTCGCGCGGACCTTCTCACGAAGCGGCGCCGGGACATCACGGACGAGCAGCGCCGGATCCGCCCGCTCGTCGTGCGACTGCCGCATCAGCACGCCCCGGCCTTCCTCCAGCAGTTCGACCGCGAGGTACTTCTCGCCGAGGTCGAGGGCCGTCGCCGCGGCCTCGCGGGCCAGTTGGAACACGGACGTCGCGAGCACATGCGCTCGGTCGTCCCGTTGCAGGCCGTGCCAGGCGGCGATCGGCAGCAGCTCCAACGCCGTGCGGTAGCCGGACAGCGCCCTTCGCGCGTCGCCCAGCAGCGCGTGGCAGCGCGCGTAACCGTACGCTGAGGGAAGCCGGTGCCCCGCGGGCAGGAGCGTGCTGGTCATCGCCCGCTCGTACAGAGGCGCGGCCTGTTTCAGGAACTTGAGGTCCTTGGTTGCCTCCCACCGGGTGAACCATGTCACGGCACGCGCTGCCAGGTACGTGCCCAGGTCGGGACTGTTCTCAGGCAGGTGTGCAAGGGCGCGACGGTAGGCCCGGTCGCTGCGCGACAGCTCACGCTGGTCCTTCGTGGCCTCGTACCTCAGCCGGTGGAGTTCTCCGGCCAGGCCGTGCCTCCGGGCCCGCAGTGCCGTCCTGTCGGGCCGGCCGGGCCGGACGGAGCGCAGGGCCTCGAACGCCTGGTCGAGGTAGTCGGGCCGTTCGGTGAGCCGGGCCAGCGTGGCGAGTGTGGCGGCCAGCAGGAACCTCGACTCCATGGCCTCCGCTGCTCGTCCGGGTTCGACGGCGTCGATCGCGGCGCGCAGTGTGTCGGCGGCCTCCGTGCCGTAGCGCTCCTCCTCGGTGCGTACGTACAGGTCGTTGAGCGAGACCGCGAGGCTTCCCAGCGCGGCCTCGTACATGGTCGGCTGGTGGTCCCTGGCCAGGGCGACGGCCTTGCGCTCCAGTTCGACCGAGCGCCGCAGGTCCGCCAGGGCGTCGGTGGCGGAGTACCGGCTGTGCAGTGCCCGGGCCACGGCAGTGAGCAGGGCGATCGCCTGGAAGGGCTCTGTGTCCTCCGTGAGCCCGCCGACCCCGGTGCGCACGGCCTCGTCGAGGTACTTCAGGTCGGCCGTGCGGTCCGCGAGGTCACCGAGGAAGTCGACGAGGGTGGCGAGGTAGGCGATGCGGTGGGGTTCACCTGGCGGCGGGCTCAGCGCCGCCTCCCGCAGGCAGCGTTCCGCCTCCTCGACAAGGGCGGGCCGCGCGGACCAGTCCTCGATCAGGCGCAGCGCCTGGGCCAGGGCGACCCGGTACAGCGTGTGCCGGGGGCGTACGGGCGGGCTGGTCGCGGCGACCGCGAGACGCAGCAGGGCCACTGCGCCGTGCACGAGATCCACGGGGCTGCCCTGGTTCGATGGTTCTGCGGTGCCGGCAGCTTCCGGGGGCTGCGGACTTCCGGGCGGATCGGTGGGGTCAGGGGACGTCCGGGCGACGCCCAGCGCGGCGTTCGCGTCGGCCAGGAGGCCCAAGGCGTGGCCGGCCCAGGCCTCGGGACCGCCTTCGACGAGCCCGGTGGGTGAACGCCCACCGCCCTCCAGGAGGGGCAGACCGGCCAGGACCTCCTCGGGCACGGCACCGGGATGGTCGTCCGCGAGGAGCAGGAAGTAGGCGACGGCCGTGCCCTGTTCGGCGAGCGCGTCCTCCCGTCCGAGGTACTCTCCGCGGAACCAGTGAACGCAGGCGACCAGGTGCGCGGACGGCAGGTCGAGCGCCCAGCCCGGCTCCTCGGGGAGGGAACGCACGAGGCCCGCGGCGACCTCCGCGGCGAAGGTGAGCGTGTCGTCGGCCAGCAGAGGCGCGTCGGGCCGCGGCTGCTGCGTGTAGTCGTCGAGACGCTCCCGCAGCACACGCCGCGCGGCCTCGCGGGAATCCGCCTCGTCGATCATCCACGCCTCCCCCGATACGCGGCGACAGCCCTCTGCGCCGCCGTCGCGAGCACCGCCGCACCGGCCGCCGACCAGACCGGAGCCGGCTGGTGATACAGCGTCAGGTGCACGAGCCCGGCGACCAGCCAGCCGAACGCCGCGCAGGCCGCCGACAGGCCGACCCGGTCCACGGCCCGGCCGAGCCCGTCCGGTGTCTCCGCGGCACCCCAGCGCAGGGCGGTACCCGGCAGGGCCAGGGCGAGCCCCGCCAGCAGCAGGATCAGCGGGGGCTGGAGCGATCCCGGCAGCGGGAGCTCGTATTCCAGCCCTTGGATCGCGGCCAGCGCCATCAACAGGCTGCCGAGGAACGACGTCTGCAACTGCGTGAGTTGTTCGCGCCGCCGTTGCAGCCGTTCCCGCACCAGGTCACCGGTGATCCTGGCGGTCTCGTCGGCTCGTTGGTGTGTCACTTCCAGATAGGCGGCGGTGTCGTCCAGGTGCTCGGACAGCGCCGTCGCGGTCCGGCGGTCGTGGGCGAGGAATCCAACCGGCTGCCCGTCGATCGAGCCCGCCAGGGCGGCGGTCATGTTCGACTCCGCGATCTGCACGGTACGCCGCATGGCCCTGACCCGCCCCAGCGAGGCGATCAGACCGGCCGAGTGCCCCTGCAGCCGGGCCAGTTCGACGGAGGCGTCGAGCAGCCTCGCCGTGGCCACGCGGCCCGTGACCACCTGCGGATACAACTCCGTGAGCCTCTCGACCTGGGCGTCCACGGCCACCTGTGCGCGCTGCGAGGCCTCCTGAGACCGTGCGTGCACCCCGGCCTCATAGCGCAGCTTGCCCGCGTGCAGCAGATAGCGCGTCAACGGCACCAGCGCCGACGTGCCGTCGACCCATGACCAGCAGTCGAACGCCACTTCCCGGCTCTCGGGTGCCAGGGCGAGCAACCGGCGGTCGCCGCCGGCTTCGGTCGCCCCGCCCGGGAGTACCTCGCACAGCGCGAAACCGGCTGTCGTCCGCACCCAGCTCTCGGGCGGGAGCGGCTGGACGGCAGCGCCCGCCGTCATGCCCAGGTCCTGTCGCAACTCCAGCAGTGCGTCCGTCAGCGAGGCGTCCGGCAGGGGAGAGGCGGGATGCAACACACGGTGCACGCGTACGGTGCCGAGCAGGCCCGGCACCGAGGGAGCCGCCGGCGGCGCGGGCACGGCGTCGTCCCACAGGCGCTCCAACTCGGCCCAAGACCACCCGGGGCCCGGGTCCAGGACCACGGCGACGCCGGTGACGTCGTGCACCGAGTACAGCAGTGCCTGGAACTGACCGGACCGTCCGGGGTCTTCGACCGCCGCTCTCAGCCGCAGGGTGCCGGCCCAGGCCGGTTCAGCGGGGAAGTCCGTTCCGATGCCCGGCAGCGCGGGGACGCCCATGCCCAGCCGGGTGACACAACCGTCCCACACGGCCCGCAGGAAGCTGCCGGCCTGCTGCGGGCGGGCGCGGGAGCAGAACTCCGTGGCCGCGAACACGTGGATCACCAGCGAGGCGCGGGCCATCAGAGAGGGGCGCCCTGGCCGGGATCGGGTTGCGGAGGGGACACGTCAGGATCGGACGGTGGCGGGGAGGTGGATGCCGCTCGCTCATCGTGGATCAACCGGTTGACCCGTTCCTCCAGGACCGGCGGCGGCCCCGTCGACTCGGGCTCGGCCGCGCGCCGTGCCCTCCAGTGCGAGCAGTGGTCCTCCAGATTCCGGGCCGCACCCAGGACGGCGTCGGCGTCCGAGTCCCGCATCGCCTCCTCCAGCCGGGTCACGACCGCCTCGACGCGTCCCCACCGCGTGGCGGGAAGCCGCGCGTCACGCAGCAGGGCCAGGGCGGTGGACGCTTCCCGCAGAGCCACGTCGAGTCCGGTCATACAGGCATCTTTCCCCACCCGCTCCGGGTGAATGCCGGTGCTACCCGTGAGCGATCACCGGCGACACCGCGCCCCCCGGTGGTCGGCCGGGTGGGACGCAACGAGCGAGCGACCAAGGCCATTTCGGGGACGCGTTGTTGAGACAGGTAAGAGATGCCACCGGGAACCTCGCGCGGAAGTGTCCGACGGGGGTGACTAATCGGTCTGGTTCATGCCGCGGGGCGAGTTCGGCAGCAAATTTCGGATTCTACGAACTGCGGGCCCGAAATCGCTTGCTGTGGAACTGGCCCTGTCTACCCAGATTGTCCGAAGCCACCGCCCCTCCAGGCGCATGGTCACACATCCTCGACACAACGTCCGTATGCGCGCATGGCATGTGATGAGTGAAGGCGCCGGGGAGGGTGGCTGATTCGTACGCTGCTGACCTGCTGAGACAGCTCGGATTGGCGTGAAGCTCTTGATCTGCGCACATCAATGAGTCAGGTTCGAGGCGGGCCGAACGCAGTTTCGGTCCGAACCCCCCACACCCCCCACGAAAGTGACGAGGAGAACCCTCAGATGTCAGCTCGCGCATTCACACGCAGAATGCAGGTCCTCACCGCCACGGCCGTCGTCGCGACCCTGACGACCTTCGGGACGGCGCACGCACAGATCGCTCCCGAACCCGCCCCCGCGGAAGGCACCGTGTACGGACTCGGCGCCAAGGGAGCCGTACCGGGCACCTTCATCGTCACGCTGGACGGCAAGGTGAACAAGAGCGCGCTCGCCAAGGAGTACGGCGGCAAGCTCCAGCGCACGTACAGCGCCGCCCTCGACGGCTTCTCCGCCGGCGGCCTGTCGTCGGCCGAGGCCAAGCGTCTCGCGGCCGACCCGTCGGTCGCCAAGGTGGTGCAGGTCAAGAAGTTCAGCATCAACGCCACGCAGGACAACCCGCCCTCCTGGGGCCTCGACCGCCTGGACCAGGCCGACACCGCCGGCGACAGCAAGTACACCTACCCTGACGGCGCGGGTGAGGGCGTGACCGCCTACGTCGTCGACACCGGCGTACGCACCTCGCACAAGGACTTCGGCGGACGAGCCACATCCGGCTTCGACGCCGTCGACAACGACAACGACGCCACGGACGGCAACGGCCATGGCACCCACGTCGCGGGCACCATCGCGGGCACGGCCCACGGGGTCGCCAAGAAGGCGAAGATCGTCGCCGTGCGCGTGCTCGACGACAACGGCTCCGGCACCACCGAGCAGGTCGTCGCAGGCATCGACTGGGTCACCAAGAACCACAAGGGCCCGTCCGTCGCGAACATGAGCCTGGGAGGCGGCGCCGACGAGGCCCTCGACGAAGCCGTGCGCAAGGCCGTCGCGTCCGGCGTCACCTTCGCCGTGGCCGCGGGCAACGAATCCGCGGATGCCGGGCAGGGCTCCCCGTCCCGCGTCAAGGAAGCGATCACCGTCGCGTCCTCGACCAAGGACGACAAGCAGTCCGACTTCTCCAACTTCGGCGCGGTCGTTGACGTGTACGCCCCCGGCTCCGACATCACCTCCGCGTGGAACGACAGCGATGAAGGCACCAAGACCATCTCGGGCACGTCCATGGCCACGCCGCACGTGGTCGGCGCCGCGGCCGTCTACCTGGCGGGCCACAAGGACGCCACACCGGAACAGGTCGCCAAGGCCCTCACCGACGGCGCATCCGCCGACAAGATCACCAACCCGTCGCAGGGCACCGCGAACAAGCTGCTGAAGATAGTCGAGTAGTTGTCCTCGACCGGTGCTCGCCGTGCTGTCCTCAGACGGCACGGCGGGCGCCGGTGCCGTCGTGCGCGGCAGAAGGGGAGCCCCAGGAGCAAGCGGGGCGTGTCGCCCCGCCGGAACCCAGGCGGTCAGAAAACGCCGAATCCGAACCATAGGTCGCAACGGGCCGCCCCGGTAAGGGAGTCCCGCCATTCTCACAGCATGGCCCCGAACGAAGGTGAAGCGAGTCCGTCGGAGTCCCACGGAGATGCGAGATCCACTGCGGGTACGCCCGCCGCTACCGTCCAGGCTGCCGGGACAGGCGATGGCAGCAGCGCACCCCAGCACGTGACTCCGCCGGAGCCACCGGGGACAGAACCCGTCGCAGCACGGGATTCGGCCCCACAGCGGGACTCCGCACCATCTGGGGACACGGACCCGGACACGGACCCGGACCCGGACCCGGATGCCGTCGAGGGCTCCGGTACCGGCCCGACTCGCCTCACGGCGCTGGATCTCGGACGATTCACGGTCGGCGCCGTGACGGTGGTGGCGGCACTGGCCGGGCTGATCCTCGGCATTCGGGCCGAACTGTACGCAGGCAGGGAGGATCAGCGAGCGGCCGCAGAGGCCGCCCGGACCAAGGAGGACCGGGAGAAGGCGTACGCGAACCTCGTCGACTTCTACCGGATGGGCTCGGAGGTGATCGTCGTGAACGGAAGCTCCCGTGTCATGGCGATGCGGCTCACGCTCCCGAGGAACAAGGTGACATGGGACTTGGACCTCCTGCAGCCCTGCAAGCAGATCGCCGTCCCCAACAAGGCGCTCCTCGACTCCATGACCGTGGCCGAGCCGTCGGTGCGTCTGGTGGAGGGGGATCTGGCCCGGCTGAGGCTGGAATTCATGGACCCGATGCGCAAGGCCTGGATCCGTAACAGCGGCGGGCCCCTGGCGCGCATGGACGCGTGGTCCCCGTCCGGGCGGCCCAACCTGGTGAGTTCGGAGGCCTGGAACATCTCGGCGCAGGACGCACCCCAGTGCGACGGATCCTGACCCGCCCACGTACCAGTCGGCCGTAGAGTCGTCAGCGGTGAGTTGGGATACCAGGCTGGAGCCCCCGATGAATGCGACCGTGTCCGGGCATGCCGCGCGAGTGTCCGCTCACGCGGCCGTGGGCGCACGGTTGTCCACGTGGAGCGACCGCCGGCTTGAGGATGCGGTATCCGCGGCCCCCGGTCTCGGCTCCGGTATCGGGGGCAGGGCGGCGGAGTTGGAAGTCGAGGGGACACGGGTGTTCATCAAGCGTGTCCCGCTGACGGACATCGAGCTGCAGTCACAGCACGTGCGCTCGACCGCGAACATCTTCGATCTGCCCCTCTTCTACCAGTACGGGGTGGGTTCGGCGGGTTTCGGTGCCTGGCGTGAGCTGGCCGCGCACATGATGACGACAGAGTGGGCACTGAAGAACGAGTACGCGGGTTTCCCGCTGCTGTACCACTGGCGGGTCTTGCCTGACAGCCCCCCGGCCGGCTTCATCGACGGCCTCGGTGGCATCGAGGGGGCCGTGGCACATTGGGAGGGCTCGACGGCGGTGCGCCATCGGCTGGAGGCCGTGGGAAAGTCCTCCTTCAGCCTGGTGCTCTTCCTGGAGCACGTGCCGCACACGCTCGCCCAGTGGCTCGCCGACACCCGTGAGGCGACCCAGGCACAGCCGGGAAACGAGGCCCTTTATCGGTGGGTCGAAAATGCGCTACTGCGGGGAACGGAGTTCATGAGCGCGCGCGGACTCGTTCATTTCGACACGCACTTCGCGAACCTGCTCACCGATGGACGGCAGGTCTATTTCGCGGACTTCGGGCTCGCGATGAGCCGCCAGTTCGAACTCTCGGCGCGGGAGCGCGCATTCCTCGCTGCTCACCTCGTGTACGACCGCTCCTACGCACCGAACCACCTGCTTCGCCACCACCTGCCCGACGGCATGCGGGGCGGCATCGAACACGGAGCCTTTCTGCGTGCGTGGGTCGACGGCCACCGACCCGTCGACATCCCGTGCGACATCGCCGCGATCATCGACCGTCACGCTCCGCACGCCGTCATCCTGGACGACTTTCTTCACCGCCTGCGCACGCAGAGCAAGCGCACTCCCTTCCCCGCGGCCGAGATCAAGCGGGCTCTCGCCGGCGTATCGACGTGAGCAGAGTGAGAGCCCGGTGGGACATCACTCCATGGTTTCTCCCCGGTCCGCCTGCGCCCGGGCCTCTCCCCGTTCGCCGCGGTCCAGAGCAGTGACTCGGTGAGGCGTCGGTCCACGGTGCCCTCGAAGAGCAAGGCCGTGAACCAACCAACTGGCCAGGAACCCGCCTTCCGGCGCGAAGACGAGCACTACGACGATCCGCTCCGGTGGGATCCGGGCCTGGCGACGAAGTCGTACGTCCCCGAGCCGACCTGGAACACGGCGGCCCCGTCCTCCATGCGCAGGAAGCGGACCCCCGTCGCGCGGTCCGCCGGCCGGCCGCCTTCGGTCACCGATCGGCGGGTACCGGCCGGCACATGAACCTCAGCGACGGTGTTGACCGGCACCGTCACCTTCAGGCGGAAGGTGTCGTCACGGTGAGTCCAGCGGGATGACAACAGGCCGTGGACGGTGTGGAGGCTTCCGGATCCGTTGGTCAGGTTGCCGCCGGGCACGGGAGCGATCCGCGAGCGCTTGTAGCCGGGTTCGATCGCGGAGAGGCCGCCGATGTTCTGGAACATCCAGTCACCTACGGCGCCGTACGCGTAGTGGTTGAAGGAGTTCATGTCGACGGGGCCGAATTCCCCGTCGGGCGTGATCGAGTTCCAGCGTTCCCACATGGTGGTGCCGCCCTTTTCGATCTCGTAGCCCCAGGACGGGTAGTCCTTGTGCAGGAGCATCCGGTAGGCCAGGTCATCGCGTCCGATCCGGCTCAGCGCGGGCAGCAGCAGTGGTGTGCCGATGAAGCCGGTGCGCAGGTGGTAGTCGGTCAGGGCCAGCTTGGACACGAACTTCTCGCCGACCTTGCCGACGAGTGCCGGGTCCGGGACGAGATCCATGCCCAGGGCCATGGCGTATCCGGTCTGGGAGTTGCCCTTCACGGTTCCGTCGGACGAGACATACGCCTGAGTGAAGGCTTGGCGGATGTCGGCGGAGAGCTCGCGGTAGTCGGACGCCGCCGAGTCGTCGCCCAGGGCGTCGGCGGTCTCCGCCATCATGCGGGCGTTCTCGGCGAAGTAGGCGGTGCCCAGGATGCCCTGTTCGGTGGGGTCGTCCAGATGCAGCCAGTCACCGGTGAAGAACGTGGTGCGGCCGGGCTCCAGGAGATCCGCTCCGGCGCTCTCGCGCACGAACTGGAAGAACTTGCGCATGGCCGGGTAGTTGTCGCGCAGGATGCGGGTGTCGCCGTAGGAGCGCCACACGTGGTACGGGACGGTGATCATGACGTCGGACCAGCCGACGCCGCTCTCGGCGAACTGGCCCCGGGGCGTCGGCACCACCGCCGGCAGATCACCGTCGGGATACTGGGAGTTGCGGACGTCCGCCATCCAGTGGGACAGGAACGCGCGGGTGTCGACGAGGTAGTTGGCGGTCGGGGCGAACAGGCTGATGTCACCCGTCCAGCCCAGGCGTTCGTCGCGGGCCGGGGTGTCGGTGGGGATGGACAGGAAGTTGCCGCGCTGACTCCAGGAGATGTTGCTGACCAACTGGTCGAGCATGCCGTCCGAGGTCTTCAGCGTGCCGGTGGACGGCAGGTCGGAACCCCAGACGACGCCTCGCACGTCATCGAGCGCGGGAGGCGAGTCCACTCCGGTGATCTCGATGTAGCGGAACCCGTGCTGGGTGAAGGCAGGTTGGTAGGTGACCGCTCCGGAGTCGGCGAAGACATAGCGGTCGGTGACCTTGGCGCTGCGGAAGTTGTCGGTGTAGAGGGTGCCGTCCTTGTTGAGGACCTCGGCGTATCGGATCTTCGCGGTCCGGCCGGGGGAGCCGGTGAGGGTCAGCCGGGACACGCCGACCATGTTCTGGCCGAGGTCGTACACGTAGGTCCCGGAGCTGGGCTCGGTCATGTGCCGGGCCCTGAGAACCTGGGTCTCGCGCACCGGCTCGTCGCTCTGCGGGACGAGCAGCGCGGTGGGTGAGTCCACCGGCACGGCCGCTTCCCAGCCGGCGTCGTCGAATCCGGCGCGGCTCCAGTCCGTCGGCTCCAGACGGGCGTCGTACGTCTCACCGTCCTGCAAGTCGGCCTTCGCATAAGGCCCTTCGGCCGCCTTCCAGGAACCGTCCGTGGCGATCCACTGCACCGAGCCGTCGGTGTAGGCGATGCGGATCTTCGCCACGAGCGCCGGAGCATCGCCGTACTGGCGGCTCCAGCCGATCCCCACCTTGCCTGCCCACCAGCCGTTCGCCAGGGACGCGCCGATCGCGTTGCCGCCGCTGTCGAGCAATCCCGTGACGTCGTAGGTCTGGGACTGGATGCGCTGGTGGTAGTCGGTCCACCCCGGGGCCAGTACCTGGTCGCCGACCGCTTTGCCGTTGATCTCCAGCGCGTAGACGCCGAGCGCGGAGGCGTAGACCCGTGCGGAGGCCACCTTCTTGCCGGGCTCGGTGGCGAAACCCTTGCGGAGCAGTGGCAGCGGCCGCACATCAGGGCCGTACAGGGCGTCCGTGGTGCCGGAGACCGAGAGGGCCGAGTCGGCTGTGTCCCCGCCGGAGAAGGGGTTCCGGCCGGAGGCGAAGTCGGTGTCGAGCAGCGTGCTGACGTCGGCCCCGGTCGCGACGACGTCGTAGACGGTTCCCCGCTCGCCGCAGCAGGCGTGGGTCCGGAAACCGATGTAGCCCCTCGTGAACGTGGAATCGGTGTAGGTGCTGACGAGCTTGCCGTCGAGTGTCGTCCGGATCGTGGCACCCGCCATGTCGTAGCGCACGGTGTGCCGCTCGCCGAGGAGGGATGCGTTGGTGAAGCCGTGGGGTGCGAGGTCCACCTCCTTGACCACGCTGTAGGTGCCCTTGACCTGCTTGTGCAGCCTCAGCGTCGGGCTCGCGCCGGTGGCGTTGAGCTGGAACATGTATCCGTTGGCCGTATCGGGAGCGCGCAGGAACATGCCGAAGGCGGCGCTTTCGAGCTTGAACCGGACGGTCGCGGCGTAGTCGGACCACCGGTCCAGTTCACTCGGAGCGTCGGCACGCGCGATCCACTGAGCGCCGTCCCAGTCGCCGGCGTCCAGGAGACCGGTCTCGAAGTACGAGTCCGTGCTCCAGCGGCTCACGATGCCCTTGTCGTCCCAGACGCGGACACGCCAGTGGTAGCGCGTCGCCGATTCGAGGTCCGGGCCGCCGTACTCGACGGCCACCTGCCGGCCGGACCTCACCTTGCCGGACGACCACACGTCGGCGGCCCCGGGTCTGCGCCCTACCTGGATCTCGTAGGCCTGTTGTGTCGTCGCCCGCCGGGCTGACACCGACTGCCAGCCGAAGACCGGGGTTTCACCGCCGATGCCGACGGGGTTCGTCCGGCTGTTGGTGCTCAGGGCCCGTACGACGAGAGGCACAGCCGTGGCGGACGACGCCGGTGACAGGGGAGTGGGCAGTACGGCCACGCCACCGAGTACCGCGAGCACGACGAGGCCCGTGAGGAGGCCGGGCAGGGCTGGTCGCCTGAGGAGCATGACTTCTCCGGTCTGCTGAATCGTTTCAATCGAGCAGGTCGCGGGGACAGTAGCCGTGTGGCGTGGAACACGTCAATACGTGCGGCGGCCTGGTCTGCCGTTGCTGTCGCGGCGATCGAGGGGGAGCCGGCAGCCCCCACCCATGATGAGGAAACGGCGCTCTGCCGCGCCGACCAGTCCGGGTGATGAGTTTTTCCGGCCGCAGGCGTCACACCTATGACGGCACGCGACGCGGCGGAAGGATGACGAGATGAGTACGGACACGCGGCTGGAGGAACCGGGTGTGAACGGTCTGGGCGAGGTCGACGAGCAGGCGTTCTCGAAGCTGGCGGAGCGGCACCGGCGAGAGCTCCACGTGCACTGCTACCGGATGCTCGGGTCGTTCGAGGACGCCGAGGACACCGTGCAGGAGACGTTCCTGCGCGCCTGGCGACGGCGGGAGACCTTCGAGGGGCGGTCGACGTTCCGGGCCTGGCTCTACCGGATCGCCACCAACGCCTGCCTGGATCTGCTCGCCAGGGCCCGCCCCGAACCTGCCACCGGCGGCGAGGTGCTGTGGCTGCAGCCCTATCCGGACCGGCTGCTCGACGAGCTGCCCGCGGACGACGCGGACGAGCCCGAGACCGTCGCCGTCGCGCGAGAGACGATCGAGCTGGCGTACGTCGTAGCGGTCCAGCACCTCGCGCCGCGCCCGCGTGCCGTGCTGATCCTGCGGGACGTGCTCGGCTGGCCGGCGAAAGACGTGGCGGAGTGCCTGGGCGACTCCGTCAACTCCGTGAACAGCGCACTGCAGCGAGCCCGCGCCGGCATGCGGGAGCACCTGCCGGCCGAGCGGCAGGACTGGAGCGGCGGCGATCAGGACACCGGGACGCGCGAGCTGGTGCGGCGCTACACCGAGGCCAGCGTGGCCACGGACATCGGCCGGATCACCGCACTGCTGCGCGAGGACGTCCGCTGCTCGATGCCGCCCACTCCGGGCCTGTACATCGGCCGCGACGCGGTGGTGAACGACTGGGTCACGAGCGGCTTCGAAGGCATGAAGGGCCTGCGCGCCGTCCTCACCTCCGTGAACCGGCAGCCCGCCCTCGCCTTCTACCTCTGGCGGGAGCAGGAGGGCGCGTACCTGCCGCTGACGATCGACGTCCTGCGCGTCACCGGCGGGCTGATCACGGAGATCATCACGTTCCACGAGGACCGGTTCGAGGGGCTGGGACTCCCGGAGCGCCTGCCGGCGAACGGCACGGAGCAGCCCCGAGGGGCACGTCAAGGAAGGTGACGCGTCCTTCGCACCAACCTGCGGTGTCCACGTGTACAGATCGCGTCCTCCTTCGCGCAAGGTTGGCTCCGCATCATTGGCATGTCCTCAACATCGCCGAGATGTCACCCTGGGAAGTGCCTGTGAGAATGCGACGCACCCCGATCCCGACCGCCGCCGTCACCCTGGCCACCGCCCTGCTCGCCCTCCTGACCCCTGCCCGGGCGGGGGCCGATGCCGAGAGCATGCCGACGGTCACGCCGGTCGCTGAGACCCCCGCCCTCCACGACGACGCGGCGGGCGGCAACTCCGACGCGGACGATCCGGCGATCTGGCGCAACACGGCCGACCCGAGCCGCAGCCTCGTGATCGCGACGGCCAAGGAGGGCGGTCTGCGTGTGTACGACCTGGGCGCCCGCTTGGTGCAGTCACTGCCCGCACCGCGCCCGCCCGCGGACGATGACGCCCCGGGCCGGTACAACAACGTCGATCTCGTCACCGGTGTGCGCACCTCCACCGGACGGGCCGACATCGCCGTGGTCAGTGACCGGGGCAACGACCGGCTGCGGATCTACCGCATCGACCCGTCGAAGCCCGGCGGCCCGCTGACCGACGTCACCGACCCCGCCGTCGCCCCGGTCTTCTCCGCCGACCAGGCCGAGATCAACGAGCAACGCACCGCCTACGGCCTCGCCACCTGGCAGGACAGGTCCACCGGGCGCTCCTACGCCCTGGTCAGCCGGCGGGAGCGGACCCGTCTCGCCCTGATCGAGCTGAAGCCGACGGCGAGCGGCACGGTCACGTACCAGCGCGTCCGCACCCTCGACCTGCCCGCGTCCTTCCGTCTCCCGAACGGCACCGCCTGGTCCCCCTGCGCGGAGCCCGGCGAACTCCCGCAGGTCGAGGGCATGGTGGTGGATCCGGCCACCGGTACGCTCTACGCCGGTCAGGAGGATGTCGGCATCTGGCGGATGCGCGCCGACCTCACCACCAGGCCGGTCCTGGTGGACAAGGTCCGCGAGTACGGCGTCCCGGGCGTCTACGACGAGGCGACCGAGGAGTGCACGGCAGGCACCGACCCCGGCTACGGAGGCGCGCGGCTGTCCGCGGACGTCGAAGGCCTGACGCTGCTTCAGGAAAAGGACGGCGACGGCTACCTCTTCGCCTCCAGCCAGGGCGACGACACCTTCGCCCTGTACGACCGTGAGGTGAGCGAGGACAACGAGTACGAGGGCGGATTCCGCGTCGGCGCGGCCTCGGCGAGCCTCGACGGGGCGCAGGAGTGCGACGGCGCCGCCGTACTGAACGCCCCGCTCGGCAGCCGCTTCCCGAACGGTCTGCTGGTCGTGCAGGACGGTCACGAGACCCCTGACGTCCCCGACGGCGAGGGCGGCACACGCACCGCGACCGGCTTCAAGTTCGTCGACCTGGGCGACGTGGTGAAGGCTGTCGACCTGTAGCCGGTGAGGCCCCGGACCGGCCGCCACCGACCGGGGCCTCAGACGCCTCACTTCCTTTCGTACTTGTGTGCGTGACTCCGTAAGATCTGGGTGCGAGGCGGTGCCGCAGTGGCCGAGTGCTCGCCCAAGAACCTCGGAGACTCCCATGCACCGTCCTCTCGTCCTCGCCGCTGCCGCTGTGCTGCTGTGCGCCGGCTGCTCCACCGCCGACGCCGGAAACCGTGACAAGGCCGCGGGCGCGTCACCGTCTGCGTCGTCCGCCGATGCCCGCTCTGCCGTGCGAGCAGCCGTGGCGGCTCTCCGCGAGGGCAGCGCCGAGTTCCGCCAGGAGGTCGAACTGAAGGGTGAGGGCCAGGTGTACAGCCTCACCGTCGCCGGAGGCTTCGACTTCGCCGGCGACAAAGGGCACTTGGCGGTCGACTTCCCCGGCGGCGCCATCGAGCACAGCGACCAGGTCTTCGCGGACGGCAAGATCTACATCAGCGGCGCAGAGGACATCGGCAAGGATGCCTGGGGAGTCATGCCCCGCGACAAGGCGGAGGCCCACTACCTGCTGCGCGCCCCGCTCAACGACCCCGAGCACGTCGTGGAGCAGATCGCCGCGATGCGCGAGATCACGCGGGCGAGCGAGGAGAACGTCCAGGGCGTGCGGGCCGTGCGCTACCGCGGCATCCTCGACCACCGCACCGTGACCCTGCGCATGGCCCACGACGTGCGCACGCGGATGAATCAGGTCCGCGACGCCCTGGGCAGTGACCTCCCGGTCTTCGCCGACGTGTGGGTCGACGGCCGCGGACGGCTGGTGCAGCTTCGCATGAGCGTGAACCTGTCCGGTGCGCAGTCGACGCTGACCATGACCCTCTCGGACATCGGCGAGCCGGTCCGGGTGACGGTTCCACGCGCCGCGGACACGGTCCCCGTCGCCGAGGTCGGCGGCATCCTCAACGGCTGAGCCGGAGCCATGTACATCCCACTGTTTCCGGTCGTCACCGAGTCCTCGTCCCGGTGTCCTGCTGTGCACGTGACCACCGGTTGTGCACGTGACCACCGGGAAGAAGTCCCGCTGCGGTGCGTAGGCGTCGCACGTGTCAGGCGTCGGTCCCCGCCGCAGCGGCCACCTCTCCCTGTCCGAGCGTGAGCATCGCCTCGCTGACCACCTCGGCCGCAGCATCGGGGATCGCAGTTGCGGCCTCCTCGAGGACGAGCAGTCGTGCCCCGGGGATCTCGCGTGCGATCGCCTCGCCGTTGCCGACAGGGAAGAACCGGTTGCGACGGCCGTGGACGACGAGCGTGGGGACGGCGATCTCGGGCAGGCGCTCACGCCAGCGCGGTGCGCAGTCGAGCCTGGAGAACACCATGCCCATCTGGTTGGCCATCTGGACGGGGGATGCCGTGCTGGGCGTGCGGTCCCACATGCGCGCGGCGACCGCGCGCGCGGCGACGGGATCGTCAGCGAGGATCTCCGCGCCGACGGCGGCGAATTCCGCAACCGCCTCGCGGTCGGCCCAGTCGGGCATGGGACGCGCGAACAGCCGGCTCATCGTCGCCCGGTCATGGTCGGGGAGGTCGTCGTCCGGCGGGCCGGGGGCGACCGGCCGGGTGCCGACGAGGGTGAGCGCCGAGAACGCACCCGGGTGGTCGAGCGCGGCCACCTGGGCGACCATCCCGCCGACCCCGATGCCCGCGAGGTGCGCGGGTCCGTCGCCGAGTGCGTCGGCGAGGGCCGCGGCGTCCGCGGCGAGGTCGCGCAGTGTGTAGGCGGGCGCCTCCGGGTCCGTCGTCGTCGACGCTCCGCTGTCACGCAGGTCGTAGCGCACCACACGCCGCCCGCCGGCCGCGAGGCGCTCGCACAGTGCGTCGGGCCAGGAGAGCATGGTCGTGCTGCCCGCGAGCAGGACCAGTGGCGCGCCGTCGTCACCGAACGACTCGATGCCCAGAACGATTCCGTTGACCTCGACTGTGGTCATCGGCTCACCGGCAGACGTCGTAGGTGAGGTGCGTGGCGGTCGACGTCACGACCACGTCGCGCTGCACCAGCGTGCGTGGCGTGCCACCGGTGAACAAGGGGGTCCCGGCGCCCAGCACGACGGGCGCGAGGTGCAGCGACAGCACGTCGACCAGTCCGGCCCCCAGAGCCGAGCCGACCGTGGCGCCGCCGCCCATGAGGATCACGTCCAGGTCCTTGCCGCCGGCCGACGACGCCGCCAGGGCCCGCTCGCGCGCGGCGGCCACGGCGTCGGCCAGTCCGGTGGTGACGAACGTCCAGTCGAGGTCGGTCAGCCGCACCGACTGCGGCGGCGTGCTGGTCACCACGACGAATGCGGGCTTGCCGACCTCACCGGCGCCGTAGCCGGACGTGTCGTCCCAGCCTTGCGGCCCGTCGACCACGTCGAAGAGGCGACGGCCGAGGACGACGGCCCCCGAGCGGTCGGTCGCCTTACGCAGGATCCGCCGGTCGTCGGGGTCGTCGGAGAACGCCCAGGTGTGCAGGGCCTCGCCGCCCCTGCCCAAACCGTTGTCCGGGCCGGGATCGGGGCCGGTGACGAAGCCGTCCAGAGAGACCGAGATGTCAGCGATGATTCGAGTCATGCCAGGGTGGACCGGTCCCGCGGCCGGAACTCATCGATGGCTGCCCCGCGCGAGCGGGAGCATCCCGCCCGTGGCAGGCTCCTACCCCATGATCGACGAATGCGCGAAAGAGCACCTGCACGGGAGACTGCGGCGGGACCGCGAGGCGCTGCTGTGGAAGCTCGACGGCTTGTCCGCATACGACGCCCGCCGACCGTTGACAGTGACCGGCACCAACCTCCTCGGCCTGGTCAAGCACGTGGCGACGGTCGAGGCGAGGTACTTCGGCGAGGTCTTCTCCCGCCCCTCCCCGGAACCGCTGCCCCGGTGGCAGGACTACGACGGCAGCGACCTGTGGGCCACCGAGGACGAGACCCGCGAAGAGATCATCGCCTTCTACCGGCGCACGTCGGAACACTCGGACGCGACGATCAACGAGCTTCCCCTCGATGCCCCCGGCCACGTGCCGTGGTGGCCGGAGCCGCGTCCCAACACGAACCTGTTCGCCATCATGCTCCATGTCCTCGGCGAGTCCGTCCGGCATGCCGGGCACGCCGACATCCTGCGCGAGGGCCTCGACGGCCGGACCGGGGTGCGCGCCGAACACGAGCGGCAGATCGACGAGGAAGCCCGGGCGGCCCACTGGGCGAGGATCGAGCAGGCCGCCAGGTCGGCCGCAGCCTCCGGCTCCTGAGGAACGGGCCGGGCAGGAGTTGTACACGCTGACCGGCGGCTGTCCCTCCCGGCCTGCCGCCCGTCACGAAGCGGTTCTGGACGCTCCCCGACCGGGCCGCATCCGATCGACCGCGGCGCAGACCATCAGCCGGTGGGTTCGCTGGTCGGGGTGGGGCATGTACCGGGCTGAGCGCGGGCAGTGCTGAACCATGGCAATGGATGGTGGCGTTGCGGCCGGCGTGCAGGTGTGCTCTCTCAAGGTCGATACACCCCAACTGATCTCGCCGGGGACCACCTACAAGATCGTCCGGTTCCCGTTCGGCACGGCGGAGTCGACGGACCAATTCGAGATGCACCAGGCCGTCCAGCCGGACGGCCATGTGGTGAGTGACTGGTCGACAGACGACCGTAGCGGCCTGATCTGGCCGTCCAAGGCCGGATGGGGTCAGCTGCACGCGATGATCCAATGGGAGTCGGCCAGCGGTACGGCCGGCTACACCGAACTGCGTGACCAGTACGTGCGTGACCCGCTGGGCCTCACCCCTCAGCCCAACGACACCACGGCGACCGAGCACCGCACGCCGACGCCCGGCGGCCAGTACTACGTCAAGAACCATGGCATCTTCGTCGCCCCGGGCACCCCCCTTGCGCTCCGTGTGACGCACAACGACGCCAATCCGCGTCTGCTGACCCTCGCCGAGTTCAAACTCGTCATCCATGATGTCGCTTAGGACCAGACCGGCAGAGGGCGAGCCACGTATCGGTCAGCCAGTGAGCTGACCGGCCATGCCGGTGGACGCGGCCGGGGCCTGGCCCGTCAGCGGTGTGCGTGTTCCGGGGTGCCGTTGGGCTTGGGCGGGGAGGACGGGTGAGGGCCCCGGGGTTGTGCAGGGAGGCCGGCGGGGGCTCGGGTGGGGGGAGTGGCGGCATGCGTCCGGCGAAGCAGGACGGTGGCGTCGAGGCCTCCGCTCGGGGCGGCCTCGAGGGTGATGCGGCCGCCACTGGCGCGGGTGAGCTGTTCGACGATGGGCAGGCCGAGGCCGGTGCCGTCATGGTGGGAGTCGGAGGCGCGCCAGAACCGGTCGAAGGCGCGTCGGCGTTCGGTCTCGCTCATGCCGGGGCCTTGGTCGGTGACATGCAGCTCGACGCCCTGCGGTGCGGGGCGGGTGGCAAGGGTGATGGTGGTGTCGGGCGGGGAGACGCGCAGAGCGTTGGCGAGCAGGTTGTCGATGATCTGTTCCAGGGCGCCGGGGACGGCCCGGACGAGTCCGGCCGGGCGCCCGGCCGTGGTGATGCGGACGCGGTGTTCGGCGGCGAACGGTGCCCAGGTGGCGGCCCGGTCGGCGATGACGGCGTCGAGGTCGGCGGGTTCAGGGGTGGTCGCGCTGGCCTCGAGGCGGGCCAGAGAAAGCAGTCCCTGGATCATGCGGGCAAGGCGTTCGGTTTCGCCGATGGCTTCGTCCAGGCTGGGGTGGACGGCCGGGTCGAGGTGGGGTTCGAAGTTCTCCAGCCGGATCCGCAACGCGGTCAGGGGGGTTTTCAGCTGGTGGGAGGCTTCGGCGGCGAAGGCGCGCTGAGAGGCGAGGAGATGCTGCAGGCGGGTGGCGGTGTGGGTGAAGGACGTGGCCAGGCGGCGCAGTTCGGGCGGGCCGACGTCAGTAGCGGGTGGACTGGCGAGGGTGCCGTCGGCGAGCTGGGTGGTGGCGTGTTCCAACGCGTGGACGGGGCGGATGATCCAGCGGGCAAGAGCGAGGGCGATCAGTGCGGCGGCTGCCAGCACGCCCAGGCCGGTCAGGGCCAGGGTGAGCCAGATGTCGCGGACCCGGCCGTCCAGGACGTCGGTGGGGTAACCGAGCCGCAGCGCACCGCGAATGGTCTCGCCGGAGGAGCCGGGGACCGTGACGTAGCGGGTCTGGACGCCGCTGTCCGCGTCGGGTGCGGTGCCGACGGTGGTCCGATTGCGCAGGGCGGTGGCGATGTCCGGCTGCGCGGACAGATCGGTACCGGCGGGGATGGTGGCGGCGGAGTCGGTCAGGACAGCGCCGGTGCTGTCCACGACGATGACCCGCGCTCCGGTCCGCTCCGCGTATTCGCCGGCCAGCTCGGGCAGTTCGTCGGTGTCGTTCTCCTCGATGCGTTCCTCGGCGAGTTCTGCGAGCATTCCGGCGTCGCGCTCGATGCCGTTGGTCAGGCGCGACGTTTCGGCCCTGGCGAACAGGAGGCCGAAGGGAATCTCCAGGCCGAGCAGGACCAGCAGCACGAGACCGAGATAGCTGCCCAGCAGACGCCTGGTCATGTCCGGGCCTCCTGGCGCGGGCTGCCGGGCGGCGCGGCAGCGGCCGGGGGACTGAGGCGGAAGCCGACCCGGCGGATGGTCTCGATCCAGGCGGGATCGCCGAGCTTGCGGCGCAGAGCGGCCACGTGCACGTCCAGCGTCTTGGTGGGGCCGAAGAAGTGCGGGTCCCATACCTGGTCGACGATCTGCTGGCGCGAGCAGACCGCCCCCGGATCCAGAGCGAGGTAGGCCAGCAGGTCGAATTCCTTCGGGGCCAGGACGACGGGAGCGTCGCGGAGGTGGACCTGCCGGGTGCGGCGGTCGATGACCAGCGGCCCCACCACCTGCGGGGCGTCCGAAGGCGCGGGTCCCCGGACACTGTCCGACCGACCGGGCCGGGCCTCCTCGACCGCGTCGCCGGGGGCGCCGGCACGCGGTGCCCGAGGGCGGACGCGACGGGTGACCGCGCGGATACGGGCGACCAGTTCCCGGACACCGAACGGCTTGGCCATGTAGTCGTCCGCACCCAGTTCGAGACCCAGAACCCGGTCGATCTCCTCACCCCGCGCGGTGATCATGATGATGGGTACGTCCGAGCGCCCACGCAGGGCCCGGCAGACATCGATACCGTCCATGTCCGGCAGACCGAGATCGAGCAGCACCATCTCCGGCTCGGGCGCGGCCAACGCCGCCGAACCGGTGCGCGCCCGCTCCACGGCGTATCCGTAGCGGGCCAGGCCCTCGGCCAACGGGCCGGCGATCCGTTCGTCGTCCTCAACGAGCAGCACCTGCATGGTGTCCGGCTCACACCCCCACTGCTCCACGGTCACGACCACACCAACCCGTCCCGGTCTTCCGGACAGCACCTGATACGCGTACGGGGACGCGCCCGCTCAATGACGAACACCGAACTCACCGGCCGCGGGCAACCCATCCGCCGCGCCGCCCCCGGACCCTGAGGTTCTGCCGACGTCAGCCCTCGTCCCCGGCCTCGTCCTTGGTCTTGACGACCTTGTAGGTTTTCGGGTCCAGATAGACCTCCACCTCACTGCCGTCAGCCTTCTTGATCTCGACCGCGTACGTGCCCGGGTTCTCCGCGTCCTTCTCGGACTTGACCACCGTGCCGGGGAAGGCGGCCAGAGCGGCGGCCTCCGCCTTCTGCTTGGCCGCACCGCTCAGCGGGGTCTCCACCGCGTCACCGCCCTCGTCACCCTCGGCCTGCGCGCCGCCCTCCGCGGCCCCGGCGTCGCCGGCCGACTGACCGGCCGCCGCGCTGTCGGAGGACGAGGCTGAATCGCCGGAGTCCGAGCCACCGCAGGCGACCAGCCCGACCAGCAGGGCAGCGGTGGACACAGCGGCGGCCAGGGCGCGCTTGGAAGCGTTCATGTCGAAGAACTCCAGGGAGAGTCGGGGACGTCGTACAGCCGGACAGCGGCGGAAAACCGCAGTTCCAAACCGTTTCGGGAACGTCAACGACCCTAGGAACAGGCACGCAAGCAGGAGGCCAGGGAGCGGCCAGGAAACCGGTAAGAAACGACCAACCTTCCAGGACGACGCGCTACTCGATCACGTCCCCCGACGGCAACCTTCCGCCGCCCGCCGGCTGCAGACCCAAAACGAGAGTGCGCAGGCGAGGTTGTCGGGAAGAATGGCCGCCATGACGTCCGAAGGCTCCTCCATCGACCCGGCAAAGCCCAGCATCGCCCGCGTCTACGATTATCTGCTGGGCGGCAAGGACAACTATGCCGTGGACCGCGAGATCGGCGACGTGTTCAAGCGTGACCTGCCCGGTTCGGTGGCCATCGCCTACGCCAACCGCGCGGCCCTGACCCGGGCGGTCGGACAGATCGCGAAGACCACCGGCATTCGGCAGTTCATCGACCTGGGCAGCGGCCTGCCCACCGCGGACAACGTCCACCAGGTCGCGCAACGGCACGCTCCCGAATCCCGTGTCGTCTACGTCGACACCGATGACCAAGTGCTGGTCCACGGCCGCGCGTTGCTGGAGGACAACGACCGGACCCGTGTCATCGGGGTCGACGTACGCGATCCCGAAGGCATCCGCTCTCACCCGGCCACGCGCGAAATCATCGACTTCGAACGCCCCGTCGCCGTCATCCTCAGCGCCATCCTTCACCACGTCAACGACGAGGAGGACCCGGCCGGCATCGTCCGCCACTGGCGGGACCACGTCCCCTCCGGAAGCTACTTCTTCATCAGCCACTTCCGCTCCGGCGACAATCCGGAGACCGAGGAGGCCGAGAAGGTCCTTCAGCGGACGTTCGGCCGCGGCCGGTGGCGCACGGACGCGGAAATCGCCGCCCTGCTGGACGGCCTGGAGATCCTCGACCCCGGGATCGTCCCCGCCCCCTTGTGGCGTCCTGACGAAACCGACAACCCCTGGAGCGGCGGCGAAGGACGGGAGCTCACGGTCTGGGAACACCTCATCGTCGCCGGACTGGCCCGAAAAGGCCACAGGTGATTTCCGGACGGCAGGCGCCGGGCCCAGCGCACGTGACGTCCTCGCCACCGTCGTTCCTGCCCGGCTGACAGCGCACGCACCGCTCCCGCACGGCGGCGACCACTTCACGGATCGCCGCTCCTCGCTGCCATCCCGCCCCGCACACTGCAGGCGGCCGACCTTCCGCTCGCCGGACAGCCAGGGAGCACCGGAAGGGCACCGCTGCCTCCGGCGAACCCGACGGTACCGCCGGGTACGACCGAAAGTTCTGAGCGGTGCCGGAAGATCAGGCCGCGACGAGCTCCCGCTCGCGCTCCGGAGTGTTGACCTTGGACCGCTTGTTCGGCAGCGAGAGCCGGACGACCTTGCGCCACGCGGAGAACACCTGCTTGGGCAGCGGGCCGGTGACGTACTCCAGCTCGTATTTCTCGAACAGTGCGCGCACCTTCACCGCCACCTCGGCGTACCGGTTGCTCGGCAGGTCCGGGAAGAGGTGGTGCTCGATCTGGTGGGAGAGGTTACCGGTCATGAAGTGCATGGCCTTGCTGCCGCTGATGTTCGCCGAGCCCATCATCTGGCGCAGGTACCACTGGCCGCGCGTCTCGCCGTCGATCGACCGGCGCTCGAAGACCTGTACGCCCTCGGGGAAGTGCCCGCACATGATCACCGAGTGGGACCAGATGTTGCGGACCAGGTTGGCCGTGAAGGTGGCGGCGAGTGTGGTGAGGAAGGAGGGGCCCGACAGCAGCGGGTGGATCACGTAGTCCTTGAGCACCTGCTTGCGGATCTTTCGGCCCACGGCCCTGGCCCGCGCGCGGAACTCCGGGTCCTTGCGGCGCTGCTTGCTCAGGTTCTTGCCCAGTTCCAGGTCGTACGCCGCGATGCCGTACTCGAAGAAACAGGCGTTGATGAAGTTCCACAGCGGCTGGCCGAGGTGGACCGGGTGCCACCTCTGGTCCTCGTCGACGCGCATGATGCCGTAGCCGAGGTCGTTGTCCTTGCCGAGCACGTTCGTGTACGTGTGGTGCAGCTCGTTGTGCGAGTGCTTCCACTGGTCGGCCGGCGAGACGTGGTCCCAGTCCCAGGTGGTGGAGTGGATCTTCGGGTCCCGCATCCAGTCCCACTGGCCGTGCAGGACGTTGTGGCCGATCTCCATGTTGTCCATGATCTTCGCCACGGACAGCCCAGCGGTGCCGATCAGCCACGCGGGCGGGAAGAGCGAGAACAGCAGCACCCCCCTGCTGACCAGCTCGAGCTTGCGCTGTGCGGCGATGACCTTACGGATGTAGGCCGCGTCCTTCTCGCCACGGCTGGCGATCACCTCGTCGCGGATCGCGTCCAGCTCGCGACCGAGCTCCTCGATCTGCTCCGCGGTCAGGTGGGCGGTGGGGTCGATGGCGGTCAAGCTGTTCCTACCGTTCGATGTCGCAGGGGCCCGCGGCGGCGGACACACAGGTCTGGATGAGGACACCCGGCTCGGCCTCGGTGATCTCGCCGGTGCGCAGGTCGCGGACGGCGCCGGCCTTGAGCGGTGTGACGCAGCCGAAGCAGATGCCCATGCGGCACCCGGAGGGCATGAGCACGCCGGCCTCCTCGCCGACGTCCAGCAACGGCGTGGCGCCGTCCGCGTCGACACGCTTGCCGGTGGTGCTGAACGTGACCTCGCCACCGTCACCGGCGACGAGGACGCCGGGGCGGAAGCGTTCGGTGTGCAGACGCTCCTGTACGCCGTGCTCGCACCAGTGCTTTTCGGCGGCGTCGAGCAGGCCCGCGGGCCCGCACGCCCACGTCTCGCGCTCGGACCAGTCGGGCACGAGTTCGTCGAGGCGGGCGATGTCGAGCGTGCCGTCGGTGTCGGTGTGCACCTCGGTGAGCCGCAGCTTCCCGGCCGCGACCATCTCGTGCAGTTCGTCGCGGAAGATCACGTCGCGCGGCCGTGGCGCGCAGTGGACCATGACGACGTCGTCGAACTCGGTGTCGCGCAGCATGCCCATCACGGGCGTGATGCCGCTGCCGGCCGTCAGGTAGAGCACCTTGGCGGGCTTGGCCTGCGGCAGCACGAAGTCGCCGGTCGCCTGGTCGAGCTGGATCAGCGTGCCCGGTTGCGCCCTGCGGACCAGGTGATTGCTGACCTTGCCGTCCTCGATCGCCTTCACGGTGATCGTGAAGCGGCCGTCAGAGCGATTCGCCGGTGAAGTGAGCGAGTAGGCACGCCACAGGCGCACCCCGTCGACGTCGACGCCGATCCGCACGTACTGGCCGGCGGTGTGGCCGCGCCAGCCCCGCCCCGGTCTGATCACGACGGTCGCGGCGTCAGGCGTCTCGGGGTGCACGGCCTCGATGCGCCCCCGCAGGTCAGCGCCCGCACGCAGCGGACTGACCAGGTCGAGGTAGTCCGACGGCAGCAGCGGCGTCGTGACCATCTCCAGTAGCTTCCACGCCCTGCTGCGGAGGGCAGTACTCGTCATGGCTCCAGCTTGCTGCGTCTCAGGGCGTAAAGTCCTGACCGTAGGACGTGAAAGTGGTCGGTGGAATTGTTCGCAGGGAATAAAAACATGAGCCATGCAATCCAGAGGGCCAGCGAGCTGGCCCTGGACGAGACGACGGTCACCGCACTACGGGCCACGCTGAAGACCACCGCCGACGAGATCGTCCAGGCGATCATCGACGAGGTGCCTTCCTACACCAACGCCCTGTCCGGCCACATGGGCGCCACCATCCGCCGGGCCGTACGCACCGCCCTGGAGCACTACCTGGACCTCGCGAGCGGGAACGCCACCGGCGGCGACGGCGGTGACGCGGCCTACGAGCTCGGCCGCGGCGAGGTCCGGGACGGCCGTTCGATGGACGCCCTGCTCAGCGCCTACCGCGTCGGTGCCCGCGTGGCCTGGCGATGTCTGGCGGCGGGTGCCGTACCCGCAGGCCTTCCCGCCGCCGACGTCGCCAAGTTCGCCGAGCTGACCTTCGCCTACATCGACGAGCTCTCCGCCGCGAGCGCCGCGGGCCACGCCGACGAACTGGCCGCCCGGGGCAGGGATCACGAACGCCACCTGGAGCACCTGGCCCGCGACCTGCTCGCCGGTGCGAGCCCGGACGTCCTGCTGGCCTCCGCCCAGCGGGCCGGATGGCAGCCTCCGGCTACGCTGACCGCGGTCCTGCTGCCCGCCGCCCAGGCCCGGCCTGCCCGCCGCACGCTGGACCCGGGCACCCTCGTACTCGACGATCTGGCGGACGCCACCGGTGTGCTGCTCGTCCCCGATGCCGACCGACCACATCTCCTACGGCAGCTCACCGACCGGACCGCCGTGGTCGGCCCGCCCCGGCCGTGGACGCGTGCCTGCGCCTCGTACGCACGAGCCGCCCGCGCACGCTCCCTCTCCCCGGACATCCGCGACACCGAGGACCACCTGCCGGAGCTGGTGCTGAGCGCCGACCCGGACGCGTACGCAGACCTGCGCGCCCGAGCCCTCGCACCGTTGCAGACCCTGCCCGACGCGACCGCACGGCGACTGGAGGAGACGCTGCGGGAGTGGCTGCTGCACCAGGGCAGGCGGGACGAGGTGGCGGCGGCGCTGTTCGTCCATCCCCAGACCGTCCGGTACCGCATGTCGCAGCTGCGGGAACTGTTCCCGGATCTCGCATCCCCCCACCGCGTCCTGGAACTGACACTGGCGGTCGGTCTCCCGGCCGGCTGAGGCATACGTGGACCGCCCACGAGCGCGTTCGCGCCCACGTTGGCGTCCGGGTCCGCGACCGCGACCGCGAGCGGTACGGGGATCGCGTCCCGATCTCGGTGCCATCACCTGTCTCACACTGTCCGGCGAAGCGCGGTACGGATACGACTGCCGCTCGTGGGCATCACATGTGGTGGCTGGGCCCGGTCTGCGGCACTCACTGTTGCGCAGGGGAGGCGAGTGGGGGGTGGTCGAGCACGCGGGGCTTGTACTCGACCAGCTGGATGCGGCCGTCGAAGGTGCGGTGGTCGGTCATCTCGAGGGCGACGTCCGGGTAGCCGTCGTAAATGCGTTCCGCACCGGTGGCTCCGGTGATCACCGGGAACATCACGACCCGGAAGCGGTCGACGAGTCCGGCTCGTAGCAGGGACCGGCACAGGCTGAGGCTGCCGATGGTGCTCAGAAGGCCCGGTCCGCTCGCTTTCATGGCACGGACCGCTTCGACGGCGTCGTCGCGGACGAGGGTGGAGTTGGCCCACGTCAGTGGCTCCTCGAGTGAGGAGGAGAACACCACCTTGGAGGCCTGTGTGAGCTCGTTGACGGACGCCTCTTCTTCGGGCCGGAAGTCGTCTTGGCCTTCGGGGACCTCGCCTGCGGCGAAGCCGGACATCAGACGGTAGGTGTTCGCTCCCATCAGGTAGGTGACCTCGGGCTGCTGGCCGAGCCACGCGAGGTACTCAGGGCCCTCCAAGCCCCAGAATCCGGGCCATCCCTCACCTGATGCGTAGCCGTCGAGGGAGGTGATGAAGTCGATGAGCAGTTCCGGCATGGCGGTGTCCTTTCCGGGGGTGTCAGGAGCTTGGACCGGCCGGGTGCCGCAAACTCATCGAGGTTCGGGGTTCTGGCCGCCGGCCCTCGTGCCTCCTGGCTTGGCGCCGAGCGCGCCCTGGAGCAACTCGGCCTGTGATCGCCCTCAGTTGCGCATCCGCCCTGTCCCCGACCTCGATCTTCGTACGCGTGTTTGATGTGGCGGATAGGGGTCAAGCGCATGCCAGGCCTGCCTCCCGAAGGGGCAGGTCCAGCAGCTTCATGCGGGGAAACGACACGGGTGACGAGGGGTGAACGCGATGACCGTCGCGACGCAGCAGGGTGGTGGGGGCGGTTCCAGCGGCCTCTACGACGTTCTTGAGCTCATCCTCGACCGTGGGCTGGTGATCGACGCGTTCGTACGCGTCTCACTCGTAGGCATCGAGATCCTCAAGATCGATATCCGGATCGTGGTGGCCAGCGTGGACACGTACCTGCGCTTCGCCGAGGCGTGCAACCGTCTCGATCTGGAGGCGGGACCGCGCAAGCCGGCCGGGCTCACCGAGCTCGCGGGGAAGATCACCGAGTCCGGTGCCCGCGGCAAGACCAAGGGTGTCCTGTCCGGTGCTGCGGAGACTGTCGCCGACGCGTTCCAGCAGGCCCGGGACGAAGGCCGCAAACGTCAGGCAGGACGCGGCCGTTCATAGAGCCGTACAGAAAACAGCGGCGACCACGCCGGGGCATGCACCGTGACGCGGCCATGATTGCACCGTCCCCGCCTTCGGCCTTCGGCCTTGGTCTTCGGTCTTCGGCCTTGGTTCTTCGGTCTTCGTCTCGGCTGGTCGGCGCACCTTCTCAGGATGGGCGTCGCGGCAGTGGGACTGCTCGCGGCGGCCTCCTGGGGGAGTCGACCAGTTGACACTTCCGCCGTTAACGTGTCGGTCCACCGAGAGTCCCACGGTGTCCCTGCCCGCCGCCGAGTTCGGAGTTTTCCAGGCTGTGCTTTTCGATGTCACCCGCAGCGAACTCGTCGGCATCTTCGGCGAGGACCGGATCGCGACCCTGCCCGCCACCGCCTTCCCGCCTGCCGCCGCGGGCACCGCGGGCGCCCGCCTCCTGCAGACCGTCGGCGCCCCCACCGGGACACTCCTGCTGCGCCGACCAGACGAGGACGACGGCGTGCTGCCCCTTGTGCGGCAGGTCGTGCACATCGAGGACTTCGAAGACGCCGCGGAGGGCGCGGGCGCCTGGCCTGTCGTCGGCTGGCTGCTCAATGCGCACCTCGCTCTCGATCCCGTATCGGGCACCGTGCACGCCTTCGACCCCGATGAGGAAACCGTGCGGGAACTCCACACGGACGTCTCGTCACTGATCCAGGTAGCCCTCCGCTTCCAGCGCCTGCTGGAGGAGTTCGCGTTCAGCGGTGACGAGGAGGCCGACTTCGAGCGCCTGGACGGCGAGGTCGATCGCATCCGTGAGGAGATCGGCAGCATGGATCCCGTCCCCTTCGAGGACGAGGAGAGCGTCTGGTCGGTGGTGGGCGACGAGATCGCCATGGGCCAGCGCTTCAAAGGCAGCAGCCTGGCGGCCCGTTCCCTGTCCGGGTGACCGCTGACCGACGCCGCCCAAGCACAGCGCGGTCTGCCGCGGAACACAGGCCGGCGCCCCACGACGAGCCTCACAAGCCTGACCGACCAGCTTCCAGCTCCGCCTGACCCCGGCTGGCGGGCGCATCGTGTATGAGGCGCTGAACTCTTCCCGCGTCGGCTCAGACGCCCATGGAAGCCATCTCGATGGGTGAGCGATAGTTGGCGGCGGCGGTGACCACGCAGGCGCGATACGTCCGGTTGTCCTTGACCGCGAGAAAGTAGTCGCGCAGGTTCTTCCAGTAATTGACCAGGTAGCCGAGTCCGGGGACGAAGCCGGGCGGCCGCGGCACGAGAGCGAACGCTTGGCTGCACCGGAGGATCTCTCCGGTGGCGGTCGACAGGACGTCGGCCACGTCCGCGTTCATGTTCCAGCCGGCCGCGAGTGTGGGGCTCCATATCGCACCGGCCACTTCTCGCAGTTTCTCCTGCTCCTCGGGCGTCGGGTCGCTCAGAGCGCCTCGTGTCACCGCCGGCGATTCCCGGGCCGGCATACCGCCGTGCGCTACCGCGGGAGGTGCTGCCATGGCCGCTGCGATGGCGACCGCCGACAACATGACCACGGCTGCTGAACCTCTGCGCGTGCTCTTGCCCGTCTTCACCATGGTGTCCTCTCAGTCGAGTGATGCCCCCAGTGCGAGGGCGGTCCGAAGGTCGCATGAGCGAACCGCAGGGGTCAACGGCGGCAATTCGCCACGAAGCACGGCACCTGGCGTGAAGCATCAATCGCCGGGCGGGGGAGTGTGGGAACCCCCGGTCGTTGCCGGGCGCCCTTGAGGCGAGTGCCGTAGGGGGCGGACGATGCTTCTCCACGGTGCCTGTGCGCCACGGGGTGAGGGAGAGACGTATGGCCGTCGGACGGGGGAAGGATGTCCTGGAGGCATCGCAGGTGCGGATCCACTCGGCCGCCGGCGGGATCGTGGGGGCGGGATTCCTCATCGCTGCCGACCTGGTGTGCACCTGCGCCCATGTCGTGGCCCGGGCCGTCCGGGTGCCGAATGACGTGGAGCGAGCGCCCGACCGGCCGGTGGACCTCGACTTCCCACTGCTGGACGGCCGTCCCCGGGCCCGGGCGACCGTGGTGTCCTGGCGGCACGGCGGGGCGGACGTCGCGTTGCTGCGCCTGGACGCACCCGTGGCGGGGGCCCGCCCGGCGTCGCTCGTGGACGGCACCGGCGTGTGGGGGCACACCTTCCGGGTGCAGGGCTATCCGGTCGGCGCCGACCACGGCAAGTGGGCCTCGGGCACCCTGCGGGCCGGACAGGGCCTGGGCTGGACCCAGATGGAGGCGCACGAGCCGGGGCCGGTGATCGCCGAGGGGTTCAGCGGAGCCCCGGTCTGGGACGACGCCCAGGACGGCGTCGTCGGCATGACGGTCGCGGCGGACCGGGGCGACCGGACCGCGTATCTGCTGCCCTCGGCCGACCTGGTCGACGAGCGGACCGTGCCGCCGCGCTGCCCGTATCGCGGGCTCGCGCCCTTCACGGAGGACGACGCGGAGTTCTTCCACGGCCGGGACGAGGACACCGCCCGGGTGCGCGCCGCCGTGCGCGGACGGCCGATGACGCTGGTGGCGGGGCCGTCGGGGTGCGGCAAGTCCTCCCTCGTACGGGCAGGTGTGCTGCCCGGGTTACGGGACGACGGCATGAGCGTGTCCGAGCTGCGGCCGGTGCCGGGGGTACGGGCGTCCGCGGTCGTCGCCCGGGCGCTGACCGGCGTCCTGGAGCCGCGGCTGGGCGAGGTCGACCGGCTCGTCAAGGCCGAGGAGCTGGCCGGACTGCTGGAAACAGGCCCCGACGTGCCCACCGAGCTGCGCGCAAGGGTCCTCGCCCACGCGGGAAGCGCCGGGCACGTCCTCTTCGTCGACCAGCTGGAGGAATACGCGAGCGCGGAACCGCAAGCCGCGCGTGACCTCCTGGGTGTGCTCGCCGCGCTGGCGGGCCGACAGGACGGTGCGGTGCTGCGGGTGGTCGCCACCGCGCGGCCCGACTCCCTCGACACGCTGGTGACGACCGGGACCTCCGACCTGCTCAGCGACGCCGTGCAGTTCCTCGCCCCGCTGGCCGACGAGGACCTTCGGCGTGCGGTGACGGCACCTGTCGATGCCGTACCGGGGCTCTGGTTCGAACCCGGTCTGCCGGAGCGGATCGTCGCCGACGCCGGCGCGGAGCCCGGGCGCATGCCGCTGGTCCAGTTCGCCCTGACCGAGCTGTGGCAGCGCCGCACCCGGTCGATGCTCACCCACTCCGCCTACGACGAACTCGGCGGTGTGGCGGGCGCTCTCGTCACCTACGCGGACCGCGCCCTGGCCGAGCTGACCGGAGCCCGCCAGGAGCGCGCGCGGCGCCTGTTCGTGCAACTGGCCCGGCCGGCGGACGGCGACACCTTCACCCGCAGGCCTGTCCGCACGAGCGACCTGGCGCCCGAACTCCTCGTCCTGGCACGGGAGCTGGCACCCGGCAAACTGGTCGTCCTCTCCCGCCCACCCGGAGGTGCCGAGCGCGACGAGATCGTGGACCTCGCGCACGAGGCGCTCACCAGGCTCTGGCCACGCCTGAGGGAATGGCTCGTCGCGTCCCGGGACTTCCGCCGCTGGCAGGAACAGCTCCGGGCCGACCTGCACCGGTGGCAGACCCAGAACCGGGAGCCCGCCCGGCTGCTCAGCGGATCCGACCTTGCGGAGGCCACCCGCGCACTGACCGAGCACCCCGAGGACATCTCCGCAGGCGAGCGCGCCTACATCCTGCTCAGCCGCCGCCACGCCCGGCGGGGCACGCGCCTGCGGCAGAGCGCCGTCGCGGCCCTGGCCGTCCTCACGGTCCTCGCCATCGTCCTGTCGATCTCCACCTGGCACAGCCTCAGGACCGCCGAGCAGCAACTGCGTACTCAGGCAGCCGGCCTTCTCGCCCGGCTCTCCCAGGACCGCCCGGCCACCGACCCCACCACCGCGCTGCAACTCGCCCTGGCCGGATGGAGGACCGAACAGACCCCGCAGACCCGGCAGGCGCTGCTGCAGCAGTACGCGCGAGGGCAGTACCTGGTGGGCAGCCATCCATCGGTGTGGCGGGGACGGGTCACCGGCATGGACGCCACCCCGGACGGCCGTGTCCTGGTCGTGCAGTCGAAGCCCGGGGGCGGCGACCGGCCGACGATGACCGTGGTCACCGGGGCACTGCACGGCAAGCCGAGGGCACGGGGACAGCTGACCGGTGTCCCGGAGGGGAAGCTGCTGACCGCCCTGAGCCCCGACGGCCGCCACTTCGCCGCAACAGCCGGTGAGGAGGTGCGGCTGTGGCGGCTGAGCGACCCCGGGCATCCCCTCACCCTGGAGCCCGCCGACCACGAACTGCCCGAGGACGCCGGTGGCGCACTGGATTTCAGCAGCGACGGCACACGGCTGCTGCGCACGACGGACGACCACGGCATCCCGTGCGCCAACGGCGAACGGCGCTGCGTCCCCGCCTTCATCGAAGCCTGGCACGTCCCCTCCGGGGCCCGCATCCCCCTGCCGGACGGCCTGCTTCCCGAGACCGGCCTGAACGAGGCCGCGTTCACCTCCGATGCGCGGACCCTCGCGACGGTCAGCTACACCCACGACGAGCTGCGCCAGCGCATCGAGGTCCGCGACCTCACCACCGGCCGCCTCCGGCATGCCTCCACCACCTCGGACCTGGGTGGCGCTCTGCTGCGCGACGGCGGTGAACTCCTGATCAGAACGCAGATCGGGAAACCGTACGCGCAGCGACTCGGCAGGGCACCCGGCCCCAGGACCGCACTGCCGGGTGACGTCGGCACGGCGGACGCGACGGCGCGCTACGGTGTCGCCCTCGGGGCGGACAACGACGAGGCCGGTTACACCGAGGTGACGCTGACCGACCTGCGCACCGGCCGGTCCTACCGCACGCGCGTGCCCACCGGGGGCGAGGGCACCGCCTACAGCGGCGTCGCGGCTTTCCCGCGCACCGGGGGCGGGCTGACCGTCCTCGTGCCCGTCGGCACGGCCTTGCTGGCCGTGCGCGCACAACCGGCCGGCAGCGCGCGGTTCTCGGAGGACGCGGGGAAGTACAGCCTCTCGCCCGACGGGCGCTACATCGCCCTGGCCACCGACCGGCGCCTGGAGGTCCTCGACGCCTCCCGCACCCGCCACCGGGCGGTGTCGTTGCCGCCTCCTCCCGAGGGCGTGGACTGGATGCCTCTGTGGACGGCCGACTCGCAGCGGATCGTGGTGTGGGGTCGGCAGGGCAACCTGCAGGGGTCCTATCCCGTGCGGGACCTCGGCGACGGTGTACCGCTCGACGACGTCCTGCCGAAGGCGAAGGCACTGGACCGGGTCATGGCCACGCAGGGCGGCGAGGTGGACGCGGTCACCGCCCTGCAGGGCGGTGAGATCGCTCTGCTGACGGTGGAGGGCAGACTCGTCCGCGTCGACGCGGCGGACGGCACCGTGCTCACGCGGCCCTTCCTGGCCCACCCGGCACCCAACTGGAGCGGCGGCGGCTTCGACAGGCAGATCTTCGCGCGCGGCCAGATCGTGGGCCGCCCGGGCCACCCCGGGCAGGTCGCCGCGATCACCCGGACGGGCACCCTGACCGGCGAGATCCTGCTGTGGGACGTCACCGTTCCCCGGCGTATCACCACACTGCCCGGCCGGGCCGTCAGCGTGCCGTTCAGCACCTCCTACGTCACAGGACCGCTCGCCTTCGACGCGGACGGCTCACGCCTTGCCGTGCAGAACACCGACGGACAGGTCCGCACCTGGGACGTCGACCGCCGCAGGACCCTGCACGGCGGCGCGCCCGCCACGGGCAACGACGCCCTGATCGGGTTCGGCCCGGGGCACAGCGTCGTGACGTCCGTGTTCAGCAAGGACGTGGTCCGGATCCACGACCTGACCGGCGACGACGCCTCCGGAATGCTGCCGGTCGCCGACGGCGACTGGGTGACCGGCTCCGTGCGCGACCATCGCCTCACCGTCGACACCGGCACCCTGCGCCAGACGTTCGACCTGCGCCCCGACGAGCAGTTCCGCACGCTGTGCGCCGCCGCCGCGCGTGACTACACCGACGCCGAGAAAGAGCTGCTGCCCGAGGGGACGCCGGCGGAACCGCCGTGCGACTGAACGCCGCGGCCGGGGCGCTCTGCCGTAGGCAGGGTCACATCCCGTCTCGACATCACCTACAAGACCCTCTCCCTGCCCGGCGACCCCGACCAGACCCTCTTCGTCTACGCCGGCAAGACCGGCGACCTCGAAGAACGCGGGCCTGGTGGGGTCGGCCTAGCATGGGGCTGAAGGGCCGGCCGTGTACCGGGAGCCTGGAGGCGATGTGGCATGAGCGTGGACTGGCAGCTCAGGCAGTCAGGACCGGCCGACGGTCGCGACACCGTGCTGTTGCTGCCCGGCGGCATGTGCAGCGCGGGCTCCTACGCGGAGGTGATGGCGCAGCCCGGCCTGGCAAGGCTGCGGCTCGTCGCCGCGACGCTGCCCGGCCAGGCGGGCGCACCTCCGCCGGACGAGTACAGCGTCGAGCGGTACGCCGAACTCACCGCCGCCCTCGCCACCGAGGTCGGCGCCGATGTCGTCGTCGGGTTCAGCATGGGTGCCGTCGTCGCGCTGGAGATGGTGGTCTCCGGGGTGTTCACCGGGCCGACGGTGCTGCTCGCCGTCAGCATGTCGCCGGCGGACGAACCGGCCTTCTTCCGCGCCCTGGTGCGGGCCGGCGATGCGCTCGGCGGCGTGCCGGCCGCGGTGCTCGCCAAGGGCGCGGCGGCGATGGTCGGTAAAGTCGACCTGCCCGCCGAGCGCCGGGATGAACTGCGGGCCGACTTCGCGAGGAACGTACCGCGCCACCAGCAGCCGGCTCTGCGCGCGTACCTGCGGTGGCTGCACCGGCACGAACAGCGGGCCGAGCGGCTGTGCGCGGCGGGTGTCCCGACCTGGGTCGTGCACGCGGAAAAGGGGGACGGCGGGCTCACCGCGCAGGAGCGGCGCGTGCTCGAAGCGTGCCCGCACATCCGGGTGGTGACGATCGCGGGCGCGGTGTTCTTCCTTCCCAACGAGATCCCCGAGCGCGTGGCCGACCTCATCGCAGAGGCGGCCGCCCACGTACGGCGCTGACCCCGGCGCTGTGTTCCTCCGAGCCTGACCAACTGGCTCAGCCTGGAGGGACCTTGACGTAAGACGGCCTCCGGCACCCCTGCCGGCCATGCCGGGCCAGGGCCTTGAACTCGACCGCCGGAGGGTGCCCTCCCTTTCGTCCCAGGTGTTCAGCCTCGGGAGCGACCTCGCCCATATCGTGCCGGAAGCGCGCCGGCGGCACGCGCAACGTCGGCGGCGCCGGCCTGCCCGGACCGCGTCGGCCTGTCCGGCGTCCTCGGCACCCGCCCGTGAGCCACACACCCTGGCCCGTCCGCTACACGAGCATCAATCTCAATTCTCCCTCAAATCACTACCCGCAAGTAACAACTGAGTCGCTATGTGTGCTTACATCTCCTTCACACGACACGCGGGGGAAACGCAGCATGTGTCCGAGGTGGGGGAATCCTCGGTGCCGGGCCCGTCCCTGTTGCCCTCCTCGCGGTGTCACAGACGACCGACCAACACGGGGAGCAATGAAGCACCGCCTCACCCTCAAGCTGGCCGCCCTGACCACGGCCCTCTCGGTTCTGCTGACCGGCGGAGCGACCGCCGCCTCGGCGGCGACCACGGCATCGGCGAAGAAGCCGATGACCACGTGCGACAACACGCCCCTGGACAAGCGGCTGACGTGTCTCGCGAAACTCGGCCGCGTCTCCATCTACGGGATACCGGTACTGCTGATCGTGGCCCACGGCACGCACGCCGCCACGAACGAACACCGGGACGACGCCTTCTTGAAGGCCGACGTCGAAAAGCACATCAACCAGTACGTGGACCTCCTCTCGGCCAAGGCGCGCCTCACCTCGAGCGACAACCTGTCGCCCCAGACCAAAGCAGAGATCAAGAAGCTGGAGGACCAGGCTGAGAAGAAACTGCGCGAGATCACCCTGGAACTCGGACACGGCATCGAGACGGCCGTTGCCCTCGGCCGCGCCGTCTACTACGGCATCATCGCGATCAACGCCATCGCCGACTTCATCACGGACCCGGAACTGAACAAGGCCCTTGACGACATCATCAAGGGGTTCAATCAGATGAACTCCGGTCTCGACAAGATGAACTCCGCTGTCGCAGACGTCAACAAGGCCCTTGACCAGATGAACAAGGGTATCGACAAAGCCAATGCCGGCATGCAGAAGGCGAACGAGGGGATCGCCGAGGCCAACCGGGGGATGGCGGAGCTCAACAAAGCGGTTCCGCAGATCGCCAAGGCAGCCCAGAAACTCCGGGAACTCCCCACGATCGGCAAGATCGACTTCTCCGAGGCTCTCAAGGACTTCGGCAAGGGCGGCAGCTCTCCGCTCGAAGACGCGGCGCAGAAGGCCATGACCTCCGCCCTGCTGGACTTGCTGCCGGGTATCGGCGACGGCAAGGGCATCATCGAGGCGATCACCGGTGAAGGCACCGTCACCGGCGAAAAGCTGAGCCCGACCGAACGGCTGCTCGGCTCGGTGATCTTGCTGCGCTGGATGAAGGCGGGCAAGGGCGCGATCAAGGCCGAGGAGCTCAGGGAGGCCATGAAGGCCGAGAAGGCCACGGGCAAGATCGACGGCTGGCTGTCGCGCCAGGCTTACGACAAGGTTCCCCCGTCGCTCAAGGAATTCGAGCAGGTCAACAGCAAGGGCGTCGGCTACCGCTGGAACGACGGCAAGGGCAACGGGGTCCGAATCGACCAGGGGAATGCGAACAACTCGCAGGTCTATCAGCAGGTCGACCATGTCGTCATCAACTCGGGCGGCAAGGTCATCGGCCGCGACGGCAAGCCCATCAGCGGCTCCATCAAGGACAATGCGCGGGCAGCCCACATTCCCCTGGACGAATGGCTGAAGTGGAAGGCCTGGAACAAGCCGTGACAGCACGACATGACATCACGCTCCCCGACATGCGCGCGGAGATCATCGCATCCGTCCGTGCTCTGGCGGATCCGGCGTATCAGCAGCGTGTATGGGTCGACCGAGAGTACCCGTCGGCGGACTACTACGACGACCTCACGCTTACCGTCAACATCCTCTACGACGACACCACGGTGCTCGCGGACCCGCGGGCCGCGCTCGGCAGGACCCTGGCCAGCGATGCGGAGGTCGAGGCCATGAGCAAACTGGCCGGCGAACTGACCCGTGCTCTGGACGAGGTCGGCCGTGACCAGCCGGACGAACGGTTCCTGGCCTCCCCTGCCTGGCCCTCCGTGGTGGACGCCGCGTCAGCCGCTCTGGAGGTGCTGACGGCCGGGTAGGTGAGCAAGCCACGCCGGGCCGCACGCGCGGCGGGCGGCCGCGCCCACCGCCGGTAGTGCCACCACCTGTCGGTGACGCGGGTGAACGTCACCGCGTTCTCGCTCAGGCGGCATGCCTGTCCATCGGTGGCGACGCCACGGTCCGACCGGGACCGTGGCAGCGGGCAACCGCCCGCGCTCACAGCCCCTTCCGGCCTCGTCCGGGCGGACGGTTCGGCGCCGACCGCGGGCAGGGGGCGGCCGATTGCATCAGCCGCCCCCTCGACCCGCTCAGGCTGGTCTACGGAATGTAGCCGTAGTCCAGTTGACCGGTCAGTCTCGTCCTGTCGTCCTTCAGGGACAGCACAAGCGTGCGTGCGAGGGTGCCGCCGAAGCGGGTCCCGCCGTCAGCCGTCGGCACGGTGTCGATGAAGCTCTCCACCAGCCCGTTGGGCATCACGTAGTGCGAGTACTGCTGCGTCGGGGCGTCCTCGGGGTTGCCCAGCACCAGCGCACTGCCGTTGAGCGGCCGGTAGCCACCGCGCAGCCCCGGGCCGACGAACCCGTAGAGGCCGTCCCAGCCGCTCAGCCCCGGCGCGAACGTGAACTTGTGGCTGATCGTGAACAGGTAGTACCTGCCGCCGCGGATGACCAGATGCGGCCGTTCGGTCTGCTGGTTCACGCAGTTGGCCGACAGCAGCGGGGGCTGGAGCTTCCAGTTCTCCATGCGGTCGCCATCGGCCGTGGCCAGCCCGATGTTGCCCGTGTAGTACTTCGCGTCGGCCGGCACCTCGTGGCCGGCCGGCACGTCACCTATGTCACGGTCGGTGCACCGGTACGTGCCCGCCGTACCGCCCGTGTTGCCCTCGAACAGCAGGTGGACCCTGCGATCCCGCGGATCGCGGAAGACGAACGGGTCGCGGAAGGCGTAGATGATCGGGCCTTGTTGCGACTGTTCGAGGGTCTGATACAGCTTGCCGTCGGCCTGGGCGATGATGCGGTGGTCCTGGAAGCCGGAGAACCATACGCGGTTCTTGTCCGCGTGGATCCTGCCGGTCGCCTGCGCCAGACGCTGCAGCGCGTCGCTGGGGTCGACCCCGCCGTTGTCGCGCCCGGAGGCGGTGTAGAAGGACTGCACCTTGTCGCCGATGAGCGCCGTCGAGCCGGCCCATTCACGTGAGCCGAACGAGGTGCCGGGCCGGAACAGGTCGCCGCCGTACTTCCAGCTCTTGGCGTCACGCGAGTAGAAGTAGCCGATCTTCGCGTACCAGTGCCGGTCGCCGAACGGCACCGAGCGCGGCGCCGTCAGCGAGAAGATGACGTGCCAGCCCTTGTAGGTGGCGGTCCGGGTGTCGAGCTTGGTGAGCGGCCAGGTGTCCCACACCCACACCTTGTCGGTCATCACCGGGAAGTCGGGTGACACGCGAGGGGCGGTGTTGGTCTTGTCCTGCCGCAGTTTCAGGGCGTCCGCGCGGGACCAGACGGCTGTGTAGTCGTCGTCGGCAGTGTACTGCCGTGCGCCCGTCCGGGACGTGTCATGGGGGGAGGCGGAGGCGGGAGTGATGACACCGCTCAACGTCGCGAGGGCTGCCAGACCCGTCGCCAGCCGGAGCAGCACTCGTCTTGCTCTGTACATACGTCACCCTTGGGGGGAGGAGGGAACGAATGGAAGCTGTGGAGCCGGTTCCATGACTGACGGTACCTCAGTTGTAGGCAAATCCAGTGAACTTGTGAGGTGAAGATTCACGTACGAGCAGCGGTCGGAGTCGCGTGGTGGAAGTAAATGGAACCGATCCAACGACGTCTTCGGCGCAACGCCGATCAGGTTCCCGCGGCGGCCGTCGTACGCCGGGGAACGAGCTCCAGTTCCAGCATCTTCTCGATCGAGCCGCCAAGAGGCCGGCCGATGTGCTCCAGCAGCAGGCGCGCGGCGATCCCGCCACTGGTGCGCAGGGGCTGGCGTACCGTGGTCAGCCCTACGTAGGCCGCCACGTCGAGGTCGTCGAAGCCGACCACGGACAGTTCCTGAGGAACCCTCACGCCCGCCGAGTTCGCCGCTTCGATCACCCCCAGCGCCTGAGTGTCGGAACTGGTGACGATCGCGCTCGGGGGCACCGGAAGGGCCAGCAACTCGTCGGTGAGGCGGTGCGCCACCGCGCGGCCGTGGGGTCCGACCCGTACGTACGGCTCCTCCAGCGCGAGTCCGTAGGCCTGCAGCGCCAGCTCGCAGCCCTCGCGACGCCGGGCGCTCGCGTGGAAACGGAAACGGCCGTCGGCGACCTCGCCCATGAACGCGATCCGGCGATGGCCGAGTTGCAGCAGGTGACGCGTCGCCAGCATGCCGCCGCGCACGTCGTCGATCACCACACGGGGAAGGTCCGGGTGCTCGCAGTCCAGCAGCACCGTGGGCAGACCTGCCCGTGCCAGCTGCTCCACGTCGTCGTCGGTGGGAGCGAGCGAGATCGCCAGCAGCCCGTCGAAGCGGTCGCCGCCCGCCGCCGCCCGGTAGCGCTGATCACGCTGATCCGGTGTGGCCACGTCGAGCAGGGTGAGGTCGTGGTCGCTGCCCTGCAGCACGTGTGAGATGCCGCGCAGCCGCTCGACGACCGATGGCTCGGTGGCGAAGGGCGCGATGACGGCGATGCTCTGGGTGCGTCCCGTGGACAGGGCCCGAGCGCGCCGGTTGGGCCGGTAGTCCAGATCCCGGATCACGCGCAGCACGCGCTCGCGGGTGTCCTCGCTGACGTTCCGGCTGTTGTTCAGGACGCGCGACACCGTGCCGACCCCCACGCCGGCCCGGGCCGCGACATCGCCGATGGTCGCCCGTTCTCCCACGGCCGTACAGTACCCGAACTCGCAGATCAGCCTCCTGCCACGCACATCCTCGGTCGCTGGTGCCGGCCGGGCCCGTCAACTGCCCGCTCCTTCGGGCGTCCACCGCTCGCGCGGGGGACCGTCAGAGATCTGCGTCCGGGATGCGTTGCTCTCCCGACCCACGGACGACCAGCCGGGTGGGCACGGTGATGGTGCGGGCCCGGGAGCGGTCGCCGTCGAGCCGGGCCAAGGCGGTGGTGGCGGCGCTGCGGCCGATCTCCTCCGGGTCCTGGGCGACGACGGTGAGGGCCGGCTCCAGCGCCTCGGCGAGGGAGACGTCGTCGAAGGCCACGACGGCCACGTGCTTGCGTTTGCTGCGGGCGAGTTCGGCGACGATGCCGAGCGCCATGATGTTGTTCCCGGCGAACAGGGCCGTGGGGGGATCGGGCCGTTCCAGGAGTCGCGCCGTCACGGCCTCCGCCCCCTGCTGATCGTGCGCGCTGACGACCAGCGAGCGGTCGTAGGGGATGTCGGCTTCCTGCAGGGCGGCCCGGTATCCGGCGAGGCGTTCGCGGCGGGTGTACAGCTTGACCGGCAGGTCGCCGACGAACCCGATACGGCGGTGCCCGTGGGCGATCAGGTGCGCGACACCCTCCTGAGCCCCCGCGCGGTTGGAGCTGACGACGCTGTCCGTGGACAGGCCGACCCCCGGGCGGTCGAGGAAGACGACCGGCAACCCCGCGGTGCGGTGCGCCTTGAGGTCGGAGTGGTCGGCGCCGACGGACGGCACGACGACCAGGACGCTGACACGCCGCGCGAGGAACTGGGCCGTCAAGGCACGTTCGCGCTCGGGGTCGTCGGCGGACGAGCCCATGAGCAGCGTCAGTCCGCGGCCCCGGACGGTGTCCTCGATCCCGCGGGCCACGGCCCCGAAGAAGGGGTTCGCCAGGTCGGGGACGACCAGCCCGACGGTCGTGTCCGGACCGCCGACGCGGATGTTGCGGGCCATGAGGTTCGGCTGGAAACCCAACTCGGCGACCGCGGCCAGTACCTGCTCCCGCGTCCGGGCCGAGACGGGCCCGTCCTCGTTGAGGACTCGGGATACCGTCTTGGCGCTGACACCCACTTCTCTGGCGACATCGGCCAAGGTGGGTCTGCGGCTTGCTGCCATGGAGTAACCGTCTCCTGGATGCTCCCCGGTTCCGGGCCGCGGCCTCGGCCGGAACATGCGGGAGCGGGTTGCGCTGTCAGGTGGCCTGGACTCCGGCGGCCTTCGCGGCCTCGGAATCCGCTACGACAGTATCTCCGGCCTCGTCGACGGTGAGGGCACCCGTCATGATGGCCACCACCTCCGCCATGGAGTAGTCGGACGGCTTGATCACGGCAGCACGCCGGCCCAGCCGGTGGACGTGGATCCGGTCGGCGATCTCGAAGACGTGCGGCATGTTGTGGCTGATCAGAACCACCGGCATGCCCTTGTCGCGGACACGGCGGATCAGGTCGAGGACCTGACCGGACTCCTTGACGCCGAGGGCGGCGGTGGGTTCGTCCATGACGACGACGCTGCGGGCCCAGGCGACCGCGCGGGCCACCGCGACGGCCTGCCGCTGTCCGCCGGAGAGTGTCTCGACGGCCTGGGTCAGCGAGCGCAGGCCGATCTTCAAATCCGCCATGTGCTCGGCGGCCTCCTGGCGCATGCGCTTCTTGTCGAGCATGCGGAAGGCACTGCCGAGGACGCCCGGGCGGCGCAGCTCGCGGCCGAGGAACATGTTCGAGGCGATGTCCATGGACGCCGCCACGGCGAGGTCCTGGTACACCGTCTCGATGCCGTGGGCGCGTGCGCTCTGCGGGCCGGAGAACTGGATCGGCTCGCCGTTCAGGCGTATCTCGCCCTCGTCCGGCACCACCGCTCCGGTGAGCGCCTTGATGAGGCTGGTCTTGCCGGCGCCGTTGTCGCCGATCACGGCGAGGACCTCGCCGGGCAGCAGGTCGAAATCGGCGCCGTCGATGGCGGTGACCTGGCCGTAGCGCTTGACCAGACCGCGAGCCTGAAGGACCGGAGTGGGGGAGGGGGTGGTGGTCATCGGGCCTTCTTCCGGGAGATCTGGTCGACGGTCACCGCGAGGATCACCAGGACGCCGGTGATCAGGGTCTGGTAGATCGAGGCGACGCCCATCAGCTGGAGACCGTTGCGGAAGATGCCGACGATGAGGACGCCGATGAACGTGCCCAGGACCGAGCCGCGTCCGCCGAAGAGGCTGGTGCCGCCGAGGACCACGGCGGTGATGCTGTCGAGGTTGTCGGTCTGCCCGGCCTGCGGATCGCCCACTCCGGTGCGGGAGATGAGCAGCAGGGCGGCGACGCCGTAGAGGAGACCGGCCACGGTGTAGATGCCGATGGTCAGCCGGGAGGTGCGGATGCCGTTCAGCCGGGCCGCTTCCGGGCTGTTGCCCAGCGCGTAGACGTGCCGGCCCCAGCCGGTGCTGCTCAGCGCGTAGGCGAGGAGGAGGAACAGGGCGATGGTGACCAGCGAGCCGTAGGTGATGTCGGTCCTGCCGAGCGGGAAGGTCTGCCCGAGAGCCGTCAGCGGGCCGGGCAGGTTGCTGACCGTCTGCTCCTCGGAGTAGATGTGCGTCAGGGCGAACGCCACGTTGAGCATGCCGAGCGTGACGATGAACGGCGGCAGCGGGATCTTCTGCACGAGCGCACCGTTCAGCATGCCGAAGCCGCCGCAGACGACCAGGCCCAGCGCGATCGCGGCGAGCGGTGGCAGGGAGCCCTCGGCGGCCATCTTCGCGATCACGATGCTGCCGAACGCCATCACCGCTCCGCAGGACAGGTCGATGCCCGCGGTGAGGATGATGAGCGTCTGGCCGATGGCCAGGGTGCCGACGACCATGACCTGCTGGACGATCAGCGAGAAGTTCCCGCCGGTGAGGAACTGGTCGGTGGAGACGGAGAAGAAGACACAGGCCAACAGCAGGGCGATCAGGGGGCCGGTGGTCGGCTGGGTGAGCAGCCTGCGGGCTCTGGTCGGCGCTGTGAGCTCGGCGTACGGCGTGGACGTGGAGGGTGGCGTGGACGTGGCAGTCATGCGAGGTCCTTGTCGGAAGACAGAAGTCCTGATCCGTCCCTTCAGGGCGGCAGGAGGACGAGGAGGCGGCCGTCCCGGACCGGGGAGGAGGGACCGGCCGCCCCGCCGAGGGGTGGCGAACGGTGGCGGCGGGGGCCGGCGGCTCAGCCCCAGCAGTTGTCCAGGCCGTAGGCGGTGTCCTTGGAAGCGGCCCCGTCCTGTGCCTTGTCGGTGATCAGCGTGACGCCGGTGTCGGTGTAGCCCGACGCCTTCTTGCCGTCCTTGGCGTACGTCACGACGGCCTTGACGCCCTCGGCGGCCATCTTCAGCGGGTACTGCTGCGAGGTCGCGGCGATCTTTCCGTCCTTGACGGCCTTGGTGCCGGTGCAACCGCCGTCGACGGAGACGATCAGGACGTCCTTCTCCCGGCCCTTGGCCTTGAGCGCGGTGTACGCGCCCAGCGCGGCGGGCTCGTTGATGGTGTAGACGACGTTGATGCCGGGTTCCTTCTGGAGACAGTTCTCCATCGCCGTCTGGCCCTTCGACTGGTCGCCGCCGGTGTCCTGGGCGCAGGCGACGTCCTTGTCCGTGGCGCCGAAGCCCTTGAGGAAACCGTTGTGCCGCTGGACGCCGACGGACACGCCCGGCGCCAGGTCCAGGGCGGCTATCTTCGCGGTCTTGCCCTTCATCGCGGCCTTGGCGTACTCGCCGATCAGCTCACCGGCCTTGAGGTTGTCGGTGGCGAACAGGGCGTCCACCGCGCTCTGCGGCTCGGTCGGGGTGTCCAGGGCGATGACCAGGACGCCCTTGGCCTTGGCCTTCTCGATGGCGGGCACGATGGCCTTGGAGTCGCTCGGAGTGATCAGGATGCCCTTCACTCCGGCGGCGACCATGTTCTCGATCGCGGTGACCTGCCCGGCGTTGTCACCGTCGAACTTGCCGGCGGCGGTCATGAGTTTGACGCCTTCGGCCTTCGCGGACTTCTCCGCGCCCTCCTTCATCTTGACGAAGAACGGATTGGTGTCGGTCTTGGTGATCAGGCCGACCTTGACGTCGCCCGAGCCGGTGCTCGCGCTGCCCGATCCCGATCCGGATCCACAGGCGGTCAGGGTCAGGGCCGCGATGCCCGTGCACGCGGCGGCTCTGAGGAGGGAGGAGGACGGACGAGAGGTGCGTGACATGAACGACTCCAGCGCGATGTCGGGCGGGTGGGCGGCAGCGAGGCCTGCCGTCCCGCGATGTCAACGTTGACTGATGTCATCGTTGACACTGCTTGGCGAGGATGATGGACTCCGCTCACCGGCAACGTCAATGCCTTGCACCCGTCACAAATCGGCAACGCCCCTCGGCGGCCGCCCGCCCGAAGCCGTTCACCGGCGTGCCCGGGTCGTGCCCGTTTCCGCTCAGCGGACCCCAGAGAAGAGCAGCCCATGAGCCCACGCCAGATCACCGTCCTCGGCGAATGCGTCGCCGACGCGTTCACCGAGCCCGCCCCCGCCCCGAACGAACTCGCCCTGCGCGTCCTGCCGGGCGGCGGGCCAGCCAACACGGCGGTGGCCCTGGCGCGCCTCGGCACCCCTGCCCGCTTCCTCGCGCGGCTGTCCGGCGACGTGTTCGGCCGCCTCTTCCGGGCCCACCTCGCGGCATCCGGCGTGGACCTCTCGCACGCCGTCGAGGCCGCAGAGCCCAGCACGCTCGCCGTCGCCGAACTGGACGACCAGGGCCGGGCCGCGTTCTCCTTCCACGCCCAGGCCACCGCCGACTGGCAGTGGACGAGCGCGGAACTGGGCCGGGTGGACCTGGCCGACACCGCCTGCGTGCACACCGGTTCGCTCGCCCTGGTCCGGAAACCGGGAGCCGCGGTGGTGGAAGCCTTCCTGGCAGCGGCCGCCCCCCGGGCCACCATCAGCATCGACCCCAACGTCCGCCCGCTCCTGGTGCACCCCGACGTCTACCGCGCCCGGCTCGCGCACTGGTGCGGCCTCGCGGACGTACTGCGGCTGAGCGAGGACGACCTGGAACTCCTCCTGCCCGGAACCCCGCTCGAGCAGGCGTGCGACACCTGGCACGCCGCGGGGACACGGCTCGTGGTGATCACGCGCGGCGCAGTAGGAGCCCTGGTCTCACTCGACGGTGAGCGCGTGCAGGTGCCGGCGGTGGCGACGCCGGTCGTCGACACGGTCGGTGCCGGGGACTCCTTCACGGCAGGTCTGCTGCACCACCTCGGCACCCACGGCCTCCTCGGCGGCAGGCTGACGGACCTGAGCCTCGCCGACGTCGAGGCGGCCTGCCTGTTCGCCGTGAGGGTGGCAGCACTGACCTGCTCGGTCGCCGGCCCCAACCCGCCCTGGCAGGACCAGTTGCCGCAGCCCACGCCGGAAACCACCGCGGTCCGGCACCTCGACTCCACCCACTGAACCCCACCGACAAGGACAAGAACCCATGACGAAAACCCTGCTCGCCGAATTCACCGCCCGAGAGGGAGCGGAGGACGAGGTCACCCGCCTGATCCAGGAGTACGCCCTGAAGGTGCGGGAGGAGGAGGGCAACCTCGCGTTCGACGTCTACACCAAGGCCGCCAGCCCCCGCGCCTACTGGATCTTCGAGGTCTACCGGGACGAAGACGCCTTCCAGGCGCACCTGAACGCCCCGTACGGCGGCCCGTTCAACGCCGCGCTCACACCGCTGATCGAAGAGGACGCCTCCGTACTGACGTTCCTCGATCCGCTGGCCGCGCGTCCCTGACGGGCGTCGGCCGAGGCTGCTCACGGCAGGCCCCGGGGGGAGGGCGTCGCGCGGAAAACTCCGGTGCGCCGCCTCGCGCACCTCTGCGATCATCCCCGAATGGCGCACACTTTCGAATCGCTGGTCCTCCGGCACACCCATCGCCTGCCCTCCCCCAAGGGCTCCGCAGGGGAAGGCGCCACCGCCGCCCGGCAGTTCGACGCGGCGCTGACCTCCGTGGGCTTCAAGCTCTCCGCCGAGCTGCTGGAGCACCTGTCGGGGCTGTCCGAGGCGGCGGTCGTGCACACCGCCCGGCGAACGCTGGCCACCGTGCGCGAGATGGTGGGCGACCATGTCCGGCACAACTCCTACTTCATCAACTTCCCGGCGAACGTGCCGGACACCGAAGAGTTCTGGATGCGGTGCGTGGCGAAGGCGCTCGCCGACGACACCTCGCGCGAGAACGTGCTCACGCAGCTGACACACGGCGTCCTGAACCTGCTCAGCCTCCCCACGTACGGCCGCTACCAGCACACCTACCAGGAGATGCTCGCGGCACAGGACGAACTCATCGCCTCGGCTGGCGACCGGGTGACCGTCCTGCACCTCGGACGGGACCTGGACGCCGAGATCACGGACCTCTACCTGGCCCTGGCGGGCAGCACGACACCCCTGGGCGAGGAGCACCTGCGCGACCTCCGGACCCTCGCCGGGCGATGCGCCCTGGGCCCCCAGCCGGAGTCGATCCCTGTCCGGGAGAACAGGGCGGTCGTCAACGAGGCCCGCCTCGCCGTCGGCGCCGACCTCCTGCTGAACACCGTCACCGACGTGCTGCGCCTGGCCTGCGCCCTGTCGGGCGGCGACGTGACGCTCCAGGAACCGACCCGCTTCCGATCGCTGCCCCGGCCGGTGCGCCGAGGGCTGCTCGCGGGCCTCGACGCGGTCGTCGCGGCGAACCCGGCGAAACTCGCCGACGTGCACGCGCACCGGGAGCCCTTCAAGCGCCTCGGTGAGCGTCTCCACCCGCACGAGTACCCCCGCTGGCCGCACGCCGCCGACGTGTTCGCCGTGGCGCGGGGCGAGAAGGAGGCCCGCTCCTTCGACAGCCGCGTCGCGCAGCTGCTCGACGCCCGCGACACCACCGGTGCGGTGAAGCTGCTGACGTCCGCGCCCGGCAAGCTGTTCCGCACCCTGGACCGCCTGCTGCGCGTCGCCACCGGCCAGGAGGAGCGGGACGCGGTGGTCGCCGCCGCGGTCGAGGTCGCTCCCGAGGTCTCCGGCCGGGTCGTTCTCTCGGTCCGTGAGCACTTCCACAATCGGGAGCGGGAGACCGGCGAACCCCGCATCTTCGTCAACCGCCGGGGCCGCGCCTGGGTGGCCCCCGACGCCCGGCGCCCCGTGCCGGCCGCGGACCGCGATCGTCTGATCGCCGCCCTCGACGCGGAGATCCGCCGCCGGCTCCCCGCACCGGGCCGGCTGCTGCTCGACCCCGACGTCCTCGACGTGGCACTCCCGCTCAGCGGCCGGGCGACCGCGGCCGGGTTCGGTGTCCTGCCACGGGGCTCGCTCTCGCGGGTCGACGGCGAACTGCTGCGTTTCTTCGTGTACTGGAAGCAGACCGAGTTCCGCACCGACTACGACCTGTCGGCCCTGCTTCTGCGCGGCGACTACAGCACCGACTCCTGGCTCTCCTACACGGCCCTCACTGCCGTCGGCGGCAAGCACTCGGGCGATGTCACCGAAGCTCCCGACGGAGCCTCGGAGTTCATCGACCTGTCCCTGGGCCGGGTGCGCGGCACGTACATCGTTCCGCAGGTCGACATCTACGCGGGCGAGAGCTTCGAGGACGTCGAGGAGTCCTTCTTCGGGTTCATGCTGCGCGACGGTGCGCAGAAGGGCCGGCCGTTCGAGCCGCGCACGGTGCGGATGAAATCGGAGCTGCGTGGGGTCGGCCGGGTGGCACTGCCCCTGGTCTTCCGGCGCGGGGACGACGGCACGTGGAGCGCGAAGTGGCTGCACCTGTATCTGAGGGGCATCACGGAGGCCAACCGGGTCGAGGAGAACCAGGTGTCGGTGTCCAAGGCGGTGCGTGCCCTCATGGAGCGGGAGCAGCTGACGACGAGGTACCTGGTCGATCTGATGTCCCGCGACAACACCGCCGTGGACCTGTGGGACGGCGAGCCGGTCCCTCAGGAGCCCGTGACGTACATCGGTCTCGAACGGCCCGAGGGTCTGCACCCGGACTCCCGGATCATCACCCTCGAAAATCTGCGCGACCTGATCCCGTCCTGAGTGCTAGCGTTGCCGACGGCGAGGCCATGAGGGGACTTCCTTCTCATTCACTCCACATGACGCAAGTTCCTTCGCTTTCCTCGCCCTCTGCTTCACCGGGAGGCGCCCGCGCGGCGCCTCCCGGTTTTCGTGCACGACCAGCTCGTCACTGCCAGATGGACTTCATCCGCCACGCGCGGAGGACGTCGAGGGTCGCGGTGCCTCCCTCGGCGAACACCTGGACGCCGGTGCTGGAGGGGGCGGGGAAGATCTGGTCGGTGATCACGGCCTCGCCGTCGCCGCCGAAGACCTCCACGGACGACCAGTCGACGAGGATCCGCAGCCGCACCTTGCCGTTCTCGGCCTTCAGCGGAGCCGTCTGCACACCCGGGAACGCGCCGCTGAAGTCCCCGGCGCCGGATCGGCTGCGGTCGACGTACAGCTTCTGTGTGACGGCGTCGTAGCCGACGACGGTCTCCTCGCCGCCCGCACCCGTGCGCACCTTCAGGCCGAAGCGCTTGGCGTCCTTGAGGGAGAAGGCCGCCTCGATGTCGAGCGCCTTGCCCTGGGCCCCGAGGCCGGTCAGGGACTTCGACGTGCTGGTGACGGTGACGCCGGACGCCCTCGCCGGGCCGGTCTGCCGGAGGGACGCGAGACTGCCCACCGGCTTGCTGGTCAGCCGGATCCGGCCGTCGACGGTACGCAGGGCCATCTCCCTCGGGACGCTCTGCACGCCGCGCCACGGGGAGGTGGGGACGGACTGACCGTAGTCCCAGTTGTTCATCCAGCCGATCATGTACCGCTTGCCGTCCGGCGCGTCCTCCCAGGACACGGCCGCGTAGTAGTCCTTGCCGTAGTCGGCCCAGCCGGCCCGCTCCAGGACGGACTCGGCGGGCTTGTCCGCCATGGTGAACCGGTCGGCCAGTACGTGGCCCCAGCCGCCGGTGTTCGTGTCGACGATCCGGATCTGCGCCTTCTTGCCGGCGTACGGGCGCATGTCGAAGGACGCCCAGTCCAGGGCCTCGCTGTCGGTGCCGGTCACGCTGCGGACGACCTTGCCGTCGACGATCAGGTTGACGGACGTCTCCTGGGAGGCGCGCTGGACCGCGGTGTCGGACATGACGATGTGGTCGGCGTTGACATGCCCCCAGCCGCCGGTGTTGTCGTCGACGATCCTGATCCGGGCCTTCTTTCCTGCGAGGTCGCCGACGTCCCAGGAGGTCCAGTCGAGCGCCTCGGAGTCCTTCCCCGTGGCGCTGCGCACCACCCTGCCGTCCACGAGGAGCTCGACGGAGGTCGGGTTGGCCGCGTCTGCCGGGTGGTTGCCGCCGCCGACGAGGAAGTTGATGTGCTTCTTGTCGACGGTGAACTCGGGCGAGGTGAGGGTGCCGGTGGTGGAGTCAGCGCTGCGGAAGGTGTTGACCAGGCCGCTGCCCAGGTATCCGGAGACCTGTTGCTGGCCGGGGAGGGTGCCGGTGGCCGGTGCCGTACCGAAGGCGTCGCCGGTGGCCGTCCAGTCGCCGTAGCCGCCCTCGAAGTCGGCGAGGACCGTGCCCTCGGGCGCGGTGCCGTCCAGGACGGTACCGGCCTTGTGCGGATGCCGCCCGCCACCGATCTTGAAGTTCAGGTACGGGCTGGTCACGGTGAACTCGGGGGAGATGAGGGTGCCGGTGGTGCCGTCACCACCGTGGAAGCTGTTGGCGAGACCCTTGCCGTCGAAGCCCGAGACGGCCTGCTGGCCGTCCAGCGTCCCGGTTGCCGGACCTCGGCCGAACGCGGTCCCGCTCACCGCCCAGTCCCCGAAACCGTCGCCTTCGAAGTCCTGCACGACATCACCCGTGGGCGGTGTGTAGGCGCCCTTGTCGTCAGGGATGAACGTCGTGCCGTCGAAGTCCCCGACGAAGTACTGGGCGGCCGAACCACCCGCGATGCCACCGGGATTGAGGTTGACCACCAGGACCCACTTGACCTTCTCCGGGTCCCCGTCGACCGCGAGAGGGAACAGATCAGGACACTCCCACACGCCACCCGTCGCACCGGCCGGCCCGAACTCGCTCTGCAGTTCCCAGTCCTTGAGGTTCTTGGACGAATAGAACCGCACCTTGTGCTCGGCGGACAGCGACACCGTCATCAGCCAGCTCCTGGTCGGCGCGTACCACTGCACCTTGGGGTCGCGGAAGTTGTCGGAGCCGATGTCGATCACGGGATTGCCCTGGTATTTGGTCCAGGTGCGGCCCCGGTCGGTACTGTAGGCGAGCGACTGGGCCTGTCTGCCGCCGTTCTTGTAGGCGCTGGTGTAGATCGCCACCATGGGCGGGTTCTCCTTGGTGCCGAACCCGGTGGTGTTGTTCCGGTCGACGACCGCGCCGCCGGAGAAGACCATCTCCTTGTCGTCGTGCGACAGGGCGAGCGGCAACTCCTCCCAGTGCACGAGGTCCTTGCTCACCGCGTGCCCCCAGGACATGTCGCCCCAGGAGTTACCGTTCGGGTTGTACTGGTAGAACAGGTGGTACTCGCCCTTGTAATACACCAGGCCGTTGGGGTCGTTCATCCAGTTCTTCTGCGGTGTGAAGTGGAACTGGGGCCTGTAGGTCTCGGTGTACGTCTGTGCGACGCCCTGCGGGGTGAGCGGGGCCGCCGACAGAACGAAGGCGCTCACCACCGTCGCCACCCGCATGCGGGCCTGCCGGGAAACGCGTGTACGGCTCATAGCGGCTCCTTGTCCCACGGTCGTCGACGCAGCGGCCGGGGAGAATCCCAGCGCGACGACCGAGAAGTGCACCCCGGCCCGACGAAGGCTGCCCCGTCGTCGCCCGAGGATGTCATCGTTGACTTGTGTCATCGATGACAGCGGCTGCCCGATTATGAGACGCAGTCAGGTGGCCGCGTCAACGGTCGGGAGAGGAATTGATCCGGCGCGCTCGGTGCTCCCTGCGGCCTTCGCGTCTCGATCCTCTCCGGGAGAATGCGAAGGGGCTCGTCGCCAGGACCCGGCTCGGGCGAGCGAATCTGGGCCACCGGGTCCCGCGCGGGCCGCTGACACGGACCTTCCAGGACATCCTCTCGTTGATCGACGCCGGGCGCTGCGTCCACCCGCTGCAACCGGCCGCCGGGGATCGTCTTCATCGCTGACGGCGATCACGCTGGTGGTGCGTTTGGTGGCGGCGTTGCCGCCGACGACTTCGGCGCATCCGTTCATCAGGGCGGGGCGGCTCACCAGCGCCTCCGAAGGCGTCATCCTCTCCATCGCCGAGGCCCTGCAACTCACCCAGGCCGAGACCCAGTACCTGCGCGACCTGCTGCGCCCCCAGCCCCGCCGGTCCGCGCAAGCCGCACCGCCCCAGCCGGTGCGGCCGGAACTGCTGCGCATGCTGAACGGACTGCACGACCAGCCCGCCTTCGTCCTCGGCCGCCGCAACGAGGTCCTGGCCTCCAACGAACTCCTCGACGCGCTGTTCACCCCGTTCAACCACCGCCGCCCGGCGAGCGCAACCCGCTGCGCTGGATGCTCCTCGACCCAGCCGCCCGCTCCCTCTACCTCGACCGGGCACAGGTCACCTCCGAGGTCGTCGGCGTGCTACGCGCCGAGGCCGGCCGCAACCCCAACGACCCGCAGATCGCCGCAGTAGTCGCCGAACTGAACTCGCTATCACCCGAGTTCCGTACCTGGTGGGCCGAGCGGACCGTCGTCGAACGCACCTGGGGCACCAAACGATTCAACCACCCCGTCGTCGGCCGCCTCGACATCACCTACGAGGCACTCTCCCTGCCCGGCGACCCCGACCAGATCCTCTTCGTCCACGCCGGGAAGACCGACGACGACCTCGAAAAGCTACGCATCCTCGCCAGCTGGTACGCCCAGTCCACCCGCCCTTCCGCCACCGCCGACAAGGACACCACCCAGCCCCAGCCCGACAAGGCGGCCGGCCAGGACTCCCCCCACGCGTAGTTTCGCCGCGGCGTCCCACCGGGATCGGCGGGTCGTGCCGTCGTCGAGGCCGGGTCGGTGAGGTGGTGGCGGGGGAGTTCGTGTGGCAGGTTGCGGGACGCATCCGCGGTCAGTTGTGCGTGAACTGGCCCGCCACGGGCTGTCTGGTGGTGAACTGGCTGTACCGGGCAATGGCCGTCCTGGCCCTCTCGGGCAGGGGCGTGGTGTGGCTTGCACGGGCCTTGGCCTTTTGCGGAGCAGGGGACCGGCTTCTGCACGTTGGGACCGGGGCACGGCGGCATCGGCGGCAGGGCCGGCCGCTCCCCTGAGCGGTGTGGGTGCGGCCGTCGCGCCACTCATGAGTGGCGACAAGTCGCGCGGGTGTGGCCTTGTTCAAGCGGTGTCACCCCGTACCCGCACCCTCGCCCCGGCGAGGGGGGCAATTGGTGTTGGCTGAAACAGCAACTCACGCCACCTGAAACACAGTTGTCGCCTGCCCTAGCGGTTGGCAGACTCGCCTCACCGACGGATGCAAGCGGACGCGTGTGCGAAACGCGTGGGTGGTTGTGCGTGCGCGGAGCATCTCGTCGGCGGACCGGGCGTACGCCCATCTCACCAGGGGGAGCATCCATGAACTTCAGTCTGCCCAGTCGCGTCCTGGGCCGTGCCGTCACCACCCTTGCGCTGGCGCTGACCATGGCCACCGCTACCACCGGTCTGCTTTCGGGTATCGAGGCGCAGGCTCTGCCGGTCACCGAGGGCTCCTTCAACTTCAGCGGTGACGAGGGCGATTACATCAGCGGTGGCAAGTCCTACGCCTACACGACGGCGTCCCAGGACCGCATGAACGTCTCCGGTAGCAGTGACCATCGGGTGGTGAGCGTCTCCGTCCGCGCGGCGAACGGTGACTGGTGGTCCCTGGACCTGGCGGCGCCTTCCGGCACGAGCCTGACGACGGGGACCTACACGGGAGCCACCCGCTATCCGTTTCACAGCGGGAGCGAACCGGGCCTGTCGCTCGACGGCAACGGCCGCGGCTGCAACCAGCTCACGGGCACCTTCACGATCTCCGCGCTCGAGTTCGGCCCTCAGGGCTATGTGAAGAAACTCGACGCCACGTTCGTGCAGCACTGCGAGCACAGCCTCCCGGCCGCGCGCGGCGAGGTCCACATCGAGAACCCTGCCCCGCCGGCCGAACTCGGTCTCGGTCTCGACGTCGCCGTGGCCGGCACCGCGAGCTCCCTCAACGGCAAGGCCACCTTCCACGGCACGGTGAGCTGCAACAAGCCGGTGCGGGTGAGCGTGGGGGGCGACGTCACGCAGGTGAAGAAGCGGGACCTCATCCGTGGTTCCTTCTCCGCGTCGGTCTCCTGCACCCCGGGCGCCCCGGTCGCCTGGACCGCTACGGCCGTGCCCACCGGATCGGTGCCCTTCCAGAAGGGGGACGTCGAGGTGGAGGGCCGGGCGACGGCGACGGACCCGGACTACGAGCAGCCGGTGACGGTCGGCGAGACGGTTGCGGTTCGCCTCAGCAGGGTGTGACCCGCACGTCCTGACACCCGCCCACAGCCACACCGCCCGGCCCAAACCCTCTCGAAGAGGGTTCGGGCCGGGCGTCTTGGGCGGCACACGGATCACGGGCGGGGCGATGCCGGTTCGGCCCCGCCTGTCGGTCCTTGCACCTGCTGGGGTCCTTGCACCTGCTCCGGTACGTGCTGCGCGGCGTCGCCGGCGAGATACCCGGGCAGCGAAGGGTGCCGGCGGTTCCGAGGCCCGGCCGCACGAAGAGCAGAACGAACGCTCCAGCCTGGGCGAATGCCCTCGCGGCGTCCGGCGCGGAGCGGGTAGTGGGCCAGTCCACACCGTTAACGCCACTCCCTCGGATGTGTCTCTGCCGGATCGATCGATAGGGTGCCTGAGACGAGAGAAGAGATCCCTCCATGGACGCCCGGATATCCCGTATCCGCTCCAAGCTGGCGAAGATGCCGTACCAGGCGCAACGAAGCCACTCCGTGTGCGGAGAGGGCCACCAGTTCCGTCTTGGTCCGCGCATCGGTTCTTCAGAAGCGGACGCCTTCGAGGCGGAGCACCACATTCTCTTGCCTGCGGCATACAGAGCGTTCCTTATCGAACTCGGGGGCAGGGGTGCTGGCCCCTTCTACGGCCTTCTTCCGCTGGAGAAGTGCAGGCTGTTCACGATGAACCGGAAGCCGGCGGACGGCAGTCCGAGGGGATTCAGGCATGTGGACCACCCGTACGCGCTGCAGGGTGACTTGTTCCTTCACATCATCGAGATGGGTTGTAGCGATCTGTGCCTCATCGGAGTGACCGGTCCCCTTACCGGCCGTGTGGTCATCGGCAACGCGGACGGTTTCTGGCCTCCGAACGTCTCCTCGGCACCGGACTTCCTCAGTTGGTACGAGCGTTGGCTCAACCACATGCGGGACGGCAAGGACAACGCCGCGCTGGGGCTGTCCTCCCCGGCGATCGCGGGGAGCGCCAGGTGGGGCCCCGCGCCATGGAGGCACCTCAGGGCCTTCGCCGAAGGGGCCCTCGAACCGCCGGCCCGGCCGTCGGAGACTCCTGAACGACCTTGATCAAACGATGGGGTCACGGGGTGAGTCCCGAAGCCGTCGACCGGCGGCTCGGTTCCCGTGCAGAGCCACTGGGTCACATGAGCGCGGCCGGTGCCCGGTCCGCCGAAGCGGGTGACAAGGGCACCGGCCCGCCACAGACCGCCGTGATCGGCGAACCGCGCTTCCACGGCTGCAGGCTGCTGCCGGTAGGGCCATCGGGGGCCTGTCGGTGTCGCCTCGTCCTACACTCGCCCCACCGCCGCTGATCCCGCCCCGGCAACACCCGAACACATCGGCAACGAACTCCGCCAACTCGTCCCGGAGCCACTCCACTTGCCCGGACCTCGCCCCGAGAAGCCGCTCACTATCAGCCAAGATCACTCAACGTGACGAAGCACTACCAGGGCCCGTCGTTTGGATCATCTGGTGGTTGGCCAGGTTGCTGACTGGAGACTCGATCGCGGTACCGCTAGGGGGGTGTGCGTCGGCGCGGAGGACTTCCGTCGGGCTCACGGGAGCAGTTCGATGTGCGGATGGTGCGGGGATGCCGGGCAGACATGGAGTTGGAGGTCGTAGCCGCCGATGATGTCGATGGAGGTGAAATTGCCGTCCTGGGCTCCCAGGGGAGGCGGGGCCGGGTTGGTCGGTTCCTCCTTGGCGATCCAGGTCCCGCTGCCGCCGTCCCATTCCGAGGAGGCGATGGTGAGTAGCGGGACCTGCTCGGTGCCGCACGCGGGGCAGGGGCGGGGCTTGGGGTCGGTGCGGGGCCAGCTGCTCCAGCCGCCGGTCTTCCAGCCAGGGGCGGTGGAGAGGTTGTTCAGGTAGAGCTCGCCCGGGTCGTCCGCGTACGTGTTGTACCGCGCAGGATCGATCGTCTCCCAGCGGTTCATGTCGTCCAGCTGTTCCCAGAGCTCCTTGCTCAGCTCCCCGGGGTGGGGGAATTCGGTGACCTGCTCCGGTGAGAACAGGCACGGCTCCGGGAGGTAGCAGTCCCGCTGGATGATGGGAGGTTCGGGCGGTGCGTCGAGAACGTCGGTGACGGTGGCGGAGGAGCGCCAGAACAGGGCTGTCCGGGGGTGGGCCATCTCGTGGTCGAAGGGGCACCAGAGGACCTGCAGGAGGTCCGCGTCGGGCGGGCACGGGAAGGGGACGTCGCGGGCGTAGAGCTGGGCGACGGGCAGGAGGGGGATGGGGGCATCGAACCACGGGCGGCCCAGGTTGATCCGCTCCCAGGTCGCCAGTTCCTCGGGGGTCCACTGAGGTGCCTGGGGGTCGAGGCGTAACCGCTCGGCCGCTACGGCGCGGTCGTGGCGGAGGAGCTGGACGTCGTCCGGTGAGTAGAGCACCGGCGTCGCGTGTCTGTCGTGCGGTTCGTCGCAGTGCGGCCACGGCTCGCCGGCGGGCCACAGGAGCGGGCCGCCCACGGAGCTGTCGCGCACGGTCGGCGCCCCCGGCCGCGGGTGCAGCCGGGTCGCCGTCCGCGCCAGAGGAGCCAGTTCAGGAAAGAGCGCGGTGATGTCGAACGGCCGCGGTGGGGTGGTGAAGGTGGCGTTCATAACGGTGATGCTGCCAGCAGCGTCTGACAATGGGCGTACCGATCTACGTCAGCTGACACCATGCAGCCTCCCTCTGTCAGCAGACGGACGGAGGAAAAGGCCGGCAGTATGGAGTCCGGCCAGGTAGATGGTCGCGGTCTTCTCGTAGAGCGTGGCGATGCCGCGCCACTGCCTCGGGGTTGATGCACCGTTCGACGGCGGTGCGCTGCTTGTAGGTCTCGCGGTCGAAGGCCGGTGGTCTGCCGCCCCGGCTGCCGCGTCGCAGCCGGTGGCCATGCTGATCAGCCGGGACCGGGATCACCGCCCGGATGCCGCGCCTGCGCGGGTGGTCGCGGATCGCGGGGGACGAGTAGGCGTTGTCTGCCAGGACCACGTCCGGCCAGGGTCGCGGCCGTCCGCCTCGTCGGGGAACACGCAAACGGGCCATGACGTAAGTGAAGGCAGGTACGTCCCTGGCCTGCCCGGCGTGCGATCGAGCCGGGCGAGAACCTGGTGGCCGGCTGGATGAAGGAGACCTGGCCCGAGGTGGAAGGACCGTGGCGGCGCTCGACGCCTGGCTCATCTTGGAGGACGAAGCCGGATTCTCGATGACGCCGCCCACCACCCGGCACCTGGTCCCGCCGCAGCCACAACCCCGCGGTCCGCGTGCGGGGCCGCTGGGCGCTGCCGCCTCTCGGCGGCCGCCCTGGCTTGCTGCAAGGCCGGCGAACGATCGCGCCTGCTCCACCGGCCCTGCCCGGACGCCCGGCCCGACGGGCGCAAGAGCTTCTCCTGGAAGGACTACCGCGATCTGATCCGTGCCGCGCACCAGCAACTTGGCGGCCCGACGTGCTGGTCTGGGACAACCTGAGCACCCACCTCACCGCCCGGGATGCGCCGCTACATCGCTCAACAGGACTGGCTCACCGTCTACCAACTCCCGCCCTACGCACCCGACCCCAACCCGGTCGAGGGCCTCTGGTCGCACCTGTGACGCACCACCACGGCGCAGGGCGACCGCCTTGTGGCTTCGATCACTTCTTGCGACAGCGTTTGTTGACGAGTTTGGACGGCAGCGTCTGGTCGACGGCTTCGCGGATCGTCACGAGTTTTGCAGTCACCTGCTGATTGAGGCGAGTCGGGTTGGCGGGTTGCGACAGGGCTGTCACAAGCTTCGGAGATCACTTGACCTCGCCGGGAGAGGCGACAGTGTCTCTGTCGATCACATGAGCGGGCGGTCTGTGCTCGCTGGTCAGGCCAGGATGAAGAGGGGGAGTTCGCGTGACTGCGACCTGCATCATTCTCGACATCGGGGGCGTGCTGGAGATCACGCCGGAAACTGGATGGGTGCAACGGTGGGAAGAGCGGCTGAAACTGCCACTGGGCACTGTCCATGAACGGATGCACGACGTGTGGCGGGCCGGGAGCGTCGGGAGCATCAGCGAGCGCGAGGTGCGCGAACAGGTGGCGGTCCGATTAGGACTCGACGCCCCCCAGGTTGAAGCCTTCATGGCTGATCTCTGGGCGGAATACCTGGGGACGCCGAACGAGGAGTTCATCGACTATGTGCGAGGGCTGAGCGGAAGCTGCAGGCTGGGCATCCTGAGCAACAGCTTCGTCGGCGCCCGGGAGCGGGAGACGACGCTGTATCACTTCGACGAACTGGTGGAGCAGATCGTCTACTCGCACGAGATCGGCATCGAGAAGCCCGACCTGCGTGCCTTCGAGGCCGCATGCGCCAGCTTAGACGTGCGGCCGGAAAACTGCCTGTTCATCGACGATGTCGCAGTCAACGTTGAGGCCGCCCAGACGGCGGGCATGCAGGCGCATCTGTTCGAAGACAACGCCCGAACCGTCACGCGCATCGCAGCTCATCTGGATGCCGGGCCCTTGGCCCCAGGGCGGGTCCCGCTCGGATGATGTCGGCCTGGCCGGTCTTCGCGGTTGCCGGCCAGGCGTTGAAACGGTTGATCAGCCCGCTTCTGCGTGTTGGGCTCGGGCTCGGGTGCTGGCGAGGCGGTAGGAGTCGGTGCCCGTTTCGATGATGGTGCCGTTGAAGGTGAGGCGGTCGACGATGGCGGCGCAGAGACGAGGATCGGTGAACGTCCTGGTCCAGCCGCCGAAGGACTCGTTGGAGGCGATGGCGCCTCATCGACCGCAACGACCACCAGCCGCCGAGGCCACGCTGCCACCGCGTTCAACTACGCCCCCTCACGCATATCTTGTCCAGCACTCTAATCACCCACCAGGCCTCCAGCCACGATGCGGCTGCCGCCTGCGGCCGGATAGGATCCCGGCACCACGGCCCCGACTGCCCCATCCCACCGCTGACGGTGGCCTACTACGGAAACCTCTTCCGCATCCCGAGTAAACGCCTGGGCGCACAGGACGACACCCCGCTCGTCGACGACACCGACCCCTTCACCGAACAGGAAGAGGCCTTCGTCCTCGACACCCTCGCCCAGTACACCTCGCCCGACCTCGACCCCGAACAACTCGAGACCGAAACACTCGGCCTGGGCATCCCCTACATCCCCCGCCCCGTCGCCCAAGCCGTGGTCGCCGTCGACCACAAGATCGGTCCTGGCACGGGACGGCGCCTGCTGCGCTTCGCCCGCCAGGTCTACCGCTACCTCCGCCACGACATCGGTGAGCGCATCCGCGCCGATCTCTGAACCGAACTGCACCGCCCCGGCCCCCGCCTGGTCATCGCGCACTCCCTGGGCAGCGTCATCGCCTTCGACATGCTCACCCGCGACGACACCGGCCCCGGCCCCGACAGCCTGACCACCCTCGTCACCTGCGGCTCCCCCCTCGCATGGCCCACCATCCGCCACTCCTTGGGCCAGGACGCCGTCCTCCCACTACCCGACGGCATCAAATGGTTGAACCTGCACGCCGCCGGTGACATCGTCGCCCAGAGCAGACTGGCCGCCGTCGCCCCGGCCGCCCGCGACGAACCCGTGAGCAACGGCATCAGCAATCCCCACTCTGCCCTCCGCTACGTCGAGAAACAGCCGCTCGCCGACCTCATCGTCAAAACCGGCGCTTTGTGAGCCCGGGCCACCCGCAGTAGCCCACCATGCACAGTGGCGAAACCTCGCGGTGCCCAGGCATCGATGATCCAGGCCGCAATCACTTCTGTGTCAGCGCGCGGAGCCAGGCGTCTCCGGGCGGCGGGACGAAGAAGTAGCCGCCTCCCGTGGTGAGGGTGTACTTGGCCATGGCCTCGCCCTGGAGCCTGCGCTGCACCGCCTCGAAGCCCTTCTCCAGATCGCTCTGGAAGCAGGAAAAGATCAACCCCTGGTCATCCGGCCCTCGGTTGTAGTTGTAGCTGCGCCGGACCATCGGGGGAGGAGTGCGCGGGTTGGGCGCAGCTCTGCGCACGTGTGCGTCGAGCGGGGTAATCTTGCCGTGGGGGTCAGTGGCGAAGGCGGCCCTCTCAGTGCTGGGTGTGCCGTCCAGCCATCGGCCGTTCCTACGGCGGCCGGTGATGCGCTCTTGCTCGTGGGCCGAGTCGCGGTCCCAGAAGCCGGTGGCGAGCCGGATGACCCGGATTACCTGATAGCTGCCGCCTACAGCCCAGGATGGTTCGCCCTGACCGACGCGAACGGTCGCGCGTTCGGTGATCTCGGCCGTAGTAGCGGGGTTTCCATGCCCTTCGGTGAAGTGGAACGGGTTACGGGACAGTCCTCGTCCGTCCTCGGTGCGGTTCTCGGGACGGGTGCCGTCCGCGTGCCAGCGCAGCTGCTGCTGTGGCAGTGCGCGAAGTGCCTGTTCCGCGGCCTGTCGTACGGCGCGGGCTGAGGATCCTGTGATCTGGAGCAAGAGGTCGCCATGTGTCTGGGCAGGGTCCAGCACGTCACCCGCAAACGATGGCATTCTTCTCAGGTTCCGTGGCCTGTCTGACCGAGACGGCAAAGCGCCTTCACCGAGCGCCAGCCAGGCAGCGATTTTCCCGCCATCGATCGCAGCGACAGCATGATACGCGGCGCTCAGCGTCTCACCGCATCGCTTGCTGCCTGAGGTTAAGTCGATGGCGATAACCGTGGCATACGGCAAGGGGGCCGTCCCTCGCAGGTGGGCCGGGACATCCTGCTGATCGGAAGAGCTGTTGCTCATGGTTACAGCGCCCACAGCAGCGAGTCCACCGGCTCCCAGACTGGTCAAGGCGGAGGCACGCAGGACCGCTCGCCGATCCCAGCGTCCTGTCATCTTCCGTTCCCCCTCTCCGTGGTGCATACGGGCACTCGAACGGCAGTCGGGATGAACTGTAGCCTCACTCTTCAGCTGCTCTTGCTAGACGCCTTGCGGCATGCCTAGTCCGTTGATTTACCCACGCGGTCATTGACACCTCGCGAAGCAATTCGAGGTGCTCTCGCGAGAGATCCCTATTCGACAACCAGCTAAGTGCTCGTTCTATCCAGTGGTCGCTCCTGCTGCGCAACGCCATCGACAGCACGCCTTCGATGGGAAGCAAGTCCTGAAGAATGCTGGGTGACACGCCGAATCGTTCAGCAGTGATGTTCAACTCTGCGCGAATTGACTTCTCGTCTGAGTCCAACATCGTCACCCAAGAGGAGGGTAGGTTCTTCTCCGAAGATTCGACCGCACCTTCGAGTCTCCCAAGCGTCCACACCCCCCTTCGATCAAGTCCCAGCCAGATACCCGTCGCACTGATCCGTACTAGCGGAAGCCATACAATGGTTCCTGCTTGATCCGGGTACTGGGAGGTGATCCAGGAGCTCTCAGGTACAGCAGAGAGCTCCGCGGCCAGATCAGTCTTCGTCACTGCGCCTGCCTTGAGGGCGATCCTGCAGAGATTCCACGTCGTCACCAGTACATGCTAGACGTGTGACTCACGGAAATGCCCTGTTGATCCATGAAGTCTTGGAAGGCCTTCCTTACCGAGTCGTTCCAATTCATCCCATAGTGCCCGGACCACTGATTGGTCTGCAATTCACCATTCGGCCCTCGGCGTAGCCGACCTCCCACCATCGTGGATTTGTTAGCATCGACCGCGCTCCCGAGGAAATCATGACCTCCAACTCCCTGATTGGCTCCGGTGGCGAAACGTCCCGTGGTGGGATCGAAGATGAAGTCCCTTTCACCGTTCGGGCTGAAGTTCTTGATCGCGCGAACGGATTTGACGCGGTCGCTGGCCTCAAGTACCCCCTTAACTGGTCCGCTTCCGTGAATGAAACAACTGGAATTGTGAACCAGAACAGGGGTTCCGCTGGTCAAGACATAGTACGTGTGAAGGTCTTCGACGGTGAGGTTGTGCACCGGGACGGACTGTGTGCGGTGGCGTACGGAAGCGATCTGAACCCAGGTACCTGAGCTGGTCTGCAGCCACTGGCCGGGTTCGAGGTCGCCGGCGTCCAACCACTGGTGTCGGTCCGGGACCCAGAAGGGGTGACCGACGGTTGCAGTGATCTTTCCGGATGCAGTCTGGGAAGGTCCGTCGGCGTCGAGGGTGATGTCAACAAGTTGTTTGTCACCGTTGCCGCTGATCAGAGTGGTGACTGCACGTGGACCGCTTTCACCTGTCTCTGGGTCGGTGGCGATGACGGTGTCACCGATGTGAATGTCCTTGATGGGCTTGCGGGTGCCGTCGGCCATAAGGACGGGGGAGTCGCCGGTGAAGCTGTTGGGGACCATGCAGCGGCCCAGCTTGGAGCCGAAGCCCGCACCGAGCATGCCGCCGAGGCAGCCGGCTGCGGCGGCGACTCCGACTTGGCCCCAGTTGACTTTGCGGCCGGACAGGCGCTGGGTGAGCCAGTCGAGTCCGCCGTCGACGACGCCGCCGATGATGCAGCCGGCGATGAGGGGGTTGTTGCCGGTGGGGTCGGTGTAGGTGGTGGGGGAGGACAGGGCGTACTGGTAGAGGTTGGTGCCGCCGGCGTGGCCGATGGGGTCTTGGGAGATGAAGCGGCCGGTCTGGGGGTCGTAGTAGCGGTTGCGGTAGTAGAGCAGGCCGGTGCCGTCGTCTTCGCGGCCGGTGAAGGTATAGGGGTTGGAAGCCGTGGTACCGGGGCCGGTGGCGGTGGGGGTGCCGTTCGGGTCGTAGGCGTAGGTGGTGGCGATGGTGCCGTCGGTGTTGGCCAGGCCTACGACGGTGCCGAGCGCGTCGGTGAGGTAGACCTGGGTCTTGCCGCCTTCGGTACGCGTGAGGAACTCGTCCAGGCCCGAGGTGGCCACGCTGGCTGTCGTTGTCCCGGAGGCGTTCTGTTCGACCAGGGGGTTGGTGCCGTCGGTCAGATACCGGCTGGTGGCGGTGCCGTTGGTCTTGGAGATGCGTCCGCCGAGCGGGTCGTAGCCGAACGATGACGCGGTGCCTGCCTTGACCAGGCCGGTCAACTCCCCGCGGGCGTTCCAGGTGTAGGTGCGCAGACCGTCGTTCTTGAGCTGGCCGACATCGTCGTAGGTGAAGGTGCGGCCGCCATAGGTGGTGATGCGGTTGTCCTCGCCGAACTGGGTGCCGCTCTCCGCGGCGGGCAGGGCCACCTTGGTCAGGGAGCCGGTCAGGCCGGTCTGCAGGCCGCGGACGTCCCGGGCATACGTCAGGTCGCCGACCGTTTTGGTGCCTTGTGCGTAGGCGATGGACTTGATGACGCCGGTGGTGTCGTAGCCGGTGGTGCGGGTGATGCCGCCGGGCAGGGAGGCGGTCTTCTCCCGGCCCACGTCGTCCAGACCGAAGGTGACGTCCTGGGTGCCGGTCTTGACCGACTTGAGGATGCTGGACTTGTCGTAGCCGTAGGTGGTGCTGGTTCCGGCTGCGGTCATCAGTTTGCGGCGGTCGGCGTTGTCGTAGTCGTAGGTGACCTTGCCGGTGG
>NZ_JBHWFG010000037.1:0-72137 GCF_042733745.1 Streptomyces sp. NPDC059696
ATCCGATCGGATGGCCCGCCTTCTCATCTGCTGTGGAGCTAAGGAGAATTGAACTCCTGACCTCCTGCATGCCATGCAGGCGCTCTACCAACTGAGCTATAGCCCCTTGCGGTGTTCCGCCCGGTTTCCCCGGCGGCGACGCCAACATTACTGGTCCTGGGGGCCCAACACCAAATCGGTTTCCCCTTGCCCGATATGACCGTTTTGCCGCCTCGGGGCTTCGAGCGTCAGGCCGTCACGAACGAATAGAACCGCTTGAGCGTGCAGTGCTCCTCCAGAAGCCGACCGTAGATCGGCTCGCCCTCCAACTCGCGGTACGTCTCGATCGGGTCCCCTTTTATGATCAGCGCCCGCGCGCATTCCTCGCACCAGTACTGGTAGTCGGGATTGATCGGTTCCATGTCGCGGACGATCGGAGTCCCGCTGCCGCACCAGTCGCACTTCCGCCTGTGTGCACCCATCGATCAGCTCCAGCTGTGGCCGCAGGCCGTGCACACGTAGGAGATCCCGCCGTTGTCGCCGAGCATCTGGGCCACGTGCGCGGAACCGCAGGAAGGGCAGCTGAGTCGGGTGGACATGTCCCGTGTGAACGCTGCTTCGAGGAGGTGGTCGACCTCCTCGATGATGCTCGCAGGCATCACTACTCCTCCCGTCGGGCCGCGCCCCCTTCCGGCCGTTTGATTCTGCCACGGCCGGACCAATACGGTCAGCGACGCCTCAGTACCAGTCCGGACACACCACCCGGCGGGGCCGTAGAGGTATACGCCTCAGCGTGCCCGAGTGACTCAAGCCGGAGCACGAAAAATCCCGCCCCCACACCGGGAACGGGATCTTGACGTGGAGCTAAGGAGAATTGAACTCCTGACCTCCTGCATGCCATGCAGGCGCTCTACCAACTGAGCTATAGCCCCTCTGTCCTGCCCCGCTGCCGGGGCGAACAAGAAGAACTTTAGCCTGCGACCTGCCGGAAAGTGAAATCCGGGGTCAGTCGTCGTCGCCGAGCACCGGTTCGGGCAGGGTGCCGGCGTTGTGCTCCAGCAGGCGCCAGCCCCGGGCGCCCTCGCCCAGCACGGACCAGCAGCAGTTGGAGAGTCCGCCGAGGCTCTCCCAGTGGTGGGGGTCGAGCCCCAGCAGGCGTCCGATCGTGGTGCGGATCGTGCCGCCGTGGCTGACCACCACGAGCGTGCCGTCCTCGGGGAGCTTCTCGGCGTGCCGGAGGACCACGGGGGCCGCGCGGTCGGCGACCTCGGTCTCCAGCTCGCCGCCACCGCGGCGCACCGGCTCGCCGCGCTTCCACGCGGCGTACTCCTCGCCGTACCGGGCGATGATCTCCTCGTGTGTCAGGCCCTGCCAGACGCCCGCGTAGGTCTCCCGCAGCCCCTCGTCGTGGCAGACGTCGAGGCCGGTGAGCGTGGCGAGCTCGGCGGCCGTGGCCGCGGCGCGCCGCAGGTCGGAGGCGACGATGGCGTCCGGCTTCAGGGAAGCGAGCAGCCGGGCGGCGCGGCGGGCCTGGGCGACGCCGGTCTCGGTCAGCTCGACGTCCGTACTGCCCTGGAAGCGGCGCTCCACGTTCCACGAGGTCTGGCCGTGCCGCCAGAGGATGATCCGGCGGCCCCGGCCCTTCCCGGTGGACGCCTCACGCGAGGAGGTCACCGCCAGTCACCGTCCAGTTCCGCCTCCTCCTCGGCGGCGCGCAGCTTGGCGTGCTCCTCGGCCTTGCCGCGGGTGGCCTTGGCCTCCTCGGGCAGGTCGAGCTCGGGGCAGTCCTTCCACAGCCGCTCCAGGGCGTAGAAGACGCGCTCCTCGCTGTGCTGGACGTGGACGACGATGTCGACGTAGTCGAGCAGCACCCAGCGGGCCTCGCGGTCGCCCTCGCGGCGCACCGGCTTCGCGCCGAGTTCCTTCGCGAGGCTCTCCTCGATCGCGTCGACGATCGCCTTGACCTGGCGGTCGTTGGGTGCGGAGGCCAGCAGGAAGGCGTCCGTGATGGACAGCACGTCACTGACGTCGTAGGCGACGATGTCGTGGGCCAGCTTGTCTGCGGCCGCCTGGGCGGCGGTGTTGATCAGCTCGTGAGAGCGGTCGGTCACGGTCACTGCACGGCTTTCGGTCGGCGGTCACTTGACACCAAGGGTCTCACGGACCGCCCCGGGCCCCCCACGCGATGGCGCGGATCACGTGGGGAGCACGCTCGTGCCGTCTATCCGGCGGACGGCTTGTAGTCCTGGCCGAGGACCACGGAGACGTCGGCGCCGCCGGAGGTCCGGCCCTTGGTGACGGAGCCGGCCGGCAGGCCCAGGGTCTTGGCGACCTCGGCGGCGTTCGCCTTGTCGGCGGCGTCGGCGTACACGACCCGGGAGGTGGCCCGGGCGGTGCCGGCGCCGCTCTCCAGGAAGGTGAAGCCGCCGTTGAGGAGCACGACGCGGGCCTTCTCGGTGTTGTCCTCGACGCCGGTCGCGTTCTGGACGGAGACGCTGACGGCGGCGTCCTTGTCGGGGCTCTTGGCCGTGCCGCCGAGGACGTCCTTGACGATGGCCGCGCTCGCCTGGGTGCTGAGCGTGCCGTCGTTGCGGACGGGCAGCAGGTCGGTCTTGACGTCGCCGCCCTTGGCGAGGTCGGAGAGCCCGGCGAGGAAGGTGCCGAGGTCCTTGTCGGTGAGGGACGGGTCGAGGATCTGGGCGAGGGTCTGGATGGTGGTGGTCGCGGCCTGCGGGTCGGAGGACATCTTGCGCAGGACGCCCTGCATGACCTGCCCGAAGCGCTCCAGCTGGGCGTTCTGTGCCTCGCCGGGGGCGCGGTGGGTGGCGTAGGCGACGGCCATCTTGCCGCTGAGGGTCTGGTCCTCGCCCTTGTGGACCAGGGGGGCCTCGCCCTTCTTCTTGGCGGCCGGGTCGGGGACGTCGGCGTCGGTGTCGACGTCGATGTTGCCGACGAGGTCGACGAGGTTCTGCAGGTAGGGCGTGTCCAGGCGCCACGTGCCCTCGATGTCGGTGCCGAGGACCGTGTCGAGCGCGTCGCGGGTGCCGTCGGAGCCGTCGTCCTCGACCGACTTGGCGAGCGTCGTGGTGGTGCCGTCCTCGCTGGTCAGGGCGAGGGAGTTGGGCAGCAGGACGGTGCTGCCGCGCTGGGTGGTGGTGTTGTCGACGAGCAGGGCCGTGGAGGTGCCGCCGCCCTTGGTGTCGTGCAGGTGGACGACGATCACGTCGCGCTTCTGGGCGCCCGCGGCCGTCGCCGAGCCCGTCTTGGAGTCCTCGGACGACAGGCCGGGCAGCTTGCCCGCGTACCAGAGCCAGCCGACGCCGCCGGCCGCGACGAGCGCGAGGACGACCGTCAGGGCGACGATCCGGCCGCGGGCGCGGCGCCGGGCCTCCTCGCGGCGTTCGGTGCGGTTCTCGGTGAACTTGAGCCAGTCGATGACGTCCTCGGAGTGGGCGTCCGGTTCCTCGACGAAGGCGAACTGCTCGGTGTGGTAATCCCGTTGCGACCCGTCCGGTGTCTCCTGGTCGTGGTCAGGGCCGGCCTGCTGCGGGATGTGGGCGGTGTGCTGGGCAGGGTGCTGGGCGGTCTGCTGAGCGGTCTGCTCGGCGCCCCGGTGGCCGCCACCGGCGGCGGTGGCCTGGCCGTAGGGGTCGTGCGGGGCGCCCTGTGCGGGGCCGCCCTGCTGGGGGACGGTGCCGTACGGGTCGTAGGAGCCGTAGTCGAAGGCGGGTTGCCGGCCGTCCGCGCCGTAGGCGTACCCGGGCGCCGGCTGCCGGCCCTGCTGCCCCTGCTGCCCCTGCTGCCCCTGCTGCTGGGCGTACGGGTCGTAGCCGTAGCCCTGCTGGTGCTGCTGGGCGTACGGGTCGTAGCCCTGCTGCTGGGTCTGCTGCGCCTGGACCTGCCGGTAGACGGGCTGGCCGTACTCGTCGTAGCCGACGAGCTCGTACTGGTCGGCGCCGTATCCCGCGGATCCCGCGTCGTATCGGTCGTTCACCGGTGCCCCTCTCGGCTCACTCGCCGCGGTACAGCTCGCGCTTGTCGATATAGCGCACGACGCCGTCCGGCACCAGGTACCAGATGGGGTCGCCCTTGGCGACTCTCGCGCGGCAGTCGGTGGAGGAGATGGCCAGCGCGGGGACCTCCACCAGGGAGACACCGCCCTCCGGGAGACCGGCGTCGTCCAGGTGGTGGCCCGGCCGGGTGGCTCCGATGAAGTGCGCCAGGGAGAACAGTTCCTCGCTGTCCCGCCAGGTGAGGATCTGGGCGAGCGCGTCGGCGCCGGTGATGAAGAACAGGTCCGTGTCGGGGTTCAGCGCGCGCAGGTCGCGCAGCGTGTCCACGGTGTAGGTGGGGCCGCCGCGGTCGATGTCGATGCGGCTCACGGAGAACTGCGGGTTCTCGGCGGTCGCGATGACCGTCATCAGATAACGGTCCTCGGCCGGGGAGACGCTGCGGTGGGTCTTCTGCCAGGGCTGGCCGGTCGGCACGAAGACCACCTCGTCGAGGTGGAACGCCGCGGCGACCTCGCTGGCCGCCACCAGGTGACCGTGGTGGATCGGGTCGAAGGTGCCGCCCATGACGCCCAGCCGGCGCTTGCCCGGACGCGAAAGGGTCCTTCCGGGGCCGTCGGCCCGGGGCGCCACCGCGGAGGCACGGCGGGGCCCCGAGTGTCGCTCGGTGCCGCTCGCCGTCTCCTGTGCCGGGTCGTGCGGCGTCTCGTCCGCCGGACCGGTAGGCATGTCCTGCTCTCCCATGCGTGCAGACCCTACCGGCCCTGCCTGAGGGCTCCGGCCGCCCCCGTGGCCCCCGGGCGTCCTCGGCGGGACGCCCCGCGGGTCAGCGGTCGCGGTTGAAGCGGGTGGTGATCCACAGCAGGAGCAGCAGGATGAAGAGCGCGCCGCCGCCGGTGAGGTAGGGGCTGAGGCTCTCGTGGTTTCCGCCGTGCTCCTCGCCCTCGGCGGCGAGGGTGACCAACTGGGCAGCGGTGCTGTGGAAGCTCATCTTCGGCAGGACCTATCGCGTGTGGGCGGGTTAAAGACGTCGGCTCATCGTAAGCGGGCGCCCCTCGCGCGATCACCCCGACTCCGCCTGTTCGTGCCGCGGCGCTCCCACGTGCCGCGCCGGGCCCGGTCCGAGGCCCGGCGCGGGGAACCTTCGTGCGGGCTCAGTCGTCCTTCCGTCTGTAGCCACGCAGCAGGAACCACGCGGTCAGCGCACAGCCCAGAATCATCACGATCAGCACGATCCGCAGCATCCCCGGCCCCTGTCCTCCGGCGGCGTCCGCGGCCCCGGCGAGCCAGGCGGATACGGGATGGTGCTCCATGGCGGTGGTCTCCTTCGCTGTACTGCCCGACCACCGTAACTCCGCCTAGGCTGGGCTCCGCCTCGGGGAAGCAAAGGGCCGCACAAAGGGCCGCAAAGGTCATACCAGACGCATGGGGGAAGACATGTCCGACGGCCACGAGCAGCAGGGGCACGAGCGGGTGCCGAGCAGGCAGCGCAGGCGCTTCCCCGGGATCTCCTCGCGGACGTACGAGCACCCGGCCGACCGTTCCGCCCTGGTGGCGCTGCGCAAGCTGAGCGGGTTCGACACGGTGTTCAAGGCGCTCAGCGGTCTGCTGCCCGAGCGCAGTCTGCGGCTGCTGTTCCTGTCCGACTCGGTGCGCGTCTCGGACCAGCAGTTCGCCCACCTGAACGTGATGCTCCGGGACGCCTGCTACATCCTGGACCTGGAGAAGGTCCCGCCGATGTACGTGGCGCAGGACCCGCAGCCGAACGCGATGTGCATCGGCCTGGACGAGCCGATCATCGTCGTCACGACGGGACTCGTCGAGCTGCTCGACGAGGAGGAGATGCGCGCGGTCGTCGGGCACGAGGTGGGGCACGCGCTGTCCGGGCACTCCGTCTACCGGACGATCCTGCTGTTCCTGACGAGCCTCGCCGTCCGGGTGGCCTGGATCCCGCTGGGCAATCTCGCGATCATGGCGATCGTGACCGGGCTGCGGGAGTGGTTCCGCAAGTCGGAGCTGTCGGCGGACCGTGCGGGGCTGCTGGTCGGGCAGGACCTGCGGGCCTCGATGCGGGGTCTGATGAAGATCGCCGGCGGCAACCACCTGCACGAGATGAACGTGGACGCCTTCCTGGCCCAGGCCGAGGAGTACGAGGCCGGGGGCGACCTGCGCGACTCCGTGCTGAAGATCCTGAACGTGCTGCCCCGCACTCATCCCTTCACGACCGTGCGGGCGGCCGAGCTGAAGAAGTGGGCGGAGTCGCGGGACTACCAGCGGATCATGGACGGTCACTACGCGCGGCGCGACGAGGACAAGGACACCTCGGTCCGGGACTCCTGGCGGGATTCGGCGAGCCACTACTCGTCCCATGTGAAGAACTCCAAGGACCCGCTGATGAAGCTGGTCACGGATCTCGCGGGCGGCGCCGGCGACCTGGGCGAGCGGGTCCGCCGCGGCTTCGGCGGCTTCACGGCCACACCCCCGAAGCCGTCCCAGGGGCCCGGGACGGACGCGTCGGGCCCGTCGGACTCCTCGGGAGACGACCAGCCGCCCCGAGAGGGGCGCTAGACGCCACAGGACCCCGCCCCGGGCCTACGGCACCCTCCCGGCCCGGACGGAGCGCGTCCCCCCGCCCGGACGGAGCGTTCCCCGGCCGGTAGGGCCTCCGGCCCCGGGCAAGAGGCTTCTTCGGCGCGGTGCGGTTCCCTCACACCTTCGGCTGTGCGCTCGTCGCCAGAGTGCCGCACAGGGCCGTCGCGCCGCCCGTGGCGTAAGGGTCGGTGCCGGCGGGGCCGCCCTCCCTGGCCGTCTGGCCGGCCAGGAGGGGCCGGAGGTGGTTCGTGGAGTCCTCGGCGCAGGACAGCGGGCCGGCCTGCACGTAGGAGACCAGGAGCTGCGCCTGGTGCAGCCGCAGGTCGTCGCGGTCGAAGCGGAAGTGCAGCTCACGCCGGAGGGTGAACAGGGACACCTTGTCCTCGGCTCCCGCCCCGGCCGCCCGCAGCGCGTACACGAACGTGTGATCGGCGGTGACCTCCAGCGTGGAGGCGTCGGTCTCGGCGGCCTGCAGCGTGCCCTGGACCCGGACCTTCCGGTCGGCGAGCTGGGCGCGGGACGGGTCGAAGCGGACCAGCCAGCCGGTCGGCGCGTGGCGTCCGTCGGCGGTGGGGCGGGCGAAGCTCTGGTCGAACTGGTCCAGCTGGTCGGGGTCGAGCAGCACACGGACGGCGCGGACCTCACCGCCGGTGAGCACCTCGGGGTCCATGGCCGAACGGACGACGTAGTCCTTGGCGGTGGTCAGGGCGGTCACGACCTGGCTGTCCGAGAAGTGCGCGGTGCGCCGCGAGGCCGGCAACGGCACCCCTTCCGCGCCGGTGCGGAACTGCGCGGCGGAGCTGTGCGCGTACAGATACGCCGGGTCGGCCGTGCCGGGCACCTTGCCCTCGGGGGCGAGAGGGATGACGGTCATCCGCAGGGGCTCGACGGGTTCCTGGGCGGCGGGGGTCTGGTAGGGGTGCCGTACGCCCATGTAGATCGCGGTGCCGAAGGCGACGGCGATCAGCAGGACGAGGACCAGGGCCTGCCGGGACAGGCCCCGGCGCAGCGGGGGCCTGCGTCGCACCGCGGGAGCGTGGTCCGCGATGCGCTCCTGCGCGGAGAACTCCTGGAGGCGGGCAGCACGGACGAACGACTCGTCGAAGACGACGGATCGGTACTCGTCCTCTCCACCTCCGGGGGCGCCCTCTGGAGTCCCCTCAGGTGGGTTTCCAGGCCCGCCCATATCTTCAGGGTAGGTCGCCGGAAGCTCGGGTAAACGCCCGGCTGCTCCACAAGTTCTGACAGGTTCTCACCAAGATGGGCGGGTTCCGGTCAGGGGCCGTGGGGGATCACCGAGACGGCCGGCGGGGAGTACTCGGCGGACGTCGAGGGGGCGGCTCCACTGCCCTGTTCCAGTCCCGTCGAGGCGGGCGGCGGCGCGGGCTCCTCGCGGTTGTCGGAGGCACCCCGGTAGACCGCCGTGAAGGCCAGGGCGACCATGCCGACGCCCATCACGAGGGCGAGCAGCCAGGCGACGGGGCGGTGCCAGCGGACCTGTCTGGAGTAGGGCCCGGTGCCGTCGTAGTGGTCTTCGAGGACGTCGGGGTCGTCGAAGGCGTCGAGGCCGGGATCGGGACCGTGGACGCCGCGCCGGTCCGGGCCGTACCCGTCGTCGTAGCGCTCGCCCCTGGGGTGGGTGCGGCGTGCCTCGGCCTCGGAGGCCTCGGCTCTCGCCTGCGCCGCGGCCAGGAGGCGCTCCACGGCGGTCGGCTCGTGCACCACGGCCGCGCGTACGAAGGCCTCGTCGAAGACCACGGAGGCGAACTCTTCGTCCGACACCCCGCGGTCGTGGTCGTCGTCGGGCTCGCGGCCGTCCGGAAACGGCGTGCCCCCCACGTCCTCCGGCACGGATCCAGAGTAGACCTGGGGGGTCAATTTGGGCAGACGGTATGGAAATTCATCCACCGGTCGAGACGGCTTCCACGGGGCGCCGGACGGCGCACGCCCCGCCGGTCACTCCTCTCGTGCGCGTCTGCGCCATTCGGGTGACCGTGCACGGGGATGCGCCCCTGCGCATGCCCGTGCTCCGCGTGTACGCGCCTCAGCGCCGTACGTGCCCGTCGCCGGTGACGATGTACTTCGTGCTGGTCAGCTCCGGCAGGCCCATGGGGCCTCGGGAGTGCAGCTTCTGCGTGGAGATGCCGATCTCGGCGCCGAAGCCGAACTGGCCGCCGTCGGTGAAACGGGTGGAGGCGTTCACGGCGACGGTGGTGGAGTCGACCAACTGGGTGAAGCGGCGGGCGGCCTGCTGGGAGGTCGTCACGATGGCCTCGGTGTGGCCGGAGGTCCACAGCCGGATGTGCTCGACGGCCTTGTCCAGCGAGTCCACGACGGCGGCCGCGATGTCGTACGACAGGTACTCGGTCTCCCAGTCCTCGGCCGTCGCCTCGACGACGGTGGCCTTGGAATCCTTGGCGTAGGCCTGCACGCGCTCGTCGGCGTGCACGGTGACCCCGGCCTCCGCGAGGGCGTCCAGGGCGCGCGGCAGGAACTGCGCCGCGATGTCCTGGTGGACCAGGAGCGTCTCGGCGGCGTTGCAGACGCCGACCCGCTGGGCCTTGGAGTTGATCAGGATCTCGACGGCCATGTCGAGGTCGGCCTGGGCGTCGACGTAGACGTGGCAGTTGCCGGTGCCGGTCTCGATGACCGGGACGACGGACTCCTGGACGACCGCGTTGATCAGGGAGGCGCCGCCGCGCGGGATGAGCACGTCGACCAGGCCGCGGGCGCGCATCAGCTCGCGCACGCTGTCCCGGCTCTCCCCGGGGACGAGCTGGACGGCGTCGGCGGGCAGCCCCGCCCCGCCGACGGCGTCGCGCAGGACCCGCACGAGGGCGGTGTTCGACTGGTACGCCGAGGAGGAGCCGCGCAGCAGGACGGCGTTGCCGGACTTCAGGCAGAGGGCGGCGGCGTCCACGGTGACGTTCGGCCGGCCCTCGTAGATGATCCCGACGACGCCGAGCGGCACGCGGACCTGGCGCAGGTCGATGCCGTTGGGCAGCGTGGAGCCGCGCACGACCTCGCCGACCGGGTCGGGCAGCGCGGCCACGTCGCGCACGTCGGAGGCGATGGAGCGGATCCGCTCGGGGGTGAGGGTGAGCCGGTCGATCATGCCCTCGCTGGTGCCGGCCTCGCGGGCCTTGGCGACGTCCTTGGCGTTGGCCTCGACGATCTCGCTCGCACGGACCTCCAGGGCGTCCGCGATGGCGAGCAGCGCGTCGTCCTTCTCGGCCCGGGGCAGCGGCGCGAGGACCGCGGCGGCGGCCTTGGCACGGTAGGCGGCCTCGGTGACCGGGGACATGGAGTCGTACGGAGAGAGCGTGGTCATGAGGGAAGGGTAGTGCGCCGGGCGGCTCGGTTCATCGTTCGTTCCACAGCGCGAGACACTTCGCGGAACGGGTCAAAACGGATGAACGCCGACCGGCGACGCCGGGGGCGGACCGTACCCCTCGGCGATGCGCTGGTGATAGGTCGCGCGGTCGATGACCTCCAGGCCGACGATCTCCCAGGGCGGCAGTCCCGCGGTCTGCCGGTGCTCGCCCCACAGGCGCAGGGCGACGGCGGCCGCGTCGTGCAGGTCGCGGGCCTCCTCCCAGTAGCGGATCTCGGCGTGGTCGACGGCGTAGCGGCTGGTCAGGAAGAAGGGGTGGTCGTGGGCGAGCTGTTCCAGGGCGCGCCGGACCTCGGGGAGCGGGGCCTCCTTGCCGGAGACACTGAGGGTGACGTGCCACAGGCGCGGGGTGTCCACGGGTTCCTCGCCCTCGAACCGGTCCCCGGCCGCCACGCTGGTCAGGGCGCGCTCCTCACCGGCCGCGCGGGAGCCGGCACCACCGCGGGACGCCTGAGCCCCAGGGCGCACTCGTCTCACGACGGCCTCCTTTGCACAGTGGTGCTGCGGAACAGTTCCCCGAGACAAAGTTGAGCAGGCCGCAAGGGATCGCGTGGCGCTTTTGCGGAACGTCCACCACCGGGGGCGGACCTTTCGACACATTAAGGGTGCAGGAGCACCAGGTCGTCCCTGTGTACGACCTCGCGTTCGTACGCGGGTCCGAGGTCGCGGGCCAGTTCCCGGGTGGAGCGGCCGATCAGCCGGGGGATCTCCTTGGCGTCGAAGTTGACCAGTCCGCGCGCCACCGCGTGGCCCGCGCCGTCCCGCAGCTCGACGGGGTCGCCGGCGCTGAACTCGCCCTCGACCGCGGCGATGCCGGCCGGCAGCAGCGACTTGCGGCGGTCGACGACGGCCCGCACGGCGCCGTCGTCCAGGGTCAGCGCGCCCTGGGGGGTGGAGGCGTGCTGGAGCCACAGCAGCCGGTCGGCGGAGCGCTTGCCGGTGGGGTGGAAGAAGGTGCCGGTGTCCTGGCCGGTCAGGGCGTCGGCGGCGTGGACGGCGCTGGTGAGGACGACGGGGACGCCGGCGGCGGCCGCGATCCGGGCGGCCTCGACCTTGGTGACCATGCCGCCGGTGCCGACGCCGGCCTTGCCCGCGCTGCCGATCTCGACGTGGGCGAGGTCGGACGGCTCGCGCACCTCGCCGATGCGGGAGGTGCCGGGCCTGGCGGGGTCCCCGTCGTAGACGCCGTCCACGTCGGACAGCAGGACGAGCAGGTCGGCGTGGACGAGGTGGGCGACCAGGGCGGCGAGGCGGTCGTTGTCGCCGAAGCGGATCTCGTCCGTGGCGACGGTGTCGTTCTCGTTGACGATCGGGAAGGCGCCCATCGCGAGCAGCTTGTCGAGGGTGCGCGAGGCGTTGCGGTGGTGCGAGCGGCGGCTCATGTCGTCGGAGGTCAGCAGAACCTGCCCGACGCGGACGCCGTAGCGGGCGAAGGAGGCGGTGTAGCGGGCGACCAGCAGGCCCTGGCCGACGCTGGCGGCGGCCTGCTGCCGGGCGAGGTCCTTGGGGCGGCGGCGCAGGCCGAGCGGGGCGAGCCCGGCGGCGATGGCACCCGAGGAGACCAGGACGATCTCGCGTTCTCCGCCGCTGCGGACCTTGGCGAGGACGTCGACCAGCGCGTCCACCCGGTCCGCGTCCAGGCCGCCCGAGGCGGTGGTCAGCGAGGAGGACCCGACCTTGACGACGATCCTGCGGGCCTCGCCCACGGCCTGCCTTGCCCCTGCCACGTCGCCGTCCGTCCCCTCGCGTCGATTCGGTCGCTCACCAGGAAATCTACGGGACGCCCGGGCGGGGCGCGGCGCCGGTCCACGCTACGGACGGTGCCGTCCGCGTCACGGGAGCGCGAACCCTGCCCTCCTCCGCCGACCCGGCCCGCGTCACGGGAGCACAGCCGCCACCCCCTTCCGCCGGCCCGGCCCCGCCCGCGATACGCGAGCGCAGCCGCCACCCCCTCGGCCGGCACCACCCCACCCGCGTCACGGGAGCGCGAACCCGCCCCCCTCCACCCACCCCGCCCCGCCCCCGGCCGGAAGCCGCCCCCTCCATGCCCCGCGGGCCCCCGGCCGGAAAGGGATCATCCGTCCTCTCGGTTCGGCCAGAGCCACGGCTGGAAACCGACCTTCTGCCCCTTCCGGGCCCACCCCACGACAGGAACAGGATCATCCGCTACCGTCCGACGACACGCCTTACGGCCCCCGCCCCCACACCCCGGCGACACGCGCGTGTCGTCGGGAGGCCGCCACGCGTTAACCCGGACGGCCGACCTGCGCCGACCCGACGCTCCTGGAGTGACCGCAGTGCCCGTACCTCTCCCCCGCCCCCAGGCCCTCCTCAAGGGGCTGGTCACCGTCGTCCTGGCCGCCGCGTTCGCCGCGCAGGCGGTCGCGGCGCTGCTGCCCGACGTCCCGCTGCTGATCGCCGCGACGACCGTCTCGCTGGCCACCGAAGGCGTCCTGTACAAGTGGCAGCGCGGGGTGCTGTCGCTGTTCGCCAAGTCACACGCGGACATCACCGTGCGGCACGTCGTACGGGATCTGCTGCTGGTCGTGGCCCTGCTGCGGCTGGGCGAGCAGGACCGGGAGACGGTGTACGCGCCGTTGGTGGCCGGGCTGCTGCTGTGCTACGTGCTGCACAGCGCGATCCAGGCGGTCTCCGTGCTGGTGCGCCGCACCCGCACCCTGCCCGTGGTCACCCGCAACATCGACGCCTCCGCGCTGCGGCTGTCCCCGGCCCCGTGGGGTCTGCTGCGCCGCCCCGGCCACCGGCTGCTGGTGTTCGGCCTGCCGGCGACGGCCGGACTGCTCGCCAGCGCGACGGTCGACCGGCCGGTGTTCGCGGCGGCGGGCATCGCGCTCTCCCTCGCCCTCGGGCTGACCGGCCTCGGTGTCCTGCTGCTCCGGCTGCTGCCCGGCCGCCGCCCCGCGGACGAGCAGGAGGTCCTCGAGTGGCTCGACGCGTGGCTGGCCGAGTACCGGCCGACCGCGGGCCTGTACTTCTCGGGCGGCGCCTCCTCGGCCTACCAGGCGAACATGTGGCTGGCACCGCTGGCCGGTCTCGAGGGCAGGCCCGTCATCATCCTGCGCGAGCGGTTCATGGTGCAGAAGATCGCGGCGACGGACATCCCGATCCTGTGCCTGCCGAAGGTGTCGACGCTGATGCGCCTGGAGCACTCCACGCTCCAGGTCCTCATCCACCCGTCGAACTCCGGCAAGACCTCCCAGGTGCTGCGCATCCCCACGATCAAGCACACCTTCGTCAACCACGGCGAGAGCGACAAGCTGTCCTCGTGCAACCCGTACGCGAAGGCGTACGACGAGGTGTGGGTCGCCGGGCCCGCCGCGCGCGAGCGGTACGCGCTGGCCGAGGTCGGGGTCGACGACAAGGACGTGGTGGAGACGGGCCGCCCGCAGCTGGACGGTGTGCTGCCCTACGCGGGGCCGCCGGCCGGGCCCTGGACGACCGTGCTGTACGCGCCGACCTGGGAGGGCTGGGACGGCAACCCCGGCAACACGTCGGTGATCGAGGCCGGGGAGAACCTGGTGCGGGCGCTGCTCGCGGACCCGGGCGTGCGGCTGCTGTACAAGCCGCACCCGCTGACGGGGTCGGTGGATCCGCGCGCGGGAGCGGCCGACCTGCGGATCCGGGAGCTGATCAGGGCCGCCAACCGGGACCGGGCGGACGCGCGCCCCTCGGACGGCACGGAGCTCGCCCGCCGCACCGCCGAACTGGACCGGCTCACCACTTCGGTCTTCCGGTCCGGGGCCGACACCGTGGAGCGGATGCTGGTGCAGTCGGCGCCGGAGCCGGGCCGCGCGGCGGCGGTGGCGCGGGCGGCGGCCGCGTGGGACGAGGCGTACTGGGCCTCGCTGCCGGCGGGTGAACACCAGATCATCACGGACGCCCGGCCCACGCTGTACTCCTGCTTCAACGTGGCCGACCTGCTGATCAGCGACGTGTCGAGCGTCATCAGCGACTTCCTGGCGAGTGAGAAGCCGTACGCGGTGGCCAACACCAGCGGGCTGCCCGAGGAGGCCTTCCGTGCGGCGTTCCCGACGGTGGTGGCGGCGACCGTGCTGACGCCTGATGCCGCCGGGGTGCCGGAGCTGCTGGAGACCGTCCGGCACCCGGAGCGCGACGAGCTGGCCGAGGCGCGTGCCGAGTTGAAGCTGCGCCTGCTGGGCCCGGCCGAGCCGTCGTCGCAGGAGCGGTTCAACGCGGCCGTCCGGGCGCTGTGCGGGGAGGCCCGGGACCACCGGGCACGGGTGGCGGAGCGGCTGGCCGCGGTGCCCGGTCAGCGCACCGGGGCCGAGGTCCCGACCGCCCGGCGCTGAGCGGCGCCGGGCGCTCCCGCGCCGGTCACGCCGCGTGGCGTATCTCCCGGGACGTCAGCACGCGCCGGGCCTTGCGCACGGCGCGCCGCATGAACGTGTCGACACCGCCCTCGCGGTACCCCGGGAAGGCACGGGCCTCCCGGGGCTCGGCGAGGTAGACCGAGTCGGGGACACCGGCGGCGCGGTCCCGGAAGTGCGGGTAGGCCAGGTACACACGGCGGCCCTTCCTCTCCAGGAGGGCCGCCGCCTGCTTCTTGGCCTTCACGAACTGCACGACGTCCGGGAGCAGTTCGGGACGCTGCTCGGCGACCAGGTGCAGTCGCAGTCGCTCGTGGACCTTGAGCCGCTGGGCGACGCCCTGGGTCCAGTAGGCGTCCATGAGCGGCTTGGCGAGCGCGAACTTGTTCCGCCGGACCTCCTCGCTGTCCGTCAGGTACTTGGGCCCGAACTGCGGCAGCAGCGTGACGAGGAAGGGCCGGACCATCAGCTGGTCGCGCCGGCCGCCCGCGGGGACGAGTTCGGCGATGAGCTCCATCAGAGCCCGCGCGGAGTCGAAACGCAGCGTGTAACTGCCGCTCTTCGTCACGTGCTTGCCGTCGTCGCGGCCGACCAGGTAGTAGCAGGTGTGGTCGGCGACCACGGAGACGCCGTCCGCCCGCAGGTACGCCTCCATGGTGAACAGCGCGTCCTCGCCGGTGAACAGCGACTCGTCGAAGCGCATGCCGTGCCGGTCGAGCAGGGCGCGGCGGAACAGCTTCTGGGCGCTGAGGGTGAACTTGATGTTGGAGGAGAAGACGTCCGTCCGCTCCACCGTCCTGCCCCACATGGACTTCGGCGCGGAGCGGTTGACGCCCTCGACCTTGCCCAGCACCACGTCCGTGCCGGCGCGGTCGGCCATGGCGACCATGCGCTCCAGGGCCTCGGGGCCCAGCCGGTCGTCGGCGTCGAGGAAGAACACGTAGCGCCCGGTGGCCTTCCCCAGGCCCACGTTGCGCGGGCCGCTGGGGCCGCCGGAGTTCTCCTGACGGATCACCAGCACGTGCATGGGAGCCCGCTCGGCGAACTCCTCCAGGTACTCCCCCGTCCCGTCCGTCGAACCGTCGTCCACCGCGATGACCTCGACGCGTGTCGGATCGATGGTCTGCGCCTCGACGGACGCGAGGCACTCGATCAGATACGGCATCGCTTCGTACGCACCGATGATCACACTCACATCAGGCTGCGTCACGGTTACGTCTCCCCTGGTCAATGGGATATTCCCCCCGTATCGCCTCATTCGCTACTTGATAGACGGGTGATCGACGTAAGCGGTTGCCTCTCCCACGGGTCTTAGTGGGGGACGTCACAGGGTGATCGGAGGGACCGCGGGGAACGGAAAAGGGCCCGGCCCCGAGGAGCACCCTCGGGGCCGAACCCTTCGATCAGCGGCGGCGGTTCAGGCCGTGCCGACGCCGTCCGTGTCACCGGCGGCGGCCGCCCGCTGCCCGGGCACGGCGTTCGCCAGCTCGGCCTCGCTCTCCGCGAGGGCGGCCGCGTCCCGCGACTGCTGGCCGACGTTGCGCGTCTCGGCCTTGAGCGCGAGGTTCGCGACGGCGGTGTTGAACTGCTCCAGCGAGGTCGGCTCGTCCGGGCCCAGCAGGTACTGCTTGAGCTCCTTGCGGTCCTCGGCCAGCGGGTCGGCGTCCGGGGCGCGGACCGCGCCGAGCAGCTCGCCCAGCTCGCCGGCGCTGTTGGACAGGATCACCGCGGCCCGCACCGCCGTGTTGTTCCGCTTGAACTCCTCGACACCCACCCCGGCGGAGTCCGTGACCGCGTACGGCTTGCCGCTCGCGATGAAGTCGGAGACCACGCTGGAGATGTCGGAGACCATCGCGTCGGAGACGTTGAAGCAGTCGTACAGCCGCGGCTCGGCGCCGGTGATGACGCGGTGCTCGAAGGACGGGAAGGAACGCCAGTAGGCGTCGTTCCACTCGGCGCGCAGCCGGGCGACCTCCTCGTGCCGGGCGACGTCGATCAGCCCGTCACGGGTGGCCACGGCCTCGTCGCCGCGGTCGCCGCCGGAGCCGGACAGCTGCGCGAGCCGGGCCTCGATGCGGCTCAGCTCGGCCTTGGCCTGGGCCTGGGCGGCGGTGTCGGCGATGAACCGGGGGTCGAGGGCGCGCTCGGCGGCGGCCTTCTGCACCAGCGCGGTGATCCGCCGGTGCGCGGCGCCGGCCTCCTTGCTGACGTTGCCGGTGAAGGGGTGCGGCTTGTACAGGACGCGGACCGGCGGGTCGGCCTGCACGAGCTGCTGCACGATGTTCTCGCCGGCCAGCACCACCGAGGTGTTGCCCGGGTTGCCGTCCCAGCCCTCCCAGGTGGGGGCGTACAGCACGGTCGGGATACGGCCGTCGGGGACGCCCTGCCAGGTCTGGATCGGGGCGAGCTGCGGGCGGCCGACCTCGACGATGTCGTCGTCGCGGACACCGACGTCGGCGATGGCGTAGCGGTCGCGGCCCGCGCGGCCGGCGGTCCACACCTCGTCGTAGACCTTGCTGTACGGGTTGACGCTGGCGAGCTTGTCGCTGTCGCCGTGGCCGATGAAGACGTGCTTGATGGTGGGCACGCGCAGCATGTGGATGTTCTTGCCGACGTTGGCCGCGTAGAGCGCGACGCGCACCGTGGACAGGTCCATGTTCATCAGGTGCACCCCTCCGGGCACGCAGATGACGGGGACCGTGGTGGGCGCGAGGTTGTTCAGGATGGCCCGTTCACGCAGGATGATCAGCGGCTTGGAGTCCAGCTTCTCCATGGTGTCCAGCCACATGTTGACCTGGTACGCGGAGTCCTTGGAGCCGGAGAAGTACAGCACCGTCTCCGGCTTGTACTCGCCCAGCCAGTCGTCGACGGCGGCCAGGACCGTCTCCGCCTTCGGCGGGATCTTCCCGCCGCGCACGTACGGCACGAGCGCCAGCACGTACAGGGTGGCCACCGCCACGGTGATGCCGATGCCGATGAAGCCGACCAGGGACGACTTCACCTCGGCGGCGACCAGGATGCCGACGACCGCCGCGAGGTCGAGGTGCAGCATCTTCTCGGCGGAGCGGTGCAGCAGCCTGCGCGGCGGGGCGTCCGGGATGCGGATGCGCGAGGCCAGGTCGACGTTGCGGGTGGCGACCGGCATGCGGCGGCGGTTGCGGATCAGCTGGACCAGCGCGCCGTGCGGGGCCTGCAGACCGTAGAAGGCGATGAAGCAGGCGATCGCCCCGTAGTAGATCAGGTTGTCCGCGAGGGACAACCGGGCCAGCAGCAGGACGAGCAGCAGCTGCCGTATCAGGAAGCGGATCGAGAGGCCGGCCCGCACCTTGCCGAGGCGGTTGATCAGGTAGCTGCCCTTGCGGTGCAGATAGTGGTCCGCCAGGTACGTCACGGCGGCCGCTGCCGCGAAGGCGGGGACGCTCGGGACGAGCGCGGCCAGCATGAGGGCGGGGAAGCCCGCCACCATGAGGATCGCCGCGGCCAGCTCGGCCGCGCTGCCCACCCGGGCGACGCGAATAGCGGTGGATATCACGGAGAAACCTGCTCTTGGGAGGGGTGTGCCGGTCTTGGTTCGAATGCGGCTGGTCTGTGAATATTCGCGGGACGGTATGGATTCAGGCCCCTGCGAACACTCCGGTCGACGACAAAAGCCGTGAACAGGAGGGCGCAGAGGCCTGAATTACCGAAGTCTATTTGGCGCCAATTATTACACGCCGTCCTGCCGGTCCAGCACCGAGGCGAGTGCCTGCTCGAAGCCGGAGGCCCGGGCCGCGCCCGCCGTCGGGTCCTGCTGGCGGACGTCGATGACGTGGCCGGTGAGCTCGGAGAGCAGCACGTCGAGGGAGGTGCGGGCCACGGCCTCGGAGGACAGCAGGGAACCCGCGGGCTCCTGGCCGAAGGCCTTGGTGCGCATGGGGGTGGCGGTGCGCTCGGGGTTGATGCAGTTGACGCGGACGCCCTCGCCGGCCCACTCGTCGGACAGGGCCTGGGTGAGGTTCACCATGGCGGCCTTGGTGGAGGAGTACAGGCTGTACTCGGCGCGGCCGCGGGTGTAGCTGCTGGAGGTGTACAGCAGCAACTGGCCCTTGGTCTCGGACAGGTACTTGTACGACGACCGGGCGATCTGCACCGGGGCCAGGTAGTTGACCTTCAGCGCCTCCTCGATGGTGGCGTTGTCGGTCTCGGCGAGCTTCCCTATGCGCAGCACGCCGGCGGTGTTGACCACGTAGTCGATGCGGCCGGTCTCGGCGTACGCCTTGGACAGGGCGTCGTCGACCTCCTCCGGGTTCTCCACGTGGGTGCCGGTGGTGGAGCGGCCCAGCGCGTAGACCTTGGCGCCGTAGGACTCGGCGAGCTCGGCGATGTCCTTGCCGATGCCGTAGCTGCCGCCGAAGACGACCATGGTCTTGCCGGTGAGCAGCTCGCGGTAGGCCTCCTCGGAGACCTGCTCGGGCGCGGCCGTGGAGGCCAGCTGGAACAGCTTGTCGGCGATGAAGACGTCGACGGGCTGGGTGACCTTCATGTTGTACTCGTCACCCGCGACGACGTGGATCGGCACGTCCGGCAGGTACTTGAGCACGACGGAGCAGTCGTCGGTGGCCTGGAAGTTGGGGTCACCGGCGGCGACCTCGTAGGCCCGCCGGATCGTGGACAGCTTGAAGGCCTGCGGCGTCTGGCCGCGGCGCAGCCGGGAGCGGTCCGGGATCTCGGTGATGAACTCGCCGTCCTCGCCGTGCGTGCGCGTGACGATGATGGTGTCCGCGGACGGGATGGCCACGTCGACGGCCTGGTAGCGCTCCAGCGCGACGACGCAGTCGTCGATGACGCGCTGCGACAGCAGGGGGCGCACGGCGTCGTGGAAGAGGACGTTGGCGTCCTCGCCCTCGGCCAGGCCCTCGCCCAGCGCGGCGATGGCGCGCTCGGTGGTCTCGTTCCGCGTGGAGCCGCCCTCGATGACCTTCGAGACCTTCTTGAATCCGGCCTTCGCGACGATCTTCTCGATGTCGGGCACGTAACCCGGCGCCATCAGCACGATGATGTCGTCGATCGAGTCGGCGTTCTCGAAGGTGGTCAGCGTGTGCTCGATGACTGCCTTGCCGGCGATCTTCAGCAGCTGCTTGGGGATCGACAGACCCACGCGCTGGCCGGTGCCACCGGCCAGGATCACTGCGGTGGTACGGGGCTTGGCTATGTGCTGGGACACAGGTGACCTACCTTGGGGCGACAGGGAACTCGGAAATGGTCCCACTTGTGGTTACCGCGATGCAAGGTGAGCGCCCTCCACCGCATATGTGCGCGCAACCTCTCATTCACCTGCCGACGCTGGTGATTGCGGATGGTTGCTCAACCCCCGGTAAAAAGCGCTGTGAGTAACTGCACAGAAGCTCCGCGACTGCGGAGCCGTCCGGGACCGCGGTGACCGGGGACCTGCGCGGGTTCCTCGGACATGTCCTGTGCACGGTACGCGCTTTGGCGGTGCTTCCCGAACCGCGCCCGTCGCGCGCGGGGCCGGGTACGGGGGCCGCGGTGCGGGGATCTCCACTTCCCGGTGCCCGCGGCTGCACGCCTTCTTCATGTCAGCCGGCCGCGAATACGGGCCGCCCGGCCGCTCATTGCCGCGGAATTCCCGGTCAAGATTCCACAGCATTTCGGTCTCGGCGTGAGCGATGCGCCGCAAACCCGGGTCGGACTTCTCACATGTCCCGGCCGCCCCGTACGCGGAAGGGCCCGGGACTCTCGCAGTCCCGGGCCCCACGCGGCGTACGGACGGGGTCAGACGACCTCGACGCCCGGACGGCCCGCCTCGACCCGCAGCCGGGCCAGCGTGCTCGGGGTCGCCGTGGGCCGGCGCACCGTGTCGACCACCCTGACCTGGGCGTCGATGCCGTCGCGGCGGACGTCGAAGAGGTGGTAGCCGCGGTGGGCGTCGAGCAGCTTCCAGTGCGGGTTGTCCGGGCGCCGCGGGTCCCACTCCCTGCGGAAGGCGTCCTGGTCCTGGTCACCGTTGCTGGAGATGGAGGTGCCGACGAACTCGGCGCCGACGACGTCCGAGTCCGGATCGACGTAGTCCTCCTTGAGGTCGCTGATCATCGTCAGGTGCCGGTCCCCGGAGAGCACCACCGGGTTGCGGACCTGCTGGAACTCCTCCAGGAACCGATTGCGTTCGGCCTGGTAGCCGTCCCAGGCGTCGTAGAACCAGAGCTTGCCCTCGCCGACCTTGAGGTCCGTCTCGGCCATCATGATCTGGGAGGCGATGAGGTTCCAGCGGGCGGGCGAGTCCTGCAGTCCGTTCAGCAGCCAGCTCTTCTGGCGGGCGCCCAGCATGGTCAGGGAAGGGTCCTGGGCGCCTTCCTGGCTGGTGGCCTGGTCGCTGCGGTACTGGCGGGTGTCCAGGACGTTGAGCCGGGCCAGCCGGCCGAACTCCAGACGCCGGTACATCCGGATGTGCGGACCGTCCGGGACGGCGGCGGCACGGACCGGCATGTGCTCGTAGAACGCTTGGTAGGCCGCGGTCAGCCGGGCCACGAACGCGTCGTGCGGCTGCTTGTCCGGGTCCTGCGGGATCTCGCCCGCGAAGTCGTTGTCCACCTCGTGGTCGTCGAAGGTCACCACGAAGGGCGCGTTGGCGTGCATCGCGGCGAGGTCAGGATCGGAGCGGTACTGGGCGTACCGGTTGCGGTACTGGACGAGGCTGTAGGGCTCGCCGGAGCCCTCGTGCCGCCGTACGGCCGTCGCCGAGGGCGTGGACTCGTAGATGTAGTCGCCGACGAACACCACGACGTCCGGGTCCTGGTCGAGCATGTCCGCGTATGGCGTGAAGTAGCCGTGCTGCCAGTTCTGGCAGGAGGCGAGGGCCATGCGCAGGGAGCCACCGGAGCTGTGCGGGTGGGGCGCGGTACGGGTGCGCCCGACGGGTGAGACCTGCCCACCGGTGCGGAAGCGGTACCAGTACGTACGGTCCGCGCGCAGGCCGCGTACGTCCACGTGAACGCTGTGCCCGTACTCGGGTCGGGCCTGGGCCGTGCCCTGCCGGACGGGCTTTCTGAACCGCGGCTCCTCCGCGAGCTGCCACTCCACGGGGACCACCCGGTCGGGCATGCCGCCGCCGTTCAGCGGGTCCGGGGCGAGCCTGGTCCACAGCACGATGCCGTCCGGGAGCGGGTCGCCCGAGGCGACTGAGAGGCTGAACACCCCGTCCGGCAGCGGGGTCTCGGCCGCGCGGGCCGCGGCCGGGAGCCAGAGCTGGGCGGAGGCCGCGGCGCCGAGCACCGCGGCACCGGCGGTCAGAAAGCGGCGTCGGTCGGGGGTTGCTGCTCCGGTCATCGGCTGACTCCCTTACCTCGCGGGCCACATGGACACGGGGAAGCTTCACGCTCACGGGCGGTCCGCCCGCTGAACGCCGGGGTTCACGTACATGACAACTAAGCAGACAAAGAGAGACTCGCCGCCAGCGTCGGAACAAGCCGTTGCCGGGGCGAGTCTGACAGGTGTTCAGGGACGGGTCAGCGCGCGAAACCCCTGCCGAGGGAGGAGCCGCTCTTGACCGTGCCGAGGGTGCCCGCGCCGAAGCTGACCGAACCGGTCGCGGTGGGGGCGTTCACCGGGTTGGGGAATGCCCAGACTCCGCCGTCCCGGTTCTCGCCGGTGGCGCCGACGAACAGCTCGGCCCGGCCGTCGCCGTTGACGTCGAGCAGGTTGGTGTCGGCGCCGAAGAAGTCGTTCTGCTCCGCGGTGCCCGGGACGTTCCCGGTGTTCTGGTTGAGGCTGTAGGCGCCGTCCCCGGTGAGCCCCTTCTTGCCGCCGCGCAGGACGGTGACCTGGCCGGCCGCGTAGATCTCGCCGAGGTCCTCGCTCGAGCTGCCGGTGGAGACGTCCGCGTAACCGTCGGCGTTGACGTCACCGACGGAGATGCTCCCGCCGAAACTGTCGGACCACTCGGAGCTTCCGGGCACGCCCGGGGTCTCCTGCGTGATGATCGCCGTACGGGAGGTGTCGGGGCCCTTCGCCGAGCCGTGCACCACGCCGATCTGCCCGCCCTTCAGCAGCGGGTCGTCGAGGTCGACTTCGCCGAAGCCGTCGTTCGGGCGACCGATGACGAGGTCGGCGTACCCGTCCTTGTCCACGTCGCCGACGCCGAGGCTCTCGCCGCCGCGCATGCGCGTGCCGTCGGGGTTGTTCACCGGGGCGGGGGCGCTCAGGCCGTCGGGGGTGCCCCGCAGGAAGACCGCGCGCCGGTGCCGGTAGTCGGGGTCGTGCATGTCGTCGTCGCTGACGTCGTGGATGAGCGCGACCAGATCCGTGATGCCGTCGTGGTCGACGTCCCCGGCCGCCACGTCGTCCGTGACGTAGGCGGGCTCGATGGCCAGGGGCCGGCTCTTCGCGGCACCCGTGGTGCGGTCGAACGGCCCGGACAGCAGGCGGTTGCCGGTGGCGAGGTCCAGATGGCCGTCGCCGTCGAAGTCGCCGAGCGCCGGGGTCTCGGGGTCGACCCGGTCCTCCTCGGTGCCGGTGGCCACGGCCGTACCGCCGGAAAGGCCCTGCTTCCCGCCCCACAGCACGGCGAGCGTACCGGCGTAGGTGACCTCCCCGACGCTCTCGCCCGGGGCGCCCACGACCAGGTCGGCGTAGCCGTCGCCGTCCAGATCACCGGCCGCGAGACCGTCGCCGTAGTCGTCGTTGGTCTCGGCGGTACCGGGTATGCCCGGAGTGTTCTGGCTGATGACCTGCCTGTGCGTCAGATCGAGGCCCTTGGCCGAGCCGTACACAACGGCGACGTACCCCGCCTGGGCCTGGCCGTCGACCTTTCCGCGCGAGGCGGCGACGGCCAGGTCCTGGTAGCCGTCGCCGTTGAAGTCGTCCCGGAGCTTGTCCGCGACGGACGGGGCGGCCGGTGCGGCCGGTGCGGCCGGGGCCGCGTGCGCGGCGGCCACCGGCGTGGTCACGGCCGCGACGACGGCGATGGCCGCGGCGACCGCTCGGCCGACCCTGCGCTTGCTCATGGACTGAGGCACGTCAACTCCGTTGATCCGCTGGGCAGTTACGGCGCGGCAGGAAACAAGATCCCTACCGGCGCCACCCTGTACGACTCACCGGAGATCGACTTGGTTGCACCGAAGTCCGTTGCGAATTTGCTGTTTGTTAACTCAGAACGGCTCGAAGTCGTCGAATTCCTGCTGCGCCTCGTCCCGCTCGGCCTGCCGGTCCTTGCGGCGCTGCGCGGCCGGCCGCTCACCCTCGAAGCGGTGGTCCTCACCACGCCGGCCGAGCATCTCGGCCCCGGCCGTCATGGACGGCTCCCAGTCGAAGACGACCGCGTTGTCCTCGGGACCGATGGCGACGCCGTCGCCGCCCCGGGCGCCCGCCTTCACCAGCTCCTGCTCGACACCGAGCCGGTTGAGCCGGTCGGCGAGGTAACCGACGGCCTCGTCGTTGTTGAAGTCGGTCTGGCGCACCCAGCGCTCGGGCTTCTCGCCGCGCACCCGGAACAGGCCGTCGGCCTCCTGCGTCACGGTGAAGCCGGTGTCGTCCACGGCCTTGGGCCGGATCACGATCCGGGTGGCCTCTTCCTTCGGCTTCGCCGCCCGGGACTTCGCCACGAGCTCCGCGAGCGCGTACGACAGCTCCTTCAGGCCGATGTGCGCCACGGCCGACACCTCGAACACGCGGTAGCCGCGCGCCTCCAGGTCGGGCCGCACCATCTCGGCGAGGTCCTTGCCGTCCGGTACGTCGATCTTGTTCAGGACGACGATCCGCGGCCGGTTGTCCAGCCCGCCGTACTGCCGCAGCTCCTCCTCGATGATGTCGAGGTCGGAGGCCGGGTCGCGGTCCGACTCCAGCGTCGCGGTGTCGAGGACGTGCACGAGCACACTGCACCGCTCCACGTGCCGCAGGAACTCCAGGCCCAGCCCCTTGCCCTGGCTGGCGCCGGGGATCAGCCCGGGAACGTCGGCGATCGTGTAGACCGTCGACCCGGCCGTGACGACACCGAGGTTGGGCACGAGGGTGGTGAAGGGGTAGTCGGCGATCTTCGGCTTGGCGGCGCTCAGCACCGAGATCAGGGACGACTTGCCGGCGCTCGGGTAGCCCACGAGCGCCACGTCGGCGACGGTCTTCAGCTCCAGGACGATGTCCCGCAGGTCACCCGGCTCGCCGAGGAGCGCGAACCCGGGCGCCTTGCGCCGCGCGGACGCCAGGGCCGCGTTGCCCAGTCCGCCCCGGCCGCCCTGCGCGGCGACGTACGACGTGCCGTGTCCGACCAGGTCGGCGAGGACGTTGCCCGCCTTGTCCAGCACCACCGTGCCGTCCGGCACCGGCAGGATCAGGTCCTGGCCGTCCTTGCCGAAGCGGTTGCCGCCCTCGCCGGGCTTGCCGTTGGTGGCCTTGCGGTGCGGGGAGTGGTGGTAGTCGAGCAGCGTGGTGACCGACTGGTCGACGGTGAGGATCACGTCCCCGCCGCGCCCGCCGTTGCCGCCGTCGGGTCCGCCCAGCGGCTTGAACTTCTCACGGTGGACGGAGGCACAGCCGTGGCCTCCGCTACCCGCGGCGACGTGCAGCTCGACGCGGTCCACGAAGGTGGTCATGGTGTGTGCCTCCAGGTGCGTACGTATGTGTACGGGGTTCTACGGGGTTGTTCTCTGCGTAACACGCGAAAGGCGGACCCGCTTCCCGTGAGGGAAGTGAGGTCCGCCTCGCGAAAGTGTCCGATCAGGCGACCGGAACGATGTTCACGACCTTGCGGCCACGGTGGGTGCCGAACTGCACCGAACCGGCCTCGAGGGCGAACAGCGTGTCGTCGCCGCCACGGCCGACGCCGGAGCCCGGGTGGAAGTGGGTGCCACGCTGACGGACCAGGATCTCACCCGCGTTGACGACCTGACCGCCGAAGCGCTTCACGCCGAGCCGCTGGGCGTTGGAGTCGCGACCGTTCCGGGTGGACGATGCGCCCTTCTTGTGTGCCATTTCTCCTCAGTCCCTTACTTCGCAGCCGTGGGGATCTCAGTGACCTTGATCGCCGTGTACTGCTGGCGGTGGCCCTGGCGACGGCGGTAACCCGTCTTGTTCTTGTAGCGCAGAATGTCGATCTTCTGGCCCTTGTGGTGGTCCACGACCTCGGCCTGGACCTTGATGCCGGCCAGCACCCACGGGTCGCTGGTCACGGCGTCGCCGTCGACAACGAGCAGGGTCGAGAGCTCGACCGTGTCGCCAACCTTGGCAGTGGAAATCTTGTCAACCTCAACGATGTCGCCGACAGCAACCTTGTGCTGGCGACCACCGCTGCGCACGATGGCGTACACGCGGAACTCACTCTCTCGCTCGGGAAACGGCACCCCCGCAGGCCAGCCGCCCGACTCAGCGAGCAGCCTCTCCTGGCGCCCGGCGCCCGGAGGATGAGGTTTACGGGGATGTAGACGCGTCAGTCGACACGCCGACGGTCAAGGTTACGGGGCCGCGGCCGAAAGGGTCAAACCGAGTCGGACCCGCCGCCTGTGCGACCGGTCACGCCGGTCGCACAGGCGGTGCATCTCAGCCCTCGTCGGTGGAGGCCGAGACGGAGGACGCGGACGACGCCGACTGCTCCGCCGCCACGGTCTTCTTCGACGCGGTCTTCTTGGCGGCCGTCTTGGTGGTCTTCGCCGCCTTCTTGGCCGTCGTCTTCTTGGCGGCGGTCTTCTTCGCCGCCGTCTTCTTGGTGGTGGCGGCCTTCTTCGCCGTGGCCTTCTTGGCCGTCTTGCGGGCCGTCTTCTTGGCGGGCGCCGACTCCTCGGCGGCCTCCTCCGGGACGGCACCGCCGGACGCGGGCACCTCCGGAGCCTCCTCGGACGCGGCCGACGGGACGACCACGACGGCCGTCTCCTCGGACGCCGTGGACGCCGTCGGCTTGCGCACGGCACGGCGCCGCGGACGGGCCGGGGCGGCGCTCTCGGCGGGCGCCTCGGCGACGGGCTCGGCGACCGGCTCGGCCGGTGCCTCGGCGGCTGCGGCCTCGGGCTGCGCGGGCGCGGTCTCGGTGACCGTCACCACGGCCGCCTCGGCTCCCGCGGGGGAACCGGCCGGAGCGGACACCTTGCGGGTGGCCCGGCGCCGGGTGCGGCCCTTGGGCGCGGCCTCCTCCACCGGAGCAGCGGGGGCCTCGGGGGCGGCGGGCGCGGCGGGCGCGGCCTCGACCACCGGGTCCTCCACGGCCATCGGCTCGGCCTGTGCCTCGGCGGCCGGCTCCGGCTGCACGGGACGGGCCGCCTCCTGCTCGGCGGTCACGTCCTGCGCCGTCGGCGCCTCGGCCACGGCCTGCGCGGCCCGGCCCCGGCCCCGCCGGGTCGTCTCCCTGCTCTCCTCGGCCTTCGGCTCGGCCGCCTCCCCGCGCGGGGAGCCCGCCGGGGCCGACGCCCGCCGGCTCGCCCGGCGACGCGAACGCCCGCGGCCGGCCGCGGCCTCCGCCTCGGCGGCGCTGCTGTACAGCTCCTCGTCGGGCTCGAAGGCCGGCGCGGGCAGCGCGACCGGCTCGGCGACCTCGGCGACGACCTCCGCCTCGGCCTCCGCTTCCTGCTCGGCGGTCTCGGCGGTGTCGACGGCGGCCTCGTGCACGTGCGGCTCGGCGGCACCGGCGCGGGCGCGCTTCTTGCGCTTGCCGCCGCCTCCGGGAGCCGTCGGCTGCTCCATGTGGACGATGACGCCGCGGCCGTTGCAGTGGACGCAGGTCTCGGAGAAGGACTCCAGCAGGCCCTGGCCGACCCGCTTGCGGGTCATCTGGACCAGGCCCAGCGAGGTGACCTCGGCGACCTGGTGCTTGGTCCGGTCCCGGCCCAGGCACTCCAGCAGCCGCCGCAGCACCAGGTCCCGGTTGGACTCCAGCACCATGTCGATGAAGTCGATGACGATGATGCCGCCGAGGTCGCGCAGCCGCAGCTGACGCACGATCTCCTCGGCCGCCTCCAGGTTGTTCCTGGTGACGGTCTCCTCGAGGTTGCCGCCCTGGCCGGTGAACTTGCCGGTGTTGACGTCGACGACGACCATCGCCTCGGTCCGGTCGATGACCAGCGAACCGCCGCTGGGCAGCCAGACCTTGCGGTCCAGGGCCTTGGCGAGCTGCTCGTCGATCCGGTACGTGGCGAACACGTCGACCTCGGAGGTCCACTTCGACAGCCGCTCGGCGAGGTCCGGCGCGACGTGCGAGACGTAGCCGTGGATGGTCGACCAGGCCTCTTCACCGCTGACGACGACCTTGGAGAAGTCCTCGTTGAAGATGTCGCGCACGACCCGGACGGTCATGTCCGGCTCGCCGTAGAGCAGCGTCGGGGCGTTGCCGCTCTTGGCCTTCTTCTGGATGTCCTCCCACTGCTGCTGCAGCCGCTCGACGTCCCGGCGCAGCTCGTCCTCGCTGGCGCCCTCGGCGGCGGTGCGCACGATGACGCCCGCGTCCTCGGGGACGATCTTCTTGAGGATGGTCTTCAGCCGGGCCCGCTCGGTGTCGGGCAGCTTGCGGCTGATGCCGGTCATGGAGCCCTCGGGCACGTACACGAGGTAGCGGCCCGGGAGGGAGACCTGGCTGGTCAGACGGGCGCCCTTGTGGCCGATCGGGTCCTTCGTCACCTGGACGAGCACCGACTGGCCGGACTTCAGGGCGGACTCGATGCGGCGGGGCCCGTTGGCCATGCCGAGCGCCTCGAAGTTGACCTCACCGGCGTACAGGACGGCGTTGCGGCCCTTGCCGATGTCGATGAAGGCGGCCTCCATCGACGGCAGCACGTTCTGCACCTTGCCGAGGTAGACGTTGCCGACGTACGAGGTCGACTGCTCCTTGTTGACGTAGTGCTCGACGAGCACGTTGTCCTCGAGGACGCCGATCTGCGTGCGGTCGCCGTGCTGGCGGACGACCATGACGCGCTCGACGGCCTCGCGCCGGGCCAGGAACTCGGCCTCGGTGATGATCGGCACGCGGCGGCGGCCCTGCTCGCGGCCTTCGCGGCGGCGCTGCTTCTTGGCCTCCAGACGGGTCGAGCCCTTGATGGACTGCACCTCGTCGGACGGTTCCGTCTTGGGGCGCGGCTCGCGGACCTTGACGACCGTGCGCTCGGGGTCGTCGTCGGAGGGCTCGGAGTCGGGGCCGGAGTCGCCGGCGCGGCGGCGACGCCGGCGGCGACGGCGGCTGCTGCTGGAGCCGCTCCCGCCGGACTCGTCGCGGTCGGTGGTCTCCTCGGAGTCCTCGTCGTCCTCCTCGGCACCGTCTTCGCCGTCCTGCGCGGCGGCAGCGTCGGACTCGGCGTCCGAGGCGTCACCGCCCTCACCGCCCTCACCGTCGGAGTCGGCGGACTCTCCACGCCGCCGGCGGCGGCCGCCCCGGCGACGGCGGCGGCGCGAACCGGTGCCCTCGGACTCGTCCTGCTCGTCACCGTCGGCCTGGTCCTCGGCGGAGTCGTCGGCCTCCTCCGCCTCCTCGGCGGTGGTGTCGGCGGCGGTCTCGGGGGTCTGTGCCTCGGGCTCGTCACCGGCACCGCGGCGACGGCGGCGGCGACGCGATCCGCCGCTCTGCTCCTCGCGCTGGGCCTCGGCCGGCGCGGACTCCTGGTTCTCCTCGGGCTCCACCGCACCGGCCGCCTCGGCGGCGGCAGCGGCGGCGGCCCGCTCCGGCGTCTGGAACTGGGGCTCGGTGAAGACGGGCGCCTGGAACAGCGCGACGGCGGGCCGCCGCGGCCGCGAGGGCGCCTCGCTCTCGCTGTCGCCCGCGTCCGCGGGCACCCGTGCGGCGGCCTTCGAGGCCCTGCCGCCCCGGGCGGGCTGGGCGGGCTCGGCGAAGCCGCCCGCGGCGCGGCGCACGACCCGGCGACGGCGACGCGGACCGGCCTCTTCGGCCGACTCGGCGGCCTCCCCGGCGGGCGCCTCGGAGGCGACGGCCTCGGACGCGCGGGCGGGCTCGGCGGCAGCGGGCTCGGCGGGGGCCTCGGAGGCAGCGGCCTCGGACGCGCGCTCGGGCTCGGTGGCGGGGGTCTCGGTCACGGGTGCCTTCGCCTCCTCGGCGGTCACCTCCGCGCTCTCCGCGGAGGGCGCCCCGGCAGGCGCGGACGCACGCCGCGAGGCACGTCGGCGGGTCCGGCGCGGAGCAGCCTCTTCAACGGCCTCGGAGCTGTCGGCGGCCTGGTCGCCCACGACCGCCGGCTCAGCGGCGTCGGCGACGGCCGCGGGCTTCGCGGTGCCGGCCTCGGGCTTCGCCGTGCCGGCCGCAGGCTTCCCGGTGCCGGCCTCGGGCTTCCCGGTGCCGGCCTCGGGCTTCGCGGTGTCTGCCGCGGCGGTCTCGGCTGCCTCGGCCGGAGCGGCGGCGGGTGAGGTCACGGTGCGGGTGGCGCGACGGCGGGCGCGCTTGGGGGCGGCGTCCTCGGTCGCGGCGGCGGACGCGGCGGGAGCGGCGGCCTCGGCCGGCTCGGTCGCCGCCTCGGGGGCGGAGTCGGTGGGGGTGGTGGCTGCCGGGACCACGGTCTCGGCGGCCTCCGCGGCGGCGGGAGTCCCGGCGGGCGCGGAGGCGCGGCGCACGGCGCGACGGCGCTTGCGCCCGGCGGGCGGGGCGTCCTCGTCGCTCTCACCGGCCACGGGCGCTGCGGGGGCCTCAGGTGCCTGGACGGCTTCGGCGGCTGTGTCCTCGGCCTCGACGGACTCGACATCCGCCGCGAGATCCTCGGCATCGGCGGCCGCTATGGCCGGCGCGACGGTCTCCGCCGAGGTGTCGGAGGCGGCACCCGTGGGCGGGCCCGCCGGGCGGGACGCGGCACGGCGCCGCCGGCGGGGCGGCAGGGTGTCGCTGGGGGTGTTCTGTTCGGAACCCTCTGTGGGTTCGGTCGGCTCGAGCATGCGGGCTTGTCTCCCGTCAGGCTCCCGGGCGCCGCGCCTGGTCCGGCGTATGCCGGTGACGTCCGCGGCGCGCGCTGTGCGCGTTCGCCGCCGTCCGGGGCGCGGGCGCCGCACGGGAGCTCTCTGTGTCCTGTCTCGCCGGTTCCGTACGCCGAATGCGCACGGCCTGGCGAAAGTCTTCTGGTCGGTGCGCTGCCCGACCCAGGTGGCTCCCGAGTCCGAGGGCGGCGCTACGACGTCCGTCCCTACGCGGGACCTTCCTTACGCCGACGCCGTCGCGGTGGCAGTCGGTTCGGCCGTTGGGTGGGCCTCGGCTGCCTCGCGGTCGGGCGCGAGCGGGTCGGTCACCGTGCCGGTCTCTGCATCGAACAGCCCCTGCGCCAGCCTGGTCACCGCTGCGGGGACCGGCGGCGCCAGGTCGGCCACGGCGCGAAGACCGGACAGGACGTCGTCGGGTCGTACGGCAGGCGTCACGTGCCGAACAACCAGCCGCAGTATCGCACAGGGCTGGTCGGTCGGCCTATCAGCCTGCGAACTGTGCGTTTCCTCGAGCTCGCGGACCTCCAGGCTCGCCACGGCGGCGCGGGCGTCGAACGTACGGACGCCGTTCTTGGCGAGGCGCTGGACCTCGACCGTCTCGGCCGCGTTGAAGGCGTCCGCCGCTCGGCGGGCCTCCTCCACCGGCACCCCGTCCAGCCGGAGCTCCCAGACGGAAGCCGTCAGCCGGTCGGCGAGCCCGGAGGTGCGGGCCTCGACCGCGTCGGTGATGTCGAGCCCGGTGGGCAGCGACTCGTCGAGAAGGGCCCTGAGCTGCTCCGGGTCGCGGGGCGCGGTGAGCGCGATCTCCAGGTATTCCGCCTCACTGCCCGTGCCGGTGGGTGCGGCATTGGCGTACGACACCTTCGGGTGCGGTGTGAAGCCCGCCGAGTAGGCCATCGGCACCTCGGCACGGCGCAACGCACGCTCGAAGGCGCGCTGGAAGTCACGGTGGCTGGTGAACCGGAGGCGGCCGCGCTTGGTGTAACGCAGTCGGATGCGCTGCACCGCGGGTGCGGGCGGCGGGCCTTCGGGCTGTCGCTTGCCCAGTGTCGTTCAGTCCTTCGTGAGAGCGGTCGTACTGCTACCAAGAGTACGTGCCCGGCGCCCCGATGGTTCCCGGCGGTCGACGGGCCGCGGCCGGCGCGGTTCGCCGAAGAGCATCCGGCGGAAGTCGGCGCGGGCCTGCCGTACGGACTCCCGGGCGGCGGCCAGTGCCTGCCGGGTGGCCCGCCCCACGCTGCGGGCGGCCTCGGCGGCGGGCCGCAGGACGGCGTCCCGGACGGCGTGCCCGACGGGCGTCAGCACCGTGCGGTACACCCACCGCACCGGCTCGACGAAGATCCACCGGAAGAGGGTGCCGAGGAACCGCCCGACGGCGAGCGAGATGTGCCCGGCGACGCGCCAGGCGTGCCCGAGGGCGCCCCACACCTCCCGGCCGATGACGGCCAGGACGCGTCCGGCCGGGGTGAGGATCCAGCGCCAGAGGGCGAGTGCGGGCAGGACGAACAGGATCCGGGCGATCCAGTGAAGGGCCGTCCCGATGCCGGTGAGAGTCGTGCGCACCAGCCACACCAGCCCCTTGGCGCACCAGGCGACCGCGCGGCCGACGGGTGCGAGCACCCAGGTGTACAGCCACACGGCCGGTGCGACGACGAGGTACTTCGTGAGCAGGGCCACGACGGTCCAGACGCCGATGCCGAGCGCGGCGATCCCGGCGCCGAGTCCCTTCAGGACCCACCGCAGCGCGTGCCCGACGGGCGTGAGCAGCCGCGCGTACACCCAGCCGAGCCCGGCACCCAGGCCCCTGACGATCCAGCCGACCGCGGCCCCGACACCCCGGGCGACCCACGCGATCCCGGCCCCCAGACCCCGGGCGGCCCATGCGATCGCGTGCCCCACGGGGGCCAGGACCGAGCGGTGGAGCCAGACCAGGGGGACCACGACGAGGACGTTCCCGAGCCACCCCAGGACCTTGCCCACCGGCACGGCGACATAGCGCCACAGCCCGACGAACGGCCAGACGAACACGGCCCGCGCGAGCCACAGCAGCGCCCGCCCGAGCGGCCGGAGCAGCGTGTCGTTCAGGAACCGCCCGGCGACGACGAGCGCGTCCCACAGCATCCGCACGGGGACGACCAGGACGAGCGCGATGATCCGCACGGGGATGCGGATGGCGACGGTGAGACACCCCTCGGGCGCGCTCGGCTCGCGCAGCACGGGCGAGGTCCCGTCCGGCTGTTGGGGCTCATGGGCCGACGGCGGGGGCGGGCCGGCCGCACGCCGGGGCAGGTCGGCCGGCCGCTGGGACGGATCGTCCGGCCCCTGGGACAGGCCGGCCGGCGTCTCGGAACCCTCGCGGGGTCGCTTCTCCAGGTCCATACCGTCGTAGACGCCCTCAGCGCCCCGTCCGGATGCAGCTCCGCACAGCCCCACCCCGTTCTCCCGCATGTCCGCCACTCGGCCGCAAGATCATAAGGCTCACACGCGGGCGCCCCGCGCGCCTGCAGCAGCCGGAACGACCCCTGGAAGCTGCTGCGCGCCTACGCGGGGACGACCACGGTTTGTGGCGTTCCCCCGCGCCCGGGCGACCTGCTCTCCAGCAGCGCGTTGTCGGCTCCGTCCAGCGCGTTGTCGGCTCCGTCCAGCGCGTTGCCGGCTCCGTCCAGCGCGTTGCCGGCTCCGTCTAGCGCGTTGCCGGCTCCGTCCGGCGCGTTGTCGGCTCCGTCTAGCGCGTTGTCGGCTCCGTCGCGCTCTCCGCGCTCTCTGTCTCCCAGCGCAGCAGATCCCCCGGCTGGCACTCCAGCACCTCGCACAGCGCGGCGAGGGTGGAGAAGCGGACCGCCTTGGCACGGCCGTTCTTGAGGACGGCCAGGTTGGCGGGGGTGATGCCCACGCGTTCCGCCAACTCGCCCACGGACATCTTGCGTTTGGCCAGCATCACGTCGATGTCGACGGCGATCGGCATCAGATGACCTCTTCCAGCTCTGCCTGCATCTGGGCCGCCTCGATGTCACGTGCGACGGCCTGCGCGAGCAGCATCCGCAGCACGAGCACGACCAGGGCGACGCCCAGCACCGCCACCACCACCCCGCACAACAGCAGGACCACCCCGGGTGCGACGGCCTCGCCCGGCGCGAGCACGACGGCGAGTGCGAAGACCAGCAGGGCGGCCGCCACGAACGCGCCGATCACGATGTGCACATAGCGGAAGGCGGCCGTGGAGAACACCGTGCCGCGACGCACCATCGTCACCAGCCGCCACACGCAGACCACGACGACCTGAGCCGTCACGATACCCAGGACGATGATCATAAGGATCGGGGTGCGCAGATACGCGTACTCGGGCTTGAGCCCGTTCATGTCGGCGGCCAGCAACGGCACCATCACCGCCTGGACGAACAACGATCCGGCGAGCAGCACCACGAGCACCCCACGCAACGCCACCACGGCCAGCTTCCCCATCGCCACTCCTTCGATCGAACCACGATGGAAATCTATCGAGAATCGATAGACATCGCAAGAGTGCCGAGTCTGAGCGCAGACCACGGCGTACACCTGCCGGTGCGTACGACCCGTGACACCGTGGCAGGAGAAGGGAATGCCCGGCACTCGGAGCACCCGGAGAGCCGGGAGCACCCGAACGAGGAGGACGACGGTGGACTGGCGCGTGTTCGCACAGCAGATGGCGTCCATGGCGCGCGACCTGCTCGCCCAGGAGACGGTCCTGGCCACCCTCCAGCACATCACCAAAGCGGCCACGGAGCGCGTGGCCGGGTGCGACGCGGCCGGCATCCTCCTCCTACACGGCAAGCGCGTGGAGACACTGGCACCCACCGACGACATGGTGATCGAGAGCGACCGGCTCCAGGAGCGCCTCACGCAGGGCCCCTGCTTCGACGCGGCCCGGACCAGCAACGGGGAGCGTGTGTTCCGCATCGCCGACCTCACCGCCGAACAGGACCGCTGGCCCGCCTACGCCGCGCGCGCCCGCGATCTGGGCGTGGGCAGCATGATGGGCTTCCTGCTGTACACCGACGACGAGGATCTGGGCGCGCTCAATTTCTACGGGCACCGGCCGGGATCCTTCACCGACGACAGTGAGACGGCCGGCTGGCTGCTGGCCTCGCACGCCGCGGTCGCCTTCTCCAGCGCCCGCAGCCACGCTCAGATGGAGCAGGCGCTGGCCACCCGGCACATCATCGGTGAGGCCATGGGCATCCTCATGGGCAGCCACCACCTCACGGAGGAGCAGGCCTTCGACGTGCTGCGGCGCTATTCCCAGGAGAAGAACATCAAGCTCCGCGAGGTCGCCCGGCGGGTCTGCGAAGAGGGCCGCCTGGCCTGACGGCTCCCCCAGCACATATTCCGAACTGGGGGAACCTGGTCGGGCCGATCCCCCGGGGGAGCGTCACCGACTCGACCTGCCCTGCGGGTCCCCCTCACAACGCCCCTCTCACCTCCCGTTTCCCGCCCACACGGGCGCGAGACGAGCACCGGGGCCGATGTTTCCCCGTTTCCCGGTGAGCCGGGGGAGCAGCGAGGGCAATTCATGGGGACTGCGGTCACGGAAGTCACCCGCGTGAGTGAATGCATCGACAATGCGTCCGCATGGAACGCATAGGCGTTCCATTCTTTCCCACTCATCCCGTGCATCCCTTCTGAATACGCGGTGGAGGCATGGAGCCGTGCGGCATAGTGACACGTGGCAGAAATCCGCGTAGCCTTGCGAAACTGGTCGTCCTGAACACGGTCGGAGTGCCTGGCGGCGGTACGACCTGTGGCACCAGAAGGAGCTTTTCATGCGCGATGCCGACCCGATGTTCTACCGACACGTCCTGAGCTCCCAGCTTCAAGAGGCGCGCAAAAAGGCGGGGTACTCGCAGCCCGATGTTGCGCGAGAGACTGGATGGTCCCTGTCGAAAGTCATGCGACTGGAGTCGGGCAGGGTGAAGATCTCCATGACCGACCTCAAAGCGCTGATCAACTTTTATGACGTGGACCCGGAGGAGAAGGCGACATTGCTTCGCGCCGGGGAGGAAGCACGTCGGCAGCCCTGGTGGTACGAGTACCGGTCCCTGCTGTCGGAGGGATTCCAGTCCTACCTCGGTTATGAGGCGTCCTCGTCCGTCATCCGGAATTTCGAGGCGCTGTTCGTCCCCGGACTGCTGCAGACCGAGGAGTACGCGCGCGTCGCCCTTCAGCAGTCCGTGGTGCCGGAGAAGGAGGAGCTGCTCGACCTCCGCCTGAAGCGCCAGGAACGCATGCTGAACGAATCGTCGAGCACCGAGCTCCGATTCCTGATCGACGAGGCCGCGCTCCGGCGTGTGGTGGGCAGCGGCGAGTTGATGGAGGCCCAGATCCGGCACCTGCGACACGTCAGCGCGCTGGACCACGTGAGCGTCGGAGTGGTGCCTTTCAGCAGCGGCCTCTACCCCCTGCTGCGTTCACCGTATGTCATCTTCGAGTTCGCCAAGGCCGAGCAGGAACGGGTGGTGTATCTCGAGAATCCCGACGGAAGCGTCATCCTCAACAGCAAGGCGATCGTCGGCGTGCAACGGAGCGTCGAGAACTACCTCGAAGCATTCTGGGAGATCGAGAACCGTTACGCCCAGTCCATCACCGAGTGGAGTGCGAATCTCCCTCAGCTCGCGGCGTAGTGCCGGGACAGGGAATCCAGAAAGGAGGCCCACGCCGTGGAACCAACCGCAAGGCGAGGCCCCTCGGACACTTTCGAATCCCTGACCATGACAGGACGGCCCAGAAGGACTTCTACGCAGTTTTCCGGCCCACTGGCGGAACTCTTCCGCCACTCCGATATCGGATCCGGAAAGGTCACGACTCCCCCAATCCCGCACTGCGGTACCGACGGCACAGTCAGCGCCTGGCCGTCAGTATGACGGCAGGAGCCTTGACTGCCAAGGCCACCGAAAACCGATGATCTCGACGTCGAAGAAGGGGTCGTGCATGGAAAGCTGAACAGGCACATGGTGCTCCGCAAAGCGGCAAGCGTCTTTTCGGCCAAGCACGCGGAGAGTTTTTCACAGCGAGAAGGGGAGCGCCCGGTCAGCCGGCAAGCATCGTCCGAGTACTCCCCCACCGCGAAGCGCCCTCGTCCACTCGAATGAACCAGGAAGCCTCATGGCAGATAGTAACGCGAGTCGTGTCACACGCCAGAGCCACGGTTGGGCCTTCACCACCGGTCCCATACCGAGTCCTGTGGGAGGCACCTCATGACTCAGTTGCCGCCGCCTCCTGCTGGGGGGGCTGTCGCAGCGAGCTCTGCTCGTCATCATCGCCTTACTGCTCGGCCTCCTCACGGGCCTCACAGCAGGCGTGCTGGCCATCCTGCTCCACGCGACGATCTTCGGCGCGGTGACCTGTGCGGGGGGCGCCTTCATCGCCGTCACGATGCTGCTGTTCAGGATCTGCGAACTCCTGCGCTGACGCCCCTCCACGAGCCGCTCCAAGCCGCCCGTGCAGCCCTTTCCGCCAGGCAGGCGCCAAGACGCACTGAGCCCCCTCCGTATCGAAGGGGGCTCAGTGGTCGTGACAGCGCTGCGTCGCGGCTCCGACAGGTGCAGAGCCTCACGCGACGCACCTCAGTGCGCGTGCCCTCCAGGAGCCGGCGCGGCGTTCTTCACGGTCAGGGGCAGCAGCTTCTTGCCCGTCGGGCCGATCTGGATGCTGGTGTCCATCTGCGGGCACACCCCGCAGTCGAAGCACGGCGTCCAGCGGCAGTCGTCGACCTCGGTCTCGTCGAGGGCGTCCTGCCAGTCCTCCCAGAGCCAGTCCTTGTCCAGCCCGGAGTCGAGGTGGTCCCAGGGGAGGACCTCCTCGTAGGTGCGCTCACGGGTGGTGTACCAGTCGACGTCCACGCCGTACGGCTCCAGCGCCTTGTCCGCGCAGGCCATCCAGCGGTCGTACGAGAAGTGCTCGCGCCAGCCGTCGAAGCGGCCGCCGTCGTCGTAGACCGCGCGGATGACGGCGCCGATGCGGCGGTCGCCGCGGGAGAGGAGGCCCTCGACGATGCCGGGCTTGCCGTCGTGGTAGCGGAAGCCGATCGAGCGGCCGTACTTCTTGTCGCCGCGGATCTTGTCGCGCAGCTTCTGCAGCCGGGCGTCCGTCTCCTCGGCGGAGAGCTGCGGGGCCCACTGGAACGGCGTGTGCGGCTTGGGGACGAAGCCGCCGATCGAGACCGTGCAGCGGATGTCGTTGGAGCGGGAGACCTCGCGGCCCTTGGCGATGACCTTCGTCGCCATGTCGGCGATCTGCAGGACGTCGTCGTCGGTCTCGGTCGGCAGGCCGCACATGAAGTACAGCTTCACCTGACGCCAACCGTTGCCGTACGCCGTCGCGACCGTACGGATCAGGTCCTCTTCCGAGACCATCTTGTTGATGACCTTGCGGATGCGCTCCGAGCCGCCCTCAGGGGCGAAGGTGAGGCCGGAACGGCGGCCGTTCCGGGTCAGCTCGTTCGCCAGGTCGATGTTGAAGGCGTCCACCCGGGTGGAGGGGAGCGACAGGCCGATCTTGTCGTCCTCGTAACGGTCGGCCAGGCCCTTGGCGATGTCGCCGATCTCCGTGTGGTCGGCGGAGGACAGCGACAGCAGGCCGACCTCCTCGAAGCCCGTCGCCTTCAGGCCCTGCTCGACCATGTCGCCGATGCCCGTGATGGAGCGCTCGCGCACCGGGCGGGTGATCATGCCGGCCTGGCAGAAACGGCAGCCGCGGGTGCAGCCGCGGAAGATCTCCACCGACATGCGCTCGTGGACCGTCTCGGCCAGCGGGACCAGCGGCTGCTTGGGGTACGGCCACTCGTCGAGGTCCATGACGGTGTGCTTGGACACGCGCCACGGCACCCCGCTGCGCTTGGGCACGACACGGGCGATACGGCCGTCCGGCAGGTACTCGACGTCGTAGAAGCCGGGGACGTACACCCCGCCCGTCTTCGCCAGGCGGAAGAGGAGCTCCTCGCGGCCGCCGGGGCGGCCCTCGGCCTTCCAGGCGCGGACGATCGCGGTGATCTCCAGGACCGCCTGCTCGCCGTCGCCGATCACGGCGCAGTCGATGAAGTCGGCGATCGGCTCGGGGTTGAACGCCGCGTGGCCGCCGGCCAGGACGATCGGGTCGTCCAGGCCGCGGTCCTTGGATTCCAGCGGGATGCCGGCCAGGTCGAGGGCGGCCAGCATGTTCGTGTAGCCCAGCTCCGTGGAGAAGGACAGGCCGAACACGTCGAAGGCCTTCACGGGCCGGTGGCTGTCGACCGTGAACTGCGGGACGTGGTGCTCCCGCATGAGCTCCTCGAGGTCCGGCCACACGCTGTAGGTGCGCTCGGCGAGGACGCCCTGCTGCTCGTTGAGCACCTCGTAGAGGATCATGACGCCCTGGTTGGGCAGACCGACCTCGTAGGCGTCCGGGTACATGAGCGCCCAGCGGACGTCACAGGAGTCCCAGTCCTTGACCGTGGAGTTGAGCTCTCCGCCGACGTACTGGATCGGCTTCTGCACATGCGGGAGCAGAGCTTCGAGCTGCGGGAAGACCGACGCAGCGACTTCGGCAGGCATGTCGCGCACCTTCGTGAGCTGGACTGAACTGACAGGGGTGACCATCCAGACTAACGCGGTCGCGGGGTACCTCCGTACGCCGGAAGATCAGAGATCCGCCGCACCGTCCTTGATCCCGTCCCAGAACCCGGGCAGTTCGGCCTCCACGCGCAGTGCCCGCTGCTCCTCCCGCTCGTGCAGGAGGCCGTAGGTGAAGGCGCTCTCCCCCGCCGCGTGGGCGACCGCCGACAGCTCGCGCAGGGTGTGCCGGGCCATCACGCTGTCCTGGTGCTCGCCGAGCAGGTTCTGCAGGGCCTTCATGGACTTGACCATGGTCTTGGCCGGCTTGCCGAGGACCGGTTCGGCCGCCTCCGCCGCGTAGCGGGTGCGCTTGGCTTTCTTGCGGGCCTCGTGCACGGCGACGTCGCGGTCGGTGCCGGGTTCCAGCTCGGCCGCCCGTTCGACCAGCTTCGACACTTTGTAGAAGTCCTTCCGCACGGCCTTGGCGAGGGGCTTGCGGGGTGCCTTGCCGGCGGCCTGCAGCAGGGGCGGGTCGGCGATCAGCGCGTCGAGGGTGTCGAGCAGGGTCAGGTAGCGGCGGGAGTCCAGGACACCGAGGAGGTGGCCCCGGGCCCCACTGTGCTCGGCGCTCGACCAGGCGCGCAGGCGCTCCACGACCGGGCCGCGCATCAGCTCCTCGGGTACCTCTCCGGCGGCCGACAACAGCCGCTCGGCCAGCACCTCGCGGTCCCGGTCCCGTCCCAGCTCACCGGCGAGCCACTTCAGCTCGTCGGCGACCGGACCGGTGACGGCCCGGTCGAGGATCGCGCCGAACGACTTGAAGGTGCTGCGCAGCCGGCGGGTGGCCACCCGCATGCTGTGCACGGAGTCCTCGGTGTCCCGGCGGACGGCGGGGTCGAGTGCGACGATCGCGTCCCGCTGGGTGCGCGCGTAGGCGAGCACGTGGTCTCCGGCGGTCACCGGTTCGCGGTCGCGGGTGGGCCTCCTGCGCCGCTTCCCCGGTGCGGTCTCCTCCAGGGCGCGGGCGAGCTTCGACGACGACTTCGACGGTCTGACGCCCGCCTTGCGCAGCCGCTTGTCGACCTTGTCGAGCAGGGACGCGTCTCCCCCGTCGGCGAGTTCCACCTCGATCTCGGTCCACTGTGCTTGTCCGCCGCGCCCGGTGAGCCGCTCGGCGTGCACGGTGTCCACGCTCACCTCGGCGAGCAGCCGGCCGTCGGCGTCGAGGAGGTGGCGTACGTCGCGGTCGGAGCGCAGCCGGACCACCGGGAGCAGTTCGCGGTCGCGGACGCGGGAGCGGACCAGCGCGGCGAGCTCGTCGGGGAGGGTGTCGGTGAGCGGGGCGCGGATCTCGTCGCGGACGCCCGGGGCGATGGGGAACTTGAGGTGCCAGCCCGCGTCGGAACCGCCGGTGCGACGGCGGAGGGTGACGGACGACGCGGCGAGGCGCTCGTCCGCGGTGTCGTGGTAGGTGGCGTCGAGGTGGGCGATGCCCTTGTCGACCACGGACGCGACGCCGGCGACGCCGGTCAGGTCGGGAAGCCCGCTCTCGTCGGATTCGTACTTGCGCTCGATCTCGCGTTTCGTCTCCGCCATGGATCAAATCTAGTGCCCGGGAGGCCGGGACAGCAGTGGTGGGCGCCCTCTGGGAGGAGGGTCACGCTCAGGTCGTCAGCAGGGCCCGCATCTCCTCGCCGTCCGGGAACGGCGCGTCCTTGACGGTGCGGGAGACGAGGCGGACGTGGGCGTCCTCGAACTGGTGGTACGACAGCGGCTCCGGGCCCTGCCCGACGATCAGCACGTTGTGCTCCAGGCGCCAGCTGACGTACCGGGTGTCGTACCGGGGCTGCCGGATGTCGTGGTCCGGCAGGCCCAGCCGCTCGGTGAAGCGCTGCACGACGGCGGCGAAGTGCGCGTCGAACTCCGGCCGCCAGGCGCCCTCCTCGCTGGTCCAGCCGGGCACGGGGCCCCAGCAGTCCTCGTCGAGGAGGCCGCCGTCGACCGAGTAGAGGTAGGCGAAGGGAAGGTGGAGCGAGCCGTCGCCGTCACAGGTGACGAAGTGGCCCTGGGGGCTGACATGGGTGGCGTCCGGGACGTCGGGGGTGTCCTCGTACGCCGGTCCGGTCACCGCCTGCGACCAGTCGGGCCAGCCGGCCTCCCGCATCCGTGCCTCGATGGCGCCGGTGTCGGTCAGGTCCAGCTCCGCCAGGGCGAGGAGCTGGCCCACCAGCTCCTCGGTGACCGGGCACCGGGCCACGAACTCCCCGGACATGTCGGATTCCCCCTTGCAGGACGCTAGGCCGACATCGGCCGCTGCACCCTGATCGACTGCAACAACCCGACCGCTATCCACACGGCGAACATCGACGAGCCGCCGTACGACACGAACGGCAGCGGCAGGCCGGTGACCGGCATGATGCCGAGGGTCATGCCGACGTTCTCGAACGTCTGGAAGGCGAACCAGGCGACGATGCCCGCGGCCACGACCGTGCCGTACAGGTCCGTGGTCTCCCGGGCGATACGGCAGGCCCGCCACAGGACGATGCCGAGGAGCACGATGATCAGGCCGCCGCCGAGGAAGCCCAGTTCCTCACCTGCCACGGTGAAGACGAAGTCCGTCTGCTGCTCGGGCACGAACTGGCCGGTGGTCTGCGAGCCGTGGAAGAGGCCGGAGCCGGTCAGGCCGCCCGAACCGATGGCGATGCGGGCCTGGTTGGTGTTGTAGCCGACGCCGGCCGGGTCGAGTGCGGGGTTGGCGAAGGCGGCGAAGCGGGCGATCTGGTAGTCGTCGAGCACCCCGAGCTGCCAGACGGCGACCGCTCCGAGGGTGCCCGCGCCCAGCAGGCCGAACACCCAGCGGTTGGACGCGCCGGAGGCCAGCAGCACGCCGAGCACGATGATGACCATCACCATGACCGACCCGAGGTCGGGCATCAGCATGACGATCAGCATCGGCACGGCTGCCAGGCCGAGGGCCTGCACGACCGTGCGGTGGTCGGGGTACTGCTTGTCGCCCGCGTCGACCCGGGCCGCCAGCAGCATCGCCATGCCGAGGATGATCGTCACCTTGACGAACTCCGACGGCTGGAGCGAGAAGCCGCCGGGCAGTTTGATCCAGGAGTGGGCGCCGTTGATCGTGGAGCCGAGCGGGGTCAGCACCAGCAGGATCAGCAGCAACGAGAAGCCGTACAGGACCGGCACGGCCGTGCGCAGGGCGCGGTGGCCGAGCCAGATCGTGCCGGCCATCAGGGCCAGTCCGATGCCGGTGTTCAGCAGGTGCCGTACGAGGAAGTAGTACGGGTCGCCCTGGTTGAGCTCGGTGCGGTTGCGAGTCGCCGAGTAGACGAGCAGCGTGCCGAACAGCGACAGGGTCAGCGCCGACAGCAGGATCGGCCAGTCGAGCCGCCGTGCCACCGAGTCGCGGGCCAGCAGCCGTGTCCAGCCGGAGCGCTCGGGTCCGTAGCCGGAGACCTGAAAGCTGTTCACTCCGCCGGTCATGCGGGCAACCTCCGGCTTCCCCGGCGGCGCCGGCGCCTTCGGGTGTCGCGGTTCTCGGGGGACGGCGGGGCCGACGTGGCCGGCTGGAGCGGGTCCGCCGGGGCGTTGGGGTCCTTCTTGTCCGCCTGGCGGTCCTTGGCCGGGTCCTTGGGGACCTTCGGGGAGGCGATGGTGCCGTCCGTCTTGATCTTCGGCAGGGTCTTCTGCGGCGTGGGCAGCAGTGCCTTCTTGGTGTCGATGTCGCCGTCCTCGGAGACGCCGTACAGCGCGTTGTAGATGTTGCGGACGGCGGGGCCCGAGGCGCCGGAGCCCGTACCACCCTGGGAGATCGTCATGACGATCGAGTAGTCCTTGGTGTACGTGGCGAACCAGGAGGTCGTCTGCTTGCCGTAGACCTCCGCCGTACCCGTCTTGGCGTGCATCGGGATCTTGTCCTGCGGCCAGCCGCCGAACCTCCAGGCGGCCGTACCGCGGGTCGCGACTCCCGCGAGGGCTTCGTCTATCTCGTCGCGCGTCTTCTGCGTCATCGGCAGCTTGCCGTGCGACTCGGGCTTGATCGGCGTGACGGTCTTGCCGTCGGGGCTGATGACGGCCTTGCCGACGGAGGGGTTGTAGAGGGTGCCGCCGTTGGAGATGGCCGCGTAGATGGTGGCCATCTGGATGGGGGTGACGAGGGTGTCGCCCTGGCCGATGGAGTAGTTGACGGAGTCACCGGCGCGCATGCGGTTGCCTTCGAGGCAGTTCTCGTAGGCGATCTTCTCGGCGTAGCTGCCGTTGCGCTTGCCGGTGCGGCACCAGGCGTCCTTGTTGGCCTTCCAGTAGTTCAGCTTCCACTGGCGGTCGGGGACGCGGCCGGTGACCTCGTTGGGCAGGTCGATGCCGGTCTCCTTGCCGAGGCCGAACTGGTGGGCCGTCTTGTAGAACCAGTCGTGGGGCTTCTTCTTCGGCTTGGAGCCCCCGTCGCGCTTCCACTCCTCGTGGGAGAGGGCGTAGAAGACGGTGTCGCAGGAGACCTCCAGGGCGCGGCCGAGGCTGATGGGGCCGTGGTTCTGGGACTCGAAGTTCTTGAAGACCTGGCCGCCGATGGAGTACGAGCTGGAGCAGTTGTAGGGGCCGTCGAAGGAGTACCCGGCGTTGATCGCGGCGGCCGTCGGGATGACCTTGAAGATGGAGCCGGGGGCCGACTGGCCCTGGATCGCGCGGTTGAGCAGCGGGTAGTTGGAGCTCTTGCCGGTGAGGCGGGTGTAGTCCTTGGCGGAGATGCCGCCCACCCAGGCGTTCGGGTCGTAGGTGGGGTTCGAGGCCATGGCGACGACGCGGCCGGTCTTGGCCTCCATGACGACCACGGCGCCGGAGTCGGCCTTGTAGTTGGTGCCCGTGTTGCGGTCGTGCTGCTTGCGGGCTTCCTTCATGGCCTCGTTCAGCTGGTACTCGGCGATCCGCTGGACCCGGGAGTCGATGCTGGTGACGAGGTTGTCGCCGGGATGGGCCGGGTCGGCTTCGGCCTGGCCGATGACCCGGCCGAGGTTGTCGACCTCGTAGCGGGTGACGCCGGCCTTGCCGCGCAGCGCCTTGTCGTACTGGCGCTCCAGGCCGGAGCGGCCGACCTGGTCGGAGCGCAGATAGGGCGAGTCGGTGTTCTGCGCCTTCTTGATCTCCTCGTCGGTGACCGGCGAGAGGTAGCCGAGGACCTGGGCGGAGTTGGCCTTGCCGGGGCTCGGGTAGCGGCGGACGGCTTCCGGCTCGGCGGTGATGCCGGGGAAGTCCTCGGCGCGCTCGCGGATCTGCAGGGCCTGCTTGGCGGTGGCCTCGTCGGTGATCGGGATGGGCTGGTAGGGCGAGCCGTTCCAGCAGGGCTGGGGTGTCTTGGCGTCGCACAGCCGGACCTTCTCCTGGACCTCCTTGGGCGTCATGCCCAGGACTCCGGCGAGCTTGGTCAGGACTTCCTTGCCGTCGTCCTTCATCTTCAGCAGGTCCGTGCGGGACGCGGAGACGACCAGCCGGGTCTCGTTGTCGGCGAGGGCCACGCCGCGGGCGTCGAGGATGGAGCCGCGGACGGCCGGCTGGACGACCTGCTGGACGTGGTTGCCCGACGCCTCCTTGGCGTAGGCGGCGCCCTCACGGATCTGCAGGTACCAGAGCCGCCCGCCGAGGGTGAGCAGGAGGGAGAGGACGAGGACCTGGATGACGACGAGCCGGATCTGGACCCGTGAGTTCCTGCCGGTCTCGGGAATGTTGGTCACTGCGGCTGCCTCCCCCTCTCGGTGCGCGTACGGATGTGCGGGTGCGACGGTGTGTCCGGGCACGGGTGTGCGGATACGAGTGAGGAACGACGGGCCCACGCGCCGGCGTTCCTCCCGGACCGCCCCGTTCGGGTGAACTTCCGGGCGTTCACAGGCGCTTGACCCCCTTGATGCGCCCGGCGCGCGCCATCCGTGCCCGGGCGGCCTTCACGCGCAGTCCGTTGCGCTGGCTGCCGATCTTCAGGCCGGTGCCGCCGGAGAGCCAGCCGGAGGAGATGTCCGTGGCCTTGGCGGCGGCCGAGGTGGACTCGGCGAGCGGGTCGTTGTCGGCGCGCCGGGCCAGCGCCATGACACCCGGCACGACGAACGGGGCGAGCAGCAGGTCGTACAGGGCGGCCGTGAACAGCAGGCTGCCGAGGCCGACGTGGCGGGCCGCGGTGTCGCCGACGAGGGCGCCGACCCCGGCGTACAGCAGGGTGGAGGCGACCGCGGCGGCGACCACCACGACCATGGGGCCGGTCGCGGATTTCAGCCGGCCCGTCTCGGGCTTCACCAGGCCCGCGAGGTAGCCGACGACGCACAGCACGAGGGCGTAGCGCCCGGCCGCGTGGTCGGCGGGCGGGGCCAGGTCGGCGAGCAGACCCGCGCCGAAACCGACGAGGGCGCCGCCCACGTGCCCGTACACCAGCGCGAGGCCGAGGACGGTGAGCAGCAGCAGGTCGGGTACGGCGCCCGGCAGGTGCAGCCGGGCGAGGACGCTCACCTGGATCACCAGGGCGACGACGACCAGGGCGGAGGAGAGCAGGATCCGGTTGACGCGCATGGGGTGACAGCTCCTACTGCTCTTGCTGGTTCTGGCCGTCCACGGGTGCCTCGGCGGACGGCGTCACGGTCACCGTCACCGTCGGCCTGGGGGTCGGCTTGGGCTTGGGCGGGAGCACCGTGTCACGCGGGTCCTTCTTCGGGGCCTCGACGACGACACCGACGATGTCGAGCTTGGTGAAGGCCGCGTACGGCGTGACGTACAGCGTGCGGGTCAGGCCGCCGCCGGAGGGGTCCACGCGGGACACCACGCCGACGGGCACGCCGGGCACGAACGGCCGGTCGGCCTGCGAGCCGAATGTGACCAGGCGGTCGCCCTTCTTCACCTCGGCCTTGCCGTTGAGGAGCTCCACGCGCAGCGGACGGTCGCCCTGCCCGGAGGCGAAGCCGAGTTCGTCGCCGGACTCCATGCGGGTGCCGACCGTGAAGTCGGGGTCGCTGGCCAGCAGCACGGTGGCGGTGTCGGGGCCGACGGTGGTGACGCGGCCGACGAGGCCGTCCCCGTTCAGGACGGTCATGTCGCGTTTGATGCCGTCGTTGGCGCCGACGTCGACGGTGATGGTCCAGGAGAAGCCCTGCGCCGCTCCGATGGCGATGACCTGGGCGCCCTTGATGCCGTACTGGCCCCGGCCGGCGATCTTCAGCATCTTGTCGAGCTGCTTGAGGCGGCTGCGGCTGCGGTCGTCGCTGCCGAGCCGCGCCTTCAGGGCCGCGTTCTCCTCTTCCAGCGCGGCGAGCCGGTCGTGGCGTTCTCCGGAGTCGCGGATGGCGGAGACCGCGTTGCCGACCGGGTCGACCGCGGCCGAGACGCCGCTCTCGATCGGGCCGAAGACCGTCGCCGCACCCTGGCGGGCACCGTCGACGGGCGAGTCCTCCCCACCGCGGATGTCCACCGTGATCAACGCGAACGCGACGGCGATCAGCAGCACCAGGAGCAGCCGGCTCTCTCGTGTGTCCCTCACGTGCGGCGGCCGTGCCCTTCCTCATAGGAATTCGGGAAGCCCCAGGGAAACCCGAGGGGCTGCTTTGTGGGAGCTTATGCCTCTATATCAACGATCCGCCGTACGAGAGGAGATCGTCCCGTACGGCGGAATCGAAGAGTTATGTCATCTGCGCGGCTGGGCGTCCAGCACCTGCTGGAGCGCCTCGAACTCCTCGACGCACTTTCCGGATCCGAGCGCCACGCTGTCCAGCGGGTCCTCGGCGATGTGGATCGGCATGCCGGTCTCCCGGCGCAGCCGCTCGTCGAGACCGCGCAGCAGCGCCCCGCCGCCGGTCAGAACGATTCCTCGGTCCATGATGTCGCCGGACAGCTCCGGCGGGCACTTGTCGAGGGTCGTCTTGACGGCGTCGACGATCGCGTTGACCGGCTCCTCGATCGCCTTGCGGACTTCCGCCGCTGAGATGACCACGGTCTTCGGCAACCCGGAGACCAGGTCCCGGCCGCGGATTTCGGTGTGCTCGTCGGAGTCGAGGTCGTACGCCGAACCGATCGTGATCTTGATCTGCTCGGCCGTGCGCTCACCCAGCAGGAGGGAGTACTCCTTCTTGATGTGCTGGATGATCGCGTTGTCCAGTTCGTCGCCCGCGACCCGGATGGACTGGGCGGTGACGATGCCGCCGAGGGAGATGACCGCGACCTCCGTGGTGCCGCCGCCGATGTCGACCACCATGTTGCCCGTGGCCTCGTGGACCGGCAGGCCGGAGCCGATGGCCGCGGCCATGGGCTCCTCGATGATGTGCACCTGACGGGCGCCGGCCTGGGACGACGCCTCGATGACGGCGCGGCGCTCGACGCCCGTGATGCCCGAGGGCACACAGACGACGACCCGCGGACGAGCCAGATAACGCCGCTTGTGGATCTTCAGGATGAAGTAGCGGAGCATCCGCTCGGTGATCTCGAAGTCGGCGATCACGCCGTCCTTCAGCGGCCGCACGGCAACGATGTTGCCGGGGGTCCGCCCGATCATCTTCTTCGCTTCGGCACCGACCGCGAGGATGCCACCGGTGTTGGTGTTGATCGCGACGACGGACGGCTCGTTGAGTACGATCCCGCGACCCCTGACGTACACCAGCGTGTTGGCGGTCCCGAGGTCGACAGCCATGTCACGGCCGATGAACGACATTGAGTTCCCCATCAGGATTCGTCTGGCCTTCCCAGGAGCTTTTGAGGGCTTTTCAGGTAGGCAAAGGTGGGTGCTGTGACGTGAAGGCTTCCATCGTAGACGCGCCTTCGCGAACACTGCGGGAGGGTCTCCGCCATTGTCAGCAGATGCCGACCGCATTCGCTTCTGGAGACGGGCGTTCGGGGCCCATCGTTCCCTCGATCGCCACGCATATGCCGCAAAGTCCGGGGGGCCCGCCCCCAGACTCTGCCGTATGTGCTGGTGAGGTGCGGAGGCTACGCCCGGCCGGGGAAGAAGATCTTCACCTCGCGCTCGGCGGACTCCTCGGAGTCGGAGGCGTGGATCAGGTTCTCGCGGACGATCACGCCGTAGTCGCCGCGGATGGAACCGGGCGCCGCGGCGATCGGGTCGGTCGGGCCGGCGAGAGCGCGCACGCCCTCGATGACCCGCTCACCCTCGACGATCAGCGCCACGACCGGGCCGGAGGCCATGAAGTCCACCAGCGGCTCGTAGAAGGGCTTGCCCTTGTGCTCGCCGTAGTGCTGCTCCAGCGTGTCCTGGTCCAGGGTGCGCAGCTCCAGCGCGGTGATCGTCCAGCCCGCCTTGCGCTCGATGCGGCTGATGATCTCGCCGGTCAGGCCACGACGAACGGCGTCGGGCTTGAGGAGGACGAGGGTGCGCTGGCTCACGACGGGCTCCTTGTGGGTGAAGGTCTTGCGGTGGGACGAGATTACCCGGCGTGTCGGGAGGGCTGTCACGCAGCGTCAGCCGTGGAGGAGCTCGCCTGCTCCGCGAATCTCGCCTTCGCCTCGTCGATCTTCCGCCCGTAGTGGACGGACGCCCACCACAGCGCCGCGAAGACCGCACCCAGGAAGTACATGGTCGGCACGATGAACCCCGACGCGATGAGCGCGATCTGCAGCGCCCAGCCGAGGGCGACCCCGCCCGGGCGCGTCACCAGGCCGCACAGCACCAGACACAGGAACATCGCGACGCCGCTGACCGTCCACACCGTCGCCATGGACAGGTCGGGGTCCTTCATGGCGACCAGACCGGCGAACCCGATGACGAAGAACTCGCCGATCAGCGTCGAAGAACAGAGCGTGCGCACGGGACTCAGCCCCTCCCCAGGAGCAGTCGGGCCTCGCCGACGGTGATGACGGAACCGGTGACGAGCACACCGCCGCCGGAGAACTCGCCCTCCTCCTCCGCCAGCGTGATGGCGGCCTCCAGGGCGTCCGGAAGCCGCGGCTCGACCTGGACGCGGTCCTCGCCGAACACCTCCACGGCGATCCCGGCGAGCTCGTCGGCGTCCATCGCGCGGTGGCTCGAATTCTGCGTGACCACGATCTCGGCGAACACCGGCTCGAAGGCCTCCAGCAGCCCCCGCACGTTCTTGTCGCCGCTCGCGCCGACCACGCCGACCAGACGGCTGAACTGGAACGCCTCCCCGATCGCCTCGGCGGCCGCCCGGGCGCCCGCCGGGTTGTGGGCGGCGTCCAGCACGACCGTCGGCGACCGGCGCACGACCTCCAGCCGGCCCGGCGAGGCCACGGCGGCGAAGGCCTTGCGGACCGTGTCCAGATCCAGTGCGTCGGCCCGCTGCGCGCCGACACCGAAGAACGCCTCGACGGCGGCGAGCGCCACGGCCGCGTTGTGCGCCTGGTGCGCGCCGTGCAGCGGCAGGTACACCTCGGGGTACTCGCCGCCGAGCCCGCGCAGCGTCACCAGCTGCCCGCCGACGGCGACCTGCCGCTCGACGACGCCGAACTCCAGGCCCTCCCGGGCCACGGTCGCGTCCACCTCGACCGCCTTCTTCAGCAGCACCTGCGCCGCCTCGACCGGCTGCTGCGCCATGATGACCGTCGCACCCTGCTTGATGATGCCGGCCTTCTCCGTGGCGATCTCGGCGTGCGTGGTGCCCAGCCGGTCGGTGTGGTCGAGGTCTATGGGCGTGACGACGGCGACGTCCCCGTCGATCACGTTCGTGGCGTCCCAGGAGCCGCCCATGCCGACCTCGACGACGGCCACGTCGGCGGGGGCGTCGGCGAAGGCCGCGTACGCCATGCCGGTGAGCACCTCGAAGAACGACAGCCGGTACTCCTGTGCGGCGTCGACCATCTCCACGTACGGCTTGATGTCCTGGTACGTCTCGATGAAGCGCTCGGCGGAGATCGGGGCGCCGTCGAGGCTGATGCGCTCGGTGATCGACTGCACGTGGGGCGAGGTGTAACGGCCGGTGCGCAGCTCGAAGGCGCCGAGCAGGGCCTCGATCATGCGGGCCGTGGAGGTCTTGCCGTTCGTCCCCGTGATGTGGATGGACGGGTAGGAGCGCTGCGGCTCCCCCAGGACGTCCATCAGCGCGGCGATACGGCTGACGGAGGGCTCCAGCTTGGTCTCGCCCCAGCGGGTGGCGAGCTCGGTCTCGACCTCGCGCAGGGCCTTGTCGACCTCGGGGTCGGCGGGGCGCGTGGGGATGTCGGCGTCGGGCGGACCCCCCTGGGTGCGCAGGGTGCGGCTGCCGGCTTCGATGACGGCGAGGTCGGGGTCGCGGGTGGTTTCCTCCGCGATGATCTCGTCGAAGCCGTCGAGAGGGTCGGGCTGGTCGTCGGCGTTGTGGTCTGGAGGGAGCTCGCTCACGGGGCCAGTCTACGGAGACCGGCCGGCATTGTTCGCGGTGGCTTGTGTCCCCGGGCGGCTGCGGGTCCGTGGGGGCCGCTCGCGCAGTTCCCCGCGCCCCTGAACCGCGTGAAGGCCCCCGCGCCGACAAGCGCGGGGGCCTTCACGACCGTACGAACCACTACGCCTGCGGCAGGCGCTCCAGCTGGGCCTGGATGCGGGTGATGTCCTCCTCCGCCTTGGTCAGGCGGGTGCGGATCTTGTCGACGACGTGGTCGGGGGCCTTGGCCAGGAACGCCTCGTTGCCGAGCTTGGCGTTCGCCTGGGACTTCTCCTTCTCGGCCGCGGCGAGGTCCTTGGCGAGGCGCTTGCGCTCCGCCGCGACGTCGATCGTGCCGGAGAGGTCGAGGGCGACTTCCGCACCGGCGACCGGGAGGGTGGCCGTGGCCGTGAAGGACTCGCCCTCCGGCTGGAGGCGGAGCAGCTGGCGGATGGCGGCCTCGTGGGGGGCGAACCGGGTGCCGTCCAGGGACAGCCGGGCGGGGACCCGCTGGCCGGGCTGGAGGCCCTGGTCGGCACGGAAGCGGCGGACCTCGGTGATGACCGACTGGAGGGACTCGATCTCCCGCTCGGCGTCGGCGTCCCGGAAGCCGCTGTCCTTGGGCCAGTCGGCGATGACGACCGACTCGCCGCCGGTGAGCGTGGTCCACAGGGTCTCGGTGACGAACGGGACCACCGGGTGCAGCAGCTTCAGGGTGACGTCGAGGACCTCGCCGAGGACGCGCTGGGAGACCTCGGCCGCCTCGCCGCCCGCCTGGAACGTCGTCTTGGACAGCTCGACGTACCAGTCGAAGACCTCGTCCCACGCGAAGTGGAACAGGGCGTCCGAGAGCTTCGCGAACTGGTAGTCCTCGTAGAAGGCGTCGACCTCGGCGACGACCGTGTTGAGGCGGGAGAGGATCCAGCGGTCGGTCGACGACATCTTCGAGGCGTCCGGCAGCGGGCCCTCGATCGTCGCGCCGTTCATCATCGCGAAGCGCGTCGCGTTCCAGATCTTGTTGGCGAAGTTGCGGGAGCCCTGGACCCAGTCCTCGCCGATCGGGACGTCGACGCCCGGGTTGGCGCCGCGGGCGAGGGTGAAGCGCAGGGCGTCGGAGCCGTACTTGTCCATCCAGTCCAGCGGGTTGACCGCGTTGCCGAAGGACTTCGACATCTTCTTGCCGAACTGGTCGCGGACCATGCCGTGCAGGGCGATGGTGTGGAACGGCGGGGTGCCGTCCATCGCGTACAGGCCGAACATCATCATCCGGGCGACCCAGAAGAAGAGGATGTCGTAGCCCGTGACGAGGACCGCGTTCGGGTAGAACTTCGCGAGCGACTCGGTCTGTTCGGGCCAGCCGAGCGTGGAGAACGGCCACAGGCCGGAGGAGAACCAGGTGTCGAGGACGTCGGTGTCCTGGCGCCAGCCCTCGGCCTCGGTGCCGGGCGGCTGCTCGTCGGGGCCGACGCAGACGACCTCGCCGTTCGGGCCGTACCAGACCGGGATGCGGTGGCCCCACCACAACTGCCGCGAGATGCACCAGTCGTGGAGGTTGTCGACCCAGTCGAAGTAGCGCTTCTCCATCTCCTGCGGATGGATCTTGACCTTGCCGTCGCGGACGGCGTCACCGGCTGCCTTGGCGAGCGGGCCGACCTTGACCCACCACTGCATGGACAGCCGCGGCTCGATCGTCGTCTTGCAGCGCGAGCAGTGGCCGACCGAGTGGACGTACGGCCGCTTCTCGGCGACGATCCGCCCCTCGGCGCGCAGCGCGGCGACGATCGCCGAGCGGGCTTCCAGCCGGTCCAGGCCCTGGAAGGGACCGTGGGCGGTGATGACCGCGTGCTCGTCCATGATCGTCAGGGCCGGGAGGCCGTGACGCTGGCCGATCTCGAAGTCGTTCGGGTCGTGCGCCGGGGTCACCTTGACGGCACCGGTGCCGAACTCGGGGTCGACGTGCTCGTCGGCGACGACCGGGATGGAGCGGTCGGTCAGCGGCAGCTTGACCGTCTTGCCGACCAGGTGCTTGTAGCGCTCGTCCTCGGGGTGGACGGCGACGGCCGTGTCACCGAGCATCGTCTCGGCGCGGGTGGTGGCGACGACGATGGTGTCGTCCCCGTCGCCGTACTTCATGGAGACGAGCTCGCCGTCGTCGTCCTGGTACTCGACCTCGATGTCCGAGATGGCCGTCAGACAGCGGGGGCACCAGTTGATGATGCGCTCGGCGCGGTAGATGAGCTCGTCGTCGTAGAGCCGCTTGAAGATGGTCTGGACGGCCTGGGAGAGGCCCTCGTCCATGGTGAAGCGCTCACGCGACCAGGCGACGCCGTCGCCCAACCGCCGCATCTGGCCGCTGATCTGGCCGCCGGACTCGCCCTTCCACTGCCAGACGCGCTCGACGAACGCCTCACGGCCCAGGTCGTGGCGGGACTTGCCCTCCTTGGCGAGCTCCCGCTCGACGACGTTCTGCGTGGCGATGCCGGCGTGGTCCATGCCGGGCTGCCACAGCGTCTCGTAGCCCTGCATGCGCTTGCGGCGGGTCAGGGCGTCGATGAGCGTGTGCTCGAAGGCGTGCCCCAGATGGAGCGAGCCCGTGACGTTCGGCGGCGGGATGACGATCGTGTACGGCGGCTTGTCGCTCTTGGCGTCCGCCTCGAAGTAGCCCCGCTCTACCCAGCGCTCGTACAGCGGCCCCTCTACGTCGGCCGGCGCGTACTGGGTCGGCAGGTCGGTGCTGGGCGCTGGTGGCTGCTGCTGAGCGTTCTCGGTCACGGGGGTCAGTTTAGAGGTGTCACCGGCCCGTACCGAAACGCGTTTGCTTCGTAACGAAGGGGCCCCCGATGCCATGCACACGGCGGGTCTGCGCCAGGATGTCCGGAACACATAAGCATCTGGAGGGGAACCCAGAACATGAGTTACAACCAGCCGGGCCCGTACGGCGGGCAGCCCCAGCAGCCCGGTCCGTACGGCCAGCCGGGCCCGTACGGCCAGCCGCCGCAGGCGCCCCAGCCCGGCTACGGCTATCCCCAGCAGGCCCCTCCGCCCCAGCCCGGCTACGGCTACCCGCAGCAGCCCCCGCAGGGCATCCCGCCCCAGCAGGCCCCCTACGGCCAGCAGCCCCCGTACGGCCAGCAGCCGCCCTACGGCCAGGCCCCCTACGGCATCCCCCAGCCCCCGGCCCCGGGCGGCGGCAAGAAGAAGACGGGCCTGATCATCGGCGCGGTCGCGGTCGTGGCGGCGATCGGCGTCGGCGCGTACTTCGTGATCGGCGGAGGCGGCGGCGCGGGCGCCCTGGAGGACGACGGGCCGCACAAGCTGGCGACGCCGGCGAAGGTGATGAGCGAGTACAACCGCATCACCAAGGACGGGGCGACCGCCGGCGACGACTCCGCGAAGGAGCTGGAGAAGAGCGGCGTCAAGGACGGCAAGTCGGTGCTGGCCACCTACTCGACCGTGGACCCCACCAAGTACGACCCCACGGACCCGTCGTCCGCGGCTCAGATGGCGACGGCCAAGAGCGCCTCGTTCTTCGGCGTCTACGGTGAGATCTCCGACCCCGAGGCTGCCCTGGACACGTTCTTCGCCAACTTCAAGAAGTCGGCCGAGAAGGACTCCTCCTCCAGCAGCGGCGGGAAGACCGAGCTGCTCGGGGAGCCGGAGGAGGCGGACCTGGACGGCGCGGTCATGAAGTGCCAGGCGACCAAGGGGCCGGACCCGATGACCAAGAAGGAGCAGACCAACTGGTTCTGCGCCTGGGCCGACTACAGCACGATCGCCGTCGTCTCGTCTCGTGAGGCCACGCAGGAGACCAGCAAGGACACCGCGATCGACATCGCCACCAAGATCCGCCCGGAGATCCGGGTGAAGGTCTGACGGCGGACGAAACGCCAAAAGGGAAGGGCCCCGGTCATCGACCGGGGCCCTTCCTTCACGTCTGTGTCACGCCGTCTTCTGCTCCCCCGGCCCCCGCCCCCGCGCATCCCGCGGGATCAGGGTCGGGTTGACGTTCGACTGGACGACGTCCGCCGTGATGACGACCCGGGCGACGTCCTTGCGGGACGGGACCTCGTACATCACGCCCTGGAGGACTTCCTCCATGATGGCGCGCAGACCCCGGGCGCCGGTCTGGCGGAGGATGGCCTGGTCGGCGATGGCCTCCAGGGCCTCGCGCTCGAAGTCCAGCTCCACGCCGTCGAGTTCGAAGAGGCGCTGGTACTGCTTGACCAGCGCGTTGCGCGGCTCGACGAGGATCTGGAGCAGGGCCTCGCGGTCGAGGTTGTGGACCGAGGTGATGACCGGGAGACGGCCGATGAACTCGGGGATCATGCCGAACTTGACCAGGTCCTCCGGCATGACCTCCTGGAACTGGTCCTTGGACTCCATCTCGCGCTTGGAGCGGATCTGCGCGCCGAAGCCGATGCCCTTGGCGCCGGCCCGGGCCTCGATGATCTTCTCCAGGCCCGCGAAGGCACCACCCACGATGAACAGCACGTTCGTCGTGTCGATCTGGATGAACTCCTGGTGGGGGTGCTTGCGCCCGCCCTGCGGCGGCACGGAGGCCGTGGTGCCCTCCAGGATCTTCAGCAGGGCCTGCTGGACGCCCTCGCCCGACACGTCGCGGGTGATCGAGGGGTTCTCGCTCTTCCTCGCGACCTTGTCGATCTCGTCGATGTAGATGATCCCGGTCTCGGCCTTCTTGACGTCGTAGTCGGCCGCCTGGATCAGCTTGAGGAGGATGTTCTCGACGTCCTCGCCGACGTATCCGGCCTCCGTGAGGGCCGTGGCGTCGGCGATCGCGAAGGGGACGTTCAGCATGCGCGCGAGGGTCTGCGCGAGGAGGGTCTTGCCGGAGCCCGTGGGGCCGAGGAGCAGGATGTTGGACTTCGCCAACTCGATGGCGTCGTCGCGGCCGTTCGCCCCGCCGTTCTCACCGGCCTGCACACGCTTGTAGTGGTTGTACACCGCCACGGAGAGGGCCTTCTTGGCGGCCTCCTGGCCGACCACGTAGCCCTCGAGGAACTCGTAGATCTCGCGGGGCTTCGGGAGCTCCTCCCAGCGGACCTCGCTGGTCTCGGCCAGCTCTTCCTCGATGATCTCGTTGCAGAGATCGATGCACTCGTCGCAGATGTACACACCGGGCCCTGCGATGAGCTTCTTGACCTGCTTCTGGCTCTTGCCGCAGAACGAGCACTTGAGCAGATCGCCGCCGTCACCGATGCGTGCCACGGTGTGCTTCCCCTTCGCCTGGGAGACTCCTGGACGTCGACGTCCAGCGGACTCCTGGTGCTGCCTTATGTCGACGGTACCTTGCCGGGCCCCCCGTTCGGGCCCCCCTTGGCGCGGTTCGCTTTGACGTGAACCGAGCCAAACCGTGCCAAGGGGCGGCAGACGTTACAGCCTCTCGCCTCAACGCAGGCTCGAGTTGTCCATCTTCCGGGTGGTGATGATCTGGTCGATCAGGCCGTAGCTCAGCGCGTCCTCGGCCGTGAGGATCTTGTCGCGCTCGATGTCCTCGCGGATCTTCTCGACCGGCGTGGTGGAGTGCTTGGCCAGCATCTCCTCCAGCTGCGAGCGCATCCGGAGGATCTCGTTGGCGGCGATCTCCAGGTCGGAGACCTGACCGCGGCCGGTCTCGCTGTACGGCTGGTGGATCAGCACGCGCGCGTTCGGCAGGGCCATGCGCTTGCCCGGCGTACCGGCGGCCAGCAGGACGGCGGCGGCGGAGGCGGCCTGGCCCATGCAGACCGTCTGGATGTCCGGCTTCACGTACTGCATCGTGTCGTAGATCGCCGTGAGCGCCGTGAAGGAGCCACCGGGGCTGTTGATGTAGACCGAGATGTCACGGTCGGGGTCCATCGACTCCAGGCACAGCAGCTGCGCCATGACGTCGTTGGCGGAGGCGTCGTCGATCTGGACGCCGAGGAAGATCACGCGCTCCTCGAAGAGCTTCGCGTACGGGTCGTACTCGCGAATGCCCTGGGAGGTGCGCTCGACGAAGCGGGGGATGACGTAGCGGGACTCGGCCTGCGGGCCGGTGTAGCGGCCCTGCGAGCCGCTCATGTCCTGCACGGCGTGCATACGGTCGTAGATCCCGCTGCCGGGGAACTGGTTCACGGTGTCTCCTGAAAGGGGCTGAGGCGGTCGGCTGGGGCTGTCTGGGGTCGCTGGGGCCCGGGAGGGCTCCGTGGGCCTCACGGGGCGCCACAGGCCCCGTGGGGACCGCTCAGGCCCCGGTGCCGCCGCCGCCCGGCATACCGGCGGCCGTGGGAATCACGTCGTCGATGAGGCCGTACTCCTTGGCCTCGAAGGCGTCGAACCAGCGGTCGCGGTCCGAGTCGCGGGTGATCTGCTCGACCGTCTGCCCGGTGTGCTGGGCGGTGAGCTCGGCCATGCGCTTCTTGGTGTGCAGCAGCCGCTCCGCGTGGATCTTGATGTCCGAGGCCGAACCGGCCAGGCCGGCGGAGGGCTGGTGGATCAGGATCTCGGCGTTCGGCAGCGCGAAGCGCTTGCCGGGGGTGCCCGCGCTGAGCAGGAACTGCCCCATGGACGCCGCGAGACCCATGGCGATGGTCACCACGTCGTTCTTGATGAACTGCATGGTGTCGTAGATCGCCATGCCGGCCGTGATCGAACCGCCGGGGCTGTTGATGTACAGGTAGATGTCCTTGTCCGGGTCGGCGGCAAGGAGCAGCAGCTGTGCGGTGATCTTGTTGGCGATGTCGTCGTCGACCGGCTGGCCGAGGAAGATGATCCGCTCGTTGAGCAGCCGGTTGTAGACCTGGTCACCGAGGCCACCACCGATGGAAGGCTCGCCGGCGGCTGAAGGCATCAGATTCGTCACGTATCCACCTGCTCGTCTTACGACGGCGCCGGGCCGTCTCACGTTTCCCTGCGGGGCTCGGAGCCGTTCGGGGACTCCTCTGCCCTGGTATTCATGGACCCTAACGCGCGGGTCCCTTCGGGGAATCCCGGAGATGGGAGTGTTCGCCGGGGGCGTAGCGCTGCGCGGCAGGGCCGGGCTGGTTTCGGGCCGTGGGCGGCTGCAGGTGCGTGGGGGCTCGTCGCGCAGTTCCCCGCGCCCCTGAGGAGCGCCGCCCCCTGGGTGGCAAGAAGGCCCTGGGGCGTGCCCCAGGGCCTTCTCACGAACTCACCGCGACCGGGGCTCAGCCCTCGGTCTTCTCCTCGGCGGACTTCTCCTCGGCGGACTCGGCCGGGGTCTCCTCGGCGGCGGCCTCGGTGGACTCGGTCTCGTCCTCTTCGTCGTCGAGGTCGATGATCTCGCCGTTGGTGTCCTTGACCGTGGCCTTCTCGACCACGACGGCCAGGGCCTTGCCGCGGGCGACCTCGCCGACCAGGAGCGGAACCTGGCCGCCCTCGACGACCGCCTGGGCGAACTGGTCGGGGGACATGCCGGAGGAGGCCGCACGCCGCATGAGGTGCTCGGTGAGCTCCTCCTGGTTGACGTTGAGCTTCTCCTGCTTGACGAGCTCGTCGAGCACGAACTGGGTCTTGATGCCCTTGACCGCGGCCTCGCGGGTCTCGGTCTCGAACTCCTCCTCGCTCTTGCCCTGGATCTCCAGGTACTTCGCGAGGTCGAGACCCATCTGGCCGAGCTGGTGGTGCTCGAGGTTGTGCTTGCGGGTGTTGACCTCGTCCTCGAGCAGCTTCTCGGGGACGGGGACCTCGACCAGCTCGAGCAGCTTCTCCAGGACGCGCTCCTGGGCCTGCGTGGCCTGGTCGTACTGCTTCATGTTCTCGAGGCGCTTGCGGCTGTCGGCGCGCAGCTCCTCGATGGTGTCGAACTCGGAGGCGAGCTGCGCGAACTCGTCGTCCAGCTCGGGCAGTTCACGCTTGGCGACCTGGGTGACCTTGACGGTGACCTCGGCCTCCTTGCCGGCCGCCGAGCCGCCCTTGAGCTCGGAGGTGAAGGTGGCCTCGCCACCGGCCTCCAGGCCCTTCACGGCGTCGTCGATGCCGTCCAGCAGCTCGCCGGAGCCGATGGTGTAGGAGACGCCGTCGGCGACGCCGTCCTCCAGGACCTCGCCGTCGACCTTGGCCTGCAGGTCGATCGTCACGACGTCGCCGTCCTCGGCGGCACGCTCGACCGGGGCGGTGGAGGCGAAGCGCTCGCGCAGCTCCTCGACGGCCTTGTCGACGTCCTCGTCGGTGACCTCGACCGCGTCGACCTCGACCTCGATGCCGGAGAAGTCCGGGATCTCGATGGAGGGGCGGATGTCGACCTCGGCGGTGAAGTTCAGCGTCTCGCCGTCCTTCAGCTCCGTGATGTCGACCTCGGGCTGGCCCAGCACGCTGAGCTCGGCCTCGTTGACCGCGTCGGTGTAGAACTTCGGAAGCGCGTCGTTGACCGCCTCCTCCAGAACCGCACCGCGGCCGAACCGCTGGTCGATGACCCGGGCCGGGACCTTGCCCTTGCGGAAGCCCTTCACCGTGACCTGCTGGTTGATCTTCTTGTACGCCGCGTCGAGGCTGTCCTTGAGCTCCTCGAAGGGCACCTCGACAGTGAGCCGAACCCGAGTCGGGTTCAGGGTCTCCACGGCGCTCTTCACGGTTCGGTCTCCTTGTGGCTGACTTCTTGGTTTCTGCCGGGGCCAGAGCGGCCCGGCGGATTTCGCCGCCCGGAGGACTTCAGACGCTGAGACACACGGGCGTGCAGCTTGCATAGTAACGGCAGCGACTACACCGCCCAAAAGGCGATCACCGGAGTGATCACATGGGCGATCACACGAGGTGATCGGGTGGCTGGTCGGGGTGGCGGGATTTGAACCCACGGCCTTCCGCTCCCAAAGCGGACGCGCTACCAAGCTGCGCCACACCCCGTTCGGTGCGACACGTAGGGTACATGCCCGCAGGCGGTGGGGCCGCCGCATTTCCACCGGGTTCGCGCCGCGTCGGGCGGGGCGGGAATGCGGTGTGCGACGACGGGGGCCGACCCGCTAGGATGCCTTCAGTGCCGCGGTCACCCGACCTGCGGCGCGCGTGTGCGGGCGTAGCTCAATGGTAGAGCCCTAGTCTTCCAAACTAGCTACGCGGGTTCGATTCCCGTCGCCCGCTCCATACGGCTCAGGGCCAGGCCGGAGGATCATTCCTCCGCCTGGCCCTGAGTGTTTCCGGGGTCCGGGCTTCCGGGGTGCGCCGCAGCCGGGCGCTCAGCCGGCCGGGTGAGCATGACCATGTCGGCAGGGACGCCGAGGGCTGCCCCGGTGTGGCGGCGGCCGCCTTCGCCGGGCACGGAGGCGTGCGGTGGGGTTCCGGGCGGTCCCGCGGTCAGCCGCCCTCCGCGCGCCGGGGGGCGCGGCGCCCGGGGCGGGCGAGTCGGCCGGGGCGCCTTCGGGGGCTCAGAAGCTGATGGAGTTGATCGTGTCCGCTATCGAGTTGAGGAAGCGGTTGATGGACGGGGCCATGCCCGTCGAGGCGAGGAAGAAGCCGAAGAGGATCGCCACGATGGCCGGGCCCGCCTTGATGGATCCTCCTCTCAGCAACACCACAAGGATGATCGCCAACAGCAGCACCACAGACAGTGAAATGGCCACAACTGATCACACCCTCGGTCGGTCCGCTCTCCCGGCCCGGGGACGCGACCCCGCGCACCCCGCCAGAACCATCGTGCCACCAACACGGCCGGGCTATGCGGGTGGTGACGCATCGACCACGCCCGTGTCGCACCCGCGTCGCGCCCGCCCGCGTGTGCGGCCGGTGTGTGACGGCCGTGCGCGGGTACCCGACACCCAACGGTCGCACGGCAATTCGACGAGCCACCCGCACAGGGAATTCAGCTGCATCGTTTCCGTCTCCACACAATGCGTTCGCAGCTATTTCGAATTGTTGCCACAGACTCATCAACACCCCTGAGGACAGGGCCTGAAGGCGGGCGGAAGCGGACATTCCACCGGAGTCGCCTGCTGGTCTTATGCACCGCTTAGTCCGGAAGTGTCAGGACTTGCAGGGCCCGGTCGGTGCACACAATCCGCCATCGGGCGATGTGTTGGCCATCACGCCGACGGTGACGTCAACTCCCCATAATCCGGGGTACCCGCAGCGAATAGCCAGGAATGACGTCTGGCGTTTTACGAATAGCTGCAGGGAACGCTAGGGTGCCTCAGATGTTCCACGCTGCCTCGTCCCCCGCACGCGCAGCGAGGTCCCGGATCGTCTCCCCGAGCTCCTGGTGGGAGGGTCTGTGACGAACTCGCTGCGACCGAACGGCGACCGCAGGGCGCCACTTCCCCCGGCACAGTCGCCGGCCGACGGAGTGCCGAGCCCCCGCTCGCCGCAGAGCACGCAGAAGAAGCAGAACGGCAAACAGCGCGACGCGTTCTTCGACAACGCCAAGTACCTCGCGATCGTGCTGGTGGCCATGGGCCACGCCTGGGAGCCGCTCAAGGGCGACAGCCGCATACTCGAGGCCGCCTACCAGGTCGTCTACGCGTTCCACATGCCGGCGTTCATCCTCATCTCCGGCTACTTCTCCCGCAGTTTCGACATGCGGCCCAGCCGGCTGAAGCGCCTGATCACCGGCGTGGCCGTGCCGTACATCATCTTCGAGACGGCCTATCCGCTCTTCAAGCGGGTCATCGACAACGACCCGCACCAGGAGATCAGCCTCCTCGACCCCTGGTATCTGACCTGGTTCCTGGTCGCGCTGTTCGTCTGGCGGCTGACCACCCCCATCTGGAACCTGGTGCGCTGGCCCCTGCCGCTCGCCCTGGGTCTCGCCATGCTGGCGACCGTCACGCCCGAGATCGGTGACGACCTGGACCTGCAGCGCGTCCTGCAGTTCCTGCCCTTCTTCGTGCTCGGCCTGGTCATGAAGCCCGAGCACTTCCACATGGTGCGCACCCGTGCGGTGCGGATCGCCTCGGTGCCCGTGTTCGCCACCGCTCTGGCGTTCAGCTGGTGGGCGGTGCCGCGCATGAACACCGCGTGGTTCTACCACCGGGACGCCGCCCAGGAGCTGGGCGCCCCGTGGTGGACCGGCCCGGTCATGGTGCTCGCGATGTTCGGCTGCTCCCTGGTGCTGACCGCCTGCTTCTTCGCCTGGGTGCCGCGCCGCCACATGTGGTTCACCGCCCTCGGCGCCGGCACGCTCTACGGCTACCTGCTGCACGGCTTCCTGGTGAAGGCCGGCGACTACCAGGGCTGGTTCGAGGCGTCCTGGCTGCACCGGCCGACCGGTGAGATCGCCGTGACCGTCCTCGCCGCGGCCGTCGTGACGGTGCTGTGCACCAAGCCGGTGCAGCGCGTCTTCCGGTTCGCGATGGAGCCGAAGATGGCCTGGGCCTTCAAGCCGGACGCGGCCGAGGAGGCCCGCGAACGCCAGAGCGCCGAGCGGCGCGAACGCGAACGCGAACGTGAGAAGGTCAACGCCTGACGCCTGCGGCAGCGTTCATCCCACCAGACCGAGAAGTGCGCGCATCCGCGCGTACTTCTCGGTCAGTCGTGCGCGCGTCGGCGCGTCGAGGACCGCGAGGCGCGCCGGGTCCGCGTTGTGCGCCAGGTCCGACTCCTTCACCAGCAGCGCGCCGGGCGTGGCGAGGATCCGCGCCGCGTACGCCTCCGGCGGCTCCCCCGCCCGCTTGGTGACCGCGAGGACGATGTCCTTCGTACGGCTGCTCAGCGCGGCCTCCCGCAGCCACCGCTCGGACAGGGCGTCGTCCTCGACGGCGTCGTGCAGCCAGGCCGCCGCGATCTGCTCCTCGTCGCCGCCCCGCGCCCGTACGCCCTCCGCCACCGCCCGGAGGTGTTCGGCGTAGGGCCGGCCCGCCTTGTCGGTCTGGCCGGTGTGCGCGGCGCGGGCGGTGGCCTCCACCTGGGCCAGGGTCATACGGGGTGTCTCGGTCACCGCCCCAGTGTCTCAGCGGGACGCGGCGGCCGTCGGCCCCTCACGGCAGATCAGGAGCAGCGCCCGGTCGTCGTTGACGTCCTTGGCCACGGCCTCGATGAGGTGCCAGGCGGCACCGTGGAAACCGCCGGCCACATAGCGGTCGGCCTCGCCGGTGAGGCGGTCGATGCCCTCGACGATGTCCCGGTCGGCGGTCTCCACCAGGCCGTCCGTGAACAGCATCAGCACGTCCCCGGACCGCAGCGAGCCCTTCACCGGGTCGAACTGGGCGCCGTCGTACACCCCGAGGAGCGGGCCCTCGGCCGCCTTCTCCTCCCAGCGGCCGGTGCCGGCACTGAGCTGGAGGCCCGGCGGGTGGCCCGCGGAGTAGAGCTCGTAGTCGCCGGAGTCCAGGTCGAGGACCAGGTGGATGGAGGTGGCGAAACCCTCGTCCCAGTCCTGGCGCAGGAGGTAGCCGTTCGCGGCCGGGAGGAAGGAGTGCGGCGGCAGGGAGCCGAGCAGGCCGCCGAACGCGCCGGACAGCAGCAGGGCGCGGGAGCCCGCGTCCATGCCCTTGCCGGAGACGTCGGTCAGGACGACTTCGAGCGTACGGCCGCCGTTGGTGCGCGCCGCCACCACGAAGTCACCGGAGAAGGACTGCCCGCCCGCCGGGCGCAGGGCCATCTCCCGGTGCCAGCCGGCCGGCAGGTCGGGGAGCTTGCTCTGCACCCGGATGCGTTCGCGCAGGTCGAAGAGCATGGTGCCGCCGCGCCGCCAGGGCACGCCGACCCGGCTGCGGAACTGGGCGAGCAGCAGGCCGAAGAAGCCGCAGGCCGCCACCACGAGCACGACGCCCGGGGTGACTCTCGACGGGCCCTCCGTGTACGGGCCGAGCCGCACCGCCTCCACGATCAGGGCCGTGGCCGCCGCGGCGTACAGCCCGAGCAGGCTCGCCGGCCGCAGCAGCAGACCGCCCACGACGACGGGCAGGACCAGCGCGGCCGGTGAGAACCACACCGAGTTGGCCAGCGTCGCCGCCGCGATCAGCGGGACGGTCAGGATCAGGCCGGCCAGGGCGATCCAGTCCGAGCCGTTGCCGCGGAAGTAGTCCACGGCGGCCCGACGCACGCCGACACGGGCCCGGTGCCACTGCTTCTTCAACCGGGCCGTGAACGTCTCGGCTTCCGCGCGCCGCTCTCGTCCTGCTGCCATTAGTTCGGGACCCTATCCATCGGACCGGCCCCTTGGCACGGGAGGTCCCACTTGTCCCCCGTCCGAGGGCGGAACATCACAGTGAAGCGCGCGGCGTGCGCCCCGGCGCCGCCCGGGGGAAATCCCCTCGCTCGTCCCGCATTGCCCTGGTAGGCATGGCTCATGGCAACTGACGCGAGCGGCTATTCGCCCGGTCTGCGGGTCCTTCGGCAGGACGATTGGGACACTTGGTACAACACCCTGCTCCGGGGCTTCGGCGGGGTGCCTGAAGCCGCGGAGGAGCGGGAGTTGTGGCGGGCGCTGACCGAGTGCGACCGTTCCCTCGGCATCTGGGACGGGGACGAGTGCGTGGGGACGGCCGGGGCGTTCGCCTTCCGGTTGACCGTGCCCGGCGGCGCGTCCGTGCCGGCCGCGGGCGTCACGATGGTCAGCGTGGCCGCCACGCACCGGCGGCGCGGACTGCTGACGCGGATGATGCGGCGGCAGTTGGACGACGTGCGCGCGTGGGGTGAGCCGCTGGCCGTGCTCACCGCGTCCGAGCCGGCGATCTACGGGCGCTTCGGATACGGCAACGCGACCCTCTCCCTGACCGCCGAGATCGACACGACCCGGGTCGGACTGTCGGTGCCGGACGGTACGGATGACGTACGGGTGCGGTACGCGGTGCCGACCGATGTGCTCGACGTGTGCGAGGCCCTGTACGCCCGGCTGGTTCCGGCGCGGCCCGGGATGCTGGCCCGGCGGCCCGGCTGGGAGCGGCTCGGGGTGCTCGACCCGGAGAGCGAGCGGGCGGGGGCGTCGCCCCTGCAGTGCGTGCTCGCCGAGCGGGACGGGGCGACGGTCGGGTACGCGCGGTTCCGCGTCAAGCCGGAGTGGGAGCTGTCCGGGTCCAACGGCACGGTGGCCGTGGAGGACGTGGTGGCGCTGGACCCCACGGCGGACGCGGCGCTGTGGCGGTTCCTGTTCGGGATCGACCTGACGTCGAAGGTGACCGTGCGGGGGCGTCCGGTGGACGACGCGTGGCAGTACCTGGTGTCCGACCAGCGGCGGTGCCATCCGCGGTTGCGGGACGCGCTGTACGTGCGGCCGGTCGAGGTCGGGGCGGCGCTGGCGGCGCGGACGTACCAGGCGCCGGTGGACGTGGTGTTCGAGGTGGCGGACGCGTTCTGCCCCTGGAACGCCGGGCGTTGGCGGCTGAGCGGGGACACGAAGGGTGCGTCCTGCGAGCGTACGGCGGATGCCGCCGATGTCGCGCTGTCCGTACGGGAGTTGGGTGCGGCGTATCTCGGGGGCGTGTCGCTGGCCGCGCTGGCGGCGGCGGGGCGGGTGCGGGAGATCCGGCCGGGGGCACTGGCGGAGGCGTCGCTGGGGTTCGGGTCGGTCGTGCCGCCGTGGTTGCCGCACGGGTTCTGAGGGACGCGGGGCGGTTTCGGGGGCGGTGCGTCAACGGTGGTGTGTTGAGGGGTGCTGTAGGGGCGCTGTGTCAAAGGTGCTGTGTTGAGGGGCGCGGTATTGAGGGGCGCTGTATTGAGGGGTGCTGTATTGAGGGGTGCTGTATTGAGGGGTGCTGTGGTGAGGGTGCCGTCATAGGGGTGCCGGCTGGTTCAAGGGCGTTGGTTCAGGGGCGTTGGCAGGTCGGGCACCAGAAGAGGTTGCGGGCGGCGAGATCGGCGGTGCGGATCTCGTGGCCGCAGATGTGGCAGGGCAGGTTCGCCCTGCGGTAGACGTACACCTCGCCGCCGTGGTCGTCGACGCGCGGGGGGCGGCCCATCGCCTCCGGGGTGTGTTCCGGGCGGACGGTGTCGATGCGGTTGTTGCGGACGCCCTCGTGCATGAGGTCGACGAGGTCGGTCCACATCGCCTGCCACTCCGTGGGGGCGATGTCCTTGCCCGCGCGGTACGGGTCGATGCGGTTCCGGAAGAGGACCTCCGCGCGGTAGACGTTTCCCACGCCGGCGATGACCTTCTGGTCCATGAGGAGGGCGGCGATCGTCGTACGGCTGCGGGCGATGCGGCGGTAGGCGGCGTCCGGGTCGGCGTCGTCGCGGAGGGGGTCGGGGCCGAGGCGGTCGTGTATCGCCTGCTTCTCCGGGGGCGTGATGAGGGCGCAGGTGGTGGGGCCGCGGAGGTCCACGTAGGTGGTGTCGTTCGCCAGGCGGAGGCGGACGGTGTCGGTGGGGGGTGGTGCGGGGGCCGGGCCGAAGGTGACCTTGCCGAAGAGGCCGAGGTGGATGTGGACCCAGTGGGTGTCGCGGAAGCCGAGGAAGAGGTGTTTGCCGTGGGCTTCGGTGTGGGTGAGTTCGGTGCCGGTGAGGAGGGTGGCGGCGGGGGTGAACTTGCCCTGGGGGCTGGTGGTGCGGGGTGTTGTGCCGCGGAAGGCGGTGGCGTAGTCCTGGGCGAGGCGGTGGATGGTGTGGCCTTCCGGCACGGGGTCTCCTGTGTGTGTCGCCTGGTGCTGTGGTCCGGGCCCTGTTCTGCCCACCCGCCCGCCCGACACGGTTGCTCAGGAGGCTGATGCCTCGGGGCTCCGCCCCGGACCCCGGGGGTTCGCCCACCCGCCCGCCCGACACGGTTGCTCAGGAGGCTGATGCCCCCGGGGCTCCGCCTCGCGCCCCGGCGGGGACTGCGTCCCCTGCACCCCTCCCGGGCTCCGCCCACGCCACTCGGCTTCGCCGGTCTTCCGGTCCGGCCTTGGGGATCCGGCCGTCTTCCCGTCCGGCGCTGGGTTCCGGCCCTGCGGGCCGAGTGCTCCCCTCCCCTGCCGGGGCTCCGCGCACGGAGCCCCCTGCCGCTTCGGGGGTGGGTTACTGCTGGGGGTGGTGCGGGGGGATCGGGGGGAGGTCGCCGGTCGTTTCGTAGGACGACAGCATGTCGATGCGGCGGATGTGACGTTCGTCACCGGAGAACGGCGTCGCGAGGAAGGTCTCCACGAACTTCGTGGCCTCGTCCTGGGAGTGCATGCGCGCGCCCACCGCCACGACGTTCGCGTTGTTGTGCTGGCGGCCCAGGGACGCCGTCTCCTCGCTCCAGGCGAGGGCCGCGCGGACGCCCTTGACCTTGTTCGCGGCGATCTGCTCGCCGTTGCCCGAGCCGCCGATGACGACACCGAGGGCCTCGGGGTCCGCGGCCGTGCGCTCCGCCGCGCGGAGGCAGAACGGCGGGTAGTCGTCCTGGGCGTCGTAGATGTGCGGGCCGCAGTCGACGGGGTCGTGACCCGCCGCCTTCAGCCACTCGACGAGGTGGTTCTTGAGTTCGTAGCCCGCATGGTCCGAGCCGAGGTACACGCGCATGGGATGAGTGTGACACGGGTGTTTCGGGGAAGGCGCGCGGGGTGGCGCTCATGAAAACCCCGGGCGAATGTGAGCCGCATTACTGAACCTCAGGAAAACCTCAAGTAACAATCTGGATTCAAAGGTTCTCCTATTCGTTCGCCTCCGATTCACTGGACCGGCTCGTACACCGCTCGTACGAGTCCCGTGCATCGCCACGCCCCGGCACACCCTCGTTCGTGCGGCTTGGCGGTTCATACGGAAGTACAGCTCCCCGGCGCAAAGGAAATCCGTTCCATGACCTCGCAGCCGACTCTGAACAAGACCGGAAACGACCCCGGAGGGCCCGGAGAACCCGGAGCCGAGGGCTCCGGGCTGCAGGCCGGACTCAAGAACCGGCACCTTTCGATGATCGCCATCGGCGGTGTCATCGGCGCCGGTCTCTTCGTGGGGTCCAGCTCCGGTATCGCCACCGCCGGTCCCGGCATCCTGCTGTCGTACGCCCTCGTCGGCACGCTCGTGGTGCTGGTGATGCGGATGCTCGGCGAGATGTCGGCCGCCAACCCCACCTCGGGTTCCTTCTCCGCGCACGCCGACCGGGCCCTCGGGTCCTGGGCCGGGTTCTCCATCGGCTGGCTCTACTGGTTCTTCTGGGTCGTGGTGCTGGCGGTCGAGGCCACCGCCGGTGCGGTGATCCTGGAGAGCTGGATACCGGCCGTGCCCCAGTGGGGCTGGGCCTTGATCGTGATGCTGGTGCTGACCGCGACCAACCTGGTCTCCGTCGGCTCCTACGGTGAGTTCGAGTTCTGGTTCGCGGGTATCAAGGTCGTCGCGATCGCCGCGTTCATCGTCGTCGGCGGACTGGCCGTGTTCGGGCTGCTGCCCGGCGTGGACAGTGACCAGGCCGGAGTGAGCAACCTGACCGCGCACGGCGGCTTCCTGCCCAACGGGGCCGGCGCCATCCTCACCGGTGTGCTGCTCGTCGTCTTCTCCTTCATGGGCAGCGAGATCGCCACCCTGGCCGCCGGTGAGTCGGAGAACCCGCGGCAGGCCGTCACCAAGGCCACCAACAGCATCATCTGGCGTGTCGCCGTCTTCTACCTCGGCTCGATCGCCGTCGTCGTGTGCCTGCTCCCGTGGGACAGCAAGTCCATCACCAAGGACGGCTCCTACGTCGCCGCGCTGGACTCCCTCGGTATCGCGCACGCCGGTCAGATCATGAACTTCATCGTGCTGACCTCGGTGCTGTCCTGCCTGAACTCCGGCCTCTACACCGCCTCCCGCATGGCCTTCTCCCTCGGCCAGCGCGGTGACGCGCCGAAGGCCTTCGCCCGCACGACCTCCAACGGCGTGCCGCGCACGGCGATCCTCGCCTCCGTCGCCTTCGGCTTCGTCGCCGTCTTCTTCAACTACAAGTTCCCGGACTCCGTCTTCCTCTTCCTCGTGAACTCCAGCGGCGCGGTCGCCCTGTTCGTGTGGCTGGTGATCTGCTTCTCCCAGCTGCGCATGCGGAAGATCATCAAGGCCGAGGCGCCCGAGAAGCTGGTCGTGAAGATGTGGCTGTACCCGTACCTGACCTGGGCGACTGCCGCGCTGATCGTGTTCATCCTCGGTTACATGCTCACCGACACCGAGCACGACGGGCGTCAGACCATCCTGCTGTCGCTGCTGGTCGCGGCGGTGGTGCTCGTCATCGCCTTCGTGAAGAAGGGGGTGCGCGGGGAGCGCACGACTCCCGACGCGCCGCAGGCGCAGGGTGAGGAGCGCAGCGAGGTGTCGGCCGGCTGATCCTCCAGCCGCTCGCCGTTCTTCGTGGACGGGGGCCTGTGGTGCGCGTGCGGTCGCGCGTGCCGCAGGCCCCCGTTCGTTTGTCCCCGGCACTCCTGCGGCTGCCGCCTCCAGCACCGTTGCGGCTGCCGCCTACAGCACCGTGAAACTGTCCCTGACCTTCTCGTAGACGGCGAGTGCCGACTCCTCGGTCCCGTCCTCGTACCAGGTGTTGACCTGGTACGACTTGCCGGTCACGTTGAAGCCGAGCAGGCGGGCGTGCCAGTGGACGCCCTTCAGCGTGAACGTGTACTCCCAGACCACCGCCGGGTGACCGCGGAACGTCGTCTCCTCCAGGCGGATCTTGCGGTAGTCCTGGCCCTGGTGGGCGTTGCGCTCCGAGGTCTGCCAGGTCTCCAGCAGGTCGCCCCGGGCCAGGGAGGACTTGCCGACCAGCTCCTGGGAGCCGTCCGGGGCGGTGTAGTGCACCTCGGCGCCCGTCTTCACGTCCCGCCGCCAGCCGTCGGGCGTCGCCCAGGCGAACCCGCCGGCTTCCCGGTGCGTGCCGGGCGGCAGGGTCTGCGGCCTGGCGGTGCCCTCGACGGTGGGGGCGGGGGTGGTGTCCTTCCCGTCCTTCCCCGCGTCGTCGGTGGGGTTCGCGGTGATGGGCGGCGCGGACGCCGAGGAGCCTGCTCGGGGGGCCTCGTGGCTGTCGCCGGGTGAGCCCGACGACGTCGCCAGCAGGATTCCGACGACCGTACCGGCCGTGGCGACGGTGGCCACCGCGGCGGTGAGCACGGTCCGGTGACGGGGGCGGGTGTGGGTGCGGGTGCGGCGGGTGCGCGGTGTGGCCGGCTCAGCCGGTCCGGGGAGTTCGCCCGGTGGCATCGGCGGGGGCGTCGGGTGCGGCCGGCGTGCCGTCTCCGCCTGCGCGCGGCTCAGGGAGACGGGGGTGGGGCCGGGGGCCGGGGGCCGTCCGCCGAGGGTGGTGTACAGCTCGGGGGCGGGCGTCGGCTCCGCGTTCGGCGGGGCCCCTTCGCCTGCCGGAGGCTTCGGCTCGGGGGCGGGCCTCGACTCCGGGCTCCGCAGGGCCCCTTCGCCTGCCGGAGGCTTCGGCTCGGGGGCGGGCCTCGACTCCGGGCTCCGCAGGGCCCCTTCACCTGCCGGAGGCTTCGGCTCGGGGGCGGGCCTCGACTCCGGGCTCCGCAGGGCCCCTTCACCTGCCGGAGGCTTCGGCTCGGTGTTCGGTGGTGATTGCCCTGCCGTCGCGGCCCCCTGCTGCCGGTCGCCCTCCGGCTCCGGGTCGTTCGGCCGCTCCCCCGTCCCCGTATCCACCGCGATCGTCGGTGTCGGTGTCAGTGCCGGGGACGGGAACGCCACCGGTCGCAGGGCCGTCTCCAGTGCGTCGAGGTCCGGGCGTGCCGACGGTTCCTTGGCCAGGAGGGACGTCAGGATCTGCCACAACGGGCCCGACGCCGGGGGCAGTTCGGGCTCCTCGTACAGGACCGCGTGCAGGGTCGCCAGCGTGGTGTCGCGGGAGAAGGGGGAGCGGCCGCCCAGGGCCGCGCAGAGGGTCGCGCCGAGGGACCAGATGTCGGACGGCGGCCCTTGGGGGCGGCCGGAGATGCGCTCGGGGGCCATGTAGTCGGGCGAGCCGACCAGCATGCCGACCATGGTGAGCGCCTTCGCGTCCTGGATCGCCGCGATGCCGAAGTCCGTGAGGACGACGCGCCGTGCGGGGCCGGAACCGTTGCCGTCGGCGCGTCGCGATCCGGCCACCCCGTCCGCGTGCTCGACGAGTACGTTCCCGGGCTTGATGTCGCGGTGCAGGACGCCTCGTTCGTGCACCTGCCGCAGCGCCGCGACCAGACCGAGGCCGATGCGGGCCGTCTCGCGGGGGCTCAGCGGGCCGGCCTCCGCGAGGATCCGTTCGAGGGAGCGGCCCGCCACCAACTCCATGACGATCCACAGGCGTTCGCCCTCGTCGACCACGTCGTAGATCCGTACGACGTTGGGGTGGTCGATCCGGGCCGTCGCCCTGGCCTCGCGCAGGGTGCGTTCACGGCGGGTCCTGCTGTCCTCCGCGTCGAGTCCGTCGATCCGCATTTCCTTGACGGCGACCTGGCGGTCGAGAATTTCGTCGGCGGCTCGCCACACCCGCCCCATTCCCCCCTGGCCGATACTCTCGACCAACCGATAGCGCCCCGTCACCAATATCCCTGGAACACCGCCGCTGTTCGCATTCCCCGGCAATCCGCTGCACCCCCTCCGCGCCCCCGCGACCGACTCCAGTGAAACACAACGGTCACACTTCGCGCCGTACCAGGATAGTGCGGTGAAATCTTGTGGTACCTCTTTCAGTGCTGCGAATTCAGGCGCAGCCCAGGGGGAAGCAAGGGGGGACGAACATGAGTTCTCGTCGCACGACAGCGGTCGCGGGATCGCTGGTCATGGCATCTTTCTCAGCGGTGCTGATCCTTTCCGGAACGGCCGGCGCGGAGGACGAAGGGCCCGCGAGCAGCAAGGGGGGAAAGGCGGTCGACGCCGCCCCGGAAGGGGTGAAGCTGACCACGACACTGCCCGGGAAGATCTCGGTCGACAACGGTTCCGAAAAGACGGCGATTACCGCCACGGTGAAGAACGAGGGGAGCAAGGACAGCGGAAAGATCAGGCTGTTGGTCGTCGGTTTCGACGGGCTTGTCGTCAAGAACGTGAAGGGATGTTCGGCGATACCCGAGAAGGGACTTCCCGAGGGTTCGAACAGCGGATTCGCATGCCCGATCGACCAGCTCGCCGCAGGTGCGTCGAAGTCGTACGCCGTCGACGCGACGTTCGACCTCGGCAAGACCGGCAAGATCTGTCTGCCCGTGCAGACGGGCGACGGGAAGAAGACCTTCTGGCAGCAGGGTCCGGTGCCGTTCGGCACGAGCAACCCCTCGCCCGACGCGCCCGCGACGCCCCTCCTGCTCGGCACCGACAACGAACCGGCGGGCCCGGGCGGCAAGGAGCTGCCGAAGACCGGTCCGGCCCGTGAGCTGCTACCGCTGGGCGCCACGGGGGCGTCGCTGCTGGCGGCGGGCGTGGCCGGAATGTGGTGGTCGCAGCGGCGGCGGCCGGGGGCTGTCAAGGGCTGATCCTGCCCCTGCCGCGGCACGGATACGCGAAGAGGCCCGCCGGGAACAAGACATGCAGCCGTCCCACCCCTCACAAGGTGGGTACCGAACCACGACGCGTCGAATGAACGACGAGCTGAGAGCCGGCGTGAGCGGCTCTCAGACGGCCTGTCCGTGACCGGCCGGGTGCCTCCCGGCAGAACGCGGCCCTGTGCGTCCCGACTTGGTCACAGGGGCAGGTTCTCGCCTGACACGACGCCGAGCGGTTCGTAGGGTGATCACTTCACACAGATGCCTCACCTGAGAGGGAACATGCCTCAGAACAGCGCATTCTCCACCGGCGGGCACCACTCACGCCGTGCCCGTCGCACCGTCGCTGCCTTGGTCGGCGCAGCCGCCCTGGCCGCGCTGGGCACCATGAACGCGCCCACTGCAACGGCCGCCCCCGCGCCGCCCGGTGGTGGCTCATGGGACCACGTGTGGTCGGGGTCCGGTGTCACGGTCTACGTGGAGGAGCGCGGAGACATAGTCTCCGTGTGCGACACGGCCGCGAACGGTCACTCGGCCTGGACGACGGTGGACCGTCTGAACCCCGACGTCGAGGGCTACAAGATGTACGCCCGCGGCGGGAAGGGAACCTGCACCTCCCACTCGGCTGCCGAAGGCGGCAGGTACAACCTGGTGGAGGGTGGCCGGTACACCCTCAACTTCGAGGGCCGCGGCGACAACGGCGGCTCGGTCGCGGGCTTTGTCAACGACCACTGAGCATGTGCGTGCGGCGGGGGGGGGCCCCCCCCGCCCGCCCCCCCCCCCCCCCCCCCACCA
>NZ_JBHWFG010000038.1:0-67926 GCF_042733745.1 Streptomyces sp. NPDC059696
CTTTGCCCCCCCCCGCCGGGCCCGGGGGCCGCCACCCCCACGCTCGGGGGGAGAGCCAAACGCTCGACGAGACGAGGGGGACGAGCCGCTCGGACGCCGTCATCAACAGGCCCGGACGCCGTCAGCAGGCCCGGACGCCGTCAGCAGGCCCGGACGCCGTCAATTCCCCGGGCCGGTAGGGCCTCCGGCCCCCGGCAGCAGGTGCGGACGCCGTCAGTAGGCGCCGGTGCCCCGCACCACGACGGAGGCGGTCCGCAGCAGGATCCTCAGGTCGAGAGCCGGCGACCAGTTCTCCACGTAGCTCAGGTCGCAGTGGAGACTCTCCTGCCATGACAGGTTGGAGCGTCCGCTGACCTGCCACAGCCCGGTCAGGCCCGGCTTGACGAGCAACCGGCGCTTCATCTCGTCGGTGTAGGCGCTGGCTTGCGCCGACAGGGGCCGCGGTCCGACCAAGGACATCGTGCCTGCCGCCACATGCAGCAGTTGCGGGAGTTCGTCCAGCGAGTACCGGCGCAGGAAGGAACCCGATCTGGTCACCCGGGGATCGTCGGCAATCTTGAAGAGCAGTCCCTCATGGTTCTGGTTGAGATGCGCCAGCTCCGCCTTGCGCTTCTCGGCGCCCTGATACATCGAGCGGAACTTGAGCACGGTGAACGCCCGCCCGCCGTAGCCGAGCCTGCGCTGCCGGAAGAGGGCGGGGCCCGGGCTGTCCAGTCGCACCACCAACGCGATGCACAGCATGAGCGGAGAGAGGACCACGAGCGCCAGCACGGCGAGCAGCCGGTCGGCGACCGCCTGGGGAACGCGCGCCAGTCTCGACAGGTTGGGCGCGCGCAGCCGCAGCAACGGCATCCCCGCGGCCATCCGCACACCGACGCGCCCGGCGGCGACGTCGCCGAGGACCGGTGCGAGCATCAGCTCGACACCCGCGCCCTGGAGTTGCCAGGTCAGTTCCCTCAGCCCGTCGGCGCCCAGTTCGGGGCACGGCATGGCCACGACGGCGTCAGGGCCGCTCTGGTGCACCGCGTGAGGGGTGTCTCCGGCCCGGCCGAGCACCGGCACACCGCAGGCGGTGACCTCACTCGCGTAGGCCGGATCCGTCAGGCAGGCACCCACGACCAGGAGCCCGCAGCCGTCCGCCCGCCGGATCTTCGAGATCAGCTCGGCGGAGGACTTCGCCGGCCCCACGACCAGAATCCGCTGCACGGACGGGTGACGACGGCGTCGGGCGTGACGGAAGGCGATCGCGAGCGCGGTGGCGACGGCCACCACGCCGAGGCCGTCGCGCGCCATCCGGTCGAACGAGGTGAACCACCAGACCACCCCGACTCCGGCGACCACCATGCCGGCGGCCCGCAGGACACGCCTGCGTTCCTCGCTGCCCGTGCGCACGCCGCACCCATAGGCTCCTTGCGCCCCCAGGCACATCATCCACACCACACAGATCACGAGCGGCACGATCCACCGTCCATGGGCCAGGCCGGTGACGAGGCACGCGGCCGCGGCGGCCGCGGCGTCGACCGCGAACAGCCGGGGGAGGGCATACCGGCGCCCTCCTCGCGCACGCCGAGCCGCGCCGCCGGCGAGCCTGACCGAGGGAATGTGGCGCTTTCGCGCAGGGTGGCGCCGTTCGTGGATCGTCGTCGGCATCGGGGTCAGACCTCCCCTGTGAGCACCAGCTCACGCACACGTTTACGACATATACTTACACTTTATCGGGATGAGCTGAAGGTGTACATATATGTCGTAAACTTACACTTTGCGCGACAGGAGGTCCGCCATCATGCCGACACCCGCGCTTCAGCACAGCGACCGTCTCGTCGGCCGGGGTCACCACCGGTTCACCATCCTCCACATCGCCCAGTCCAGTGGGGGCGGCGTGGCGCGCGTGGTGGCGGATCTGGCGTCCCGGCAGGAGGCCAGGGGCGACAGGGTGGTGGTGGCCTGCATGCCGGACACCCGGCTGTCCGCGGCGGCCGAGCAGGGCGGTGCCGAGGTCCGCGTCTGGAACGCTCGGCGGTCTCCCGGCCCCGCGCTCCTGAGGGAGACAGCCGATCTGCGGCACATCGTCGACCATGTCCGTCCGGATGTCGTGCATCTGCACAGCTCCAAGGCAGGGCTCGCCGGCCGGCTGGCGCTGCACGGGGCGCTGCCCACCGTCTTCCAGCCGCACGCGTGGTCCTTCGAAGCCGTGACGGGCCCGCTGGCGGTGGCCACCGTCCGCTGGGAACGGGCAGGTGCCCGGTGGGCACACCGGTTGGTGTGCGTCAGCGACGGCGAGCGCCGCCAGGGCGAGGCCGCGGGGGTGCACGCGTCGTACACGATCGTGCACAACGGCGTCGACCTCGGCCATTTCGACCCGGCGACGGCGCCGTCCCGCGAGACGGTCCGGGCACGGCTCGGGATAGCCGCCTCGACACCACTGGTGGTGTGTGTCGCGCGGTTGTGCCGCCAGAAGGGTCAGGACGTGCTCCTGGCGGCTTGGCCGAGCGTCGTCCAACGGGTCCCCGGCGCCCGGCTCGTCCTCGTCGGAGACGGGGCGGACCGTGCGGCGCTGGCCGCTCGCGCGCCCGCGGCGGTCACCTTCGCGGGCGATGTGGCCGACCCCCGTGACTGGTACATCGCCGCCGATCTGGTGACCCTGTCGTCGCGCTGGGAGGCCGGCATGGCGCTGGCACCGCTGGAGGCGATGGCGTGTTCGCGGCCCGTGGTCGTCACCGACGTGCCCGGGGCGCGGGAGTTCCTGCCACCGCGCCACGCGACGGACTGCCTGGTGCCGCGGGACGATCCGACGGCGCTGGGCACCAAGTTGACACGCTTGCTGGCCGACCGGGCGGCCGGCGTCGCACTGGGGAAGCAGGCCCATGACCACACCTGTAGCCATCACAGCGTGGACCAGGTCGTCGAGCGCATGTACGCCGTGTACGGCGACGCCGTCCGGGCCTGGGCCGACGGCGTCCGGCCGGGTGCATAGCGACGGCGGGCCCGACGAGGCCGCCGTCCCCGACGGGGCCGCGCCCGCCACGCCACCCTCCGACCGCCCCGGAGCGCCGGGAAGGCCCTCAGGTGCCCCGGAAGCGAACCGCGCGCAGGACCGCCCACCGAAGCCCTCGCCTGGGGGCACGGAAGGGAAGTCGCTCACGGTAGTAGCGGGGGGACGGGACGGCGTCCGTCCCGAAGCTCTCCTTGAACCTGCGGAGCGTCGACCCCTGGACGGAAACCCCCATGTCGTACTGCTCGCAGCCCGCAGCGCACGCGTCCTCGATCGCCAGCCGGTGCAACAGGTGACTGGCCCGGGCCGGATGAGCCAGTTCGCGGTTCATGGCGCCGCGCCAGTACAGGGCGTGGCCGCCGTGCCGCAGGACGACGATCGCCGCGGCGGGCTCCCCACCGCGCCGGGCCATCCAGATCGTGCACGACGGGCCGAGCCGGGCGGCGATCGTCTCCAGCCGGCTCGGCGGGAAGATGCGCATCCTGCGCCACCGGGCCAGCGCGAGCGGCTCGTGGTCCTGCTTCGCCCAGCGGGGGATCGACTGCTCGAACAGCTGGTAGAAGTCCGGCACCAGACGGCCGTCCCGGTCCACCTCGACCTCCAGGTCCGAGCGCTCGGCCCGGCGGACCCCGCGACGCACACCCTGGTGGAAGCGCCGCTCCCACACGGTGCCGAAGCCACCCTCCAGGTCCAGCACGTGCGCCGTGTTCGGCTGCACGCGGAAGCCCGCGGGCGCGGACCGCGCCCACAGGGCGTCGTCCCCGGGCCGGAACCACACACCGACCTTGTTGGCCGGCCGCCGCGCGAGGTCGTCGAACATCGCCCGGGCCTCCGTCTCACCGACGCCCGGCGAGAACACCGGTCCCCCGATCCCCCACTCGCCCCCCGGCCAGGATTCCTCCTCGTCCAGCCACCGAGGGCGCTGCCGTCTTCCGACCAGAGGGAGCACCAGCTTGCCGCCGCCCTCGAACTCGTACAGCCGGCCGGCGTCGCGGTACGCCCCGGTGGCGCAGAGACAGTCGAGCCAGGGCGGAGTCTGGGTGATCTGGGCCGCCGCGTCCCGGCCGACGACGTCCCACCAAGTCGCACGCGGCACCGGGGAGGTGACCTGCACAGGGCCGGCAGGCGTGTCGGTCAGGAGTTCAACGGATGCGCTCACGGCCTTCTCCCGGCTTGCCGGACTCAGGACGGCGACCCCCGCGGAGGGGACACCCACCCGTGTCCTCATGTCCATCGTAGCCCTGCTGCGACCTACATAAATGTCCATAAATGATATTCTTTTGAATGGTTCTGTGCCGCGGTGACATCCCGGTATGACTGAGGTGATCGCGATGGACGTCACGGTCCTCCGGCCCGATGAACTGACCACGGACGACATCAGCGCGTGGCACGCCATGCAGCGTGCCGACCTGGCACTGGCCAATCCCTTCTTCTCACCCGAGTTCACCCGGGCCGTGGGGCACCAGCGCTCGAACGCCCGGGTGGCCCGGCTGACCGTGCCCGCCGCGAAGGGCCCGCGCACCGTGGGGTTCTTCCCCTTCGAACGGCACGCGCTCGGCACCGGCAAGCCCATCGGCTCCGGCTTCTGCGACAGCCAGGGCCTCATTCACGAACCGGGCCTCGACTGGGATCCCCTGGAACTGCTCCGGGCCTGTGACCTCGCGATCTGGGAGTACGACCACCTGGCCGCGGGCCAGACCCGGTTCGAGAAGGCGGGCACGCCGCGCACCCGAACCGCCTCACCCATCATCGAGGTGAACGGCGACCTCGGCGCCTACCTGGAGCACCGGCGGCGTTCGTTCCTCAAGGAGGTACGCCAGAAGGAACGAAAGCTGACCCGTGAACTGGGCCCGGTCCGGCTGGTCTTCCACTCCCCCGAGCCCGTGCTCCTGGACACCCTGATCCGCTGGAAGGCCGCCCAGTTGCGTGCGAAGGGGATGCGGCGGAACCTGCTCTCACAGGACTGGTTCCGGGCCATCCTCCGGGAACTCCTCGACCTGTCCTCCGAGTCCTGCTCAGGCGTCCTCGCCGTGCTCTACGCGGGCGACGAAGTCGTCGCCCTGCGCTACGCGTTGCGCTCGCACCAGGTGCTCGCCGACTGGTTCCCCGCCTACGACACGCGGTTCGCGCGGTGCTCGCCGGGACTCGTGATGTACCTCAAGGTCACCGAGGCCGCCGAGGAACACGGCATCGCCCGGATCGACCTGGGCAAGGGCACCGAACCCTTCAAACAGGACCTCAAGACCGCGGAACTGGCCATCACCGAGGGCTACGTCGCCCGCCACACCCCCAAGGCGGCGCTGTGGCGGGCGCGGACGGCGTCCGGCCGTACCGCCCGGGCGGCACTCCACTCCCACCCGAGGATCCACCGCGCCACCGTCAAGGCGGCCGGCGTGGTCGACCGGCTTCGCTGAACCCGGCGGCCGGAACCCCGGATCGCTCGGGGACCCGGCCGCCGGGATCCCGGGTCGCTCGGGGAGGCGGGTGTCCGAGACTGCCCCCGGCCCGCCGTGACGCGATGTCAGTTCCGGGAGGCACGGCCGATCAGAGACCGCACAGCGGGACGCAGCTTCGGAACGTGCCCCGCGGCCCGGCGCACGACCGGGTAGGACGGCAGCACCTTGAGGCGGAATGTCGTGCGGGTGTCGGTGGAACTGACGGCGACGCGCGGCGTCGCATAGCGCCCCTCGGCGTGGTAGGTGCTGAAGGCGATCTCGAAGCCGGCTTGCGCCACCGCACGGCGTGCCCGGGCGTCGTGGTCCCCGAAGGGATAGGCGAAGGCGCGTGGCCGCCGGCCGGTGAGGTCGGTCAGCACCCGGGCCGCCTGAGTGGTGTTGCGGGCGAGTTCCTCAGGGGAGGCGTTCACCAGCGTGCCGTGCTCCCACCCGTGGCACTCGACGTCCAGCCCGGCGCCGGCCAGCTCGCGGACACCTTCGGCGTCGAGGAGCGGCTCGTCCGGCATCTCGGGCATCCACCGGGACCTGCCGCCGAGGAGACCGCCGAGCACGAAGACCGTGGCGGGCACCTTCAGTTCCCTCAGGACGGGGAGCCCCTGGTCCAGCACCGCCCGGTAACCGTCGTCGAACGTCACCAGCAGGCTCCGGGGCGGGAGGGCACCGTGGAGGTAGGTGTCGAGGGTCAGAGGTGTCCAGCCACGCGCGAGGAGGGAGGCGAGCTGCTCGTAGAGCCGGTCCTGCGGGACGAACAGGCAGAAGGGGTCCTCTTCGGCGGCGCGCTCGCCGACCGCGTGGTACATCAGCACCAGCGGTCTGTTCCTGAGCGCGTTCACCGGGTTCTCCCCGCTCTGCGGCTGATCTGGCGGGCGGCGAAGCTGACCCAGCCGGCCACCAGCAGGGCCGCCGCCACCGTGACGACGCGCAGGAGCGAGCGTGAGGGCTGGAGCTGGGCGGAGACGGGATCGGCCCGAGCCGTGATCTCCCCTTCGATCAGCTGGTCGTCGGCCGCGGCCCTGCTGACCACGGCCGCGATGCTGTTGGCGGCGGTGGCGGCCTCGTTGGCGTCCGGGAGGGACACGGAGATGTCCAGGTTGGCCGTGTTCGACGGCACCGAGACGGACAGCGCGTCACGGAGCTCCTTGCGGGTCACGGAAGCCGCCCTGGCGGCGGAGGCGACGCTGGTCGTCGAGGTCGCCACCACGGCGTACTTGTTGGCGACCAGCTCGATGACGTCCGCACTGACATTCGGCTGCGACCGCGGGGCGAAGGAGATCGTGCTCTTCGTCGCATAGCGGGTGGGCAGTTGCTCGATGATCACCAGGCCGGTCACGAGGACCAGGAGCCCCGCCAGCAACGCCGCCAGCAGACCGCGTCGGCGCAGCGCGATGGAGCGGAGGGTTCTCGCGCCGTCCGGGGGCGGTGGTCCGGCGGTGCCCCGGGGACCGGACGGTGACGTCTGAGGCGACGGCGGGGCCGGGGCGGCCGGGGCGCCGTCCTCGCTCGGGCCCTGTGCGGCATCCGGAGTGGTCCTCGCGCCGTCACCGGCGGACTGCTGTGGCTGCCACTGGCTCATGGTTCTTCGCCTCGTGTCTCTCGTGGTCGGGTGAGCGTTCGCGTGCACGCGCATGCCGCCAGAAGCCCGATGAACAGCCAGGCCAGCGTGGCGATCACCGGGTTGCGCAGCGGGTAGTCGACCGCCCCGTGGCCGATCACGGCGGCCAGCGCGGCGCCCGCCCCGGCCGACACACCGCGAATCGTCAAGCCGGTCGCCGCCTTGTCCCGCGCCTCGCCGGCGCCCGCCTGGAGCCAGGGCGCGCGGCTGTTCCGCAGGGCCTCTCGCGCCCCGACACCCGTCGCCACCAGGAGCGCGGTCACTCCCAGTACGCCTTGCTCCGCGCCCACGGCGAGCGCCAGGTTGTGCGCGTGCTCCTCCTTCTTCGCGGCGTCGACATGCGCCAGGCCCTGCATCGCGGCCGCCTGGTAGGTGCCGGGGCCGGTCCCCAGGACGGGATGCTCGGACATCTGGACGAAGGCCTCCGCGCGGGCGGCGGGCCGCTCGTCGTACGGGTTGCCCTGGCCTCCGAAGATCGACAGCAGCCGTTGGGCGGCCACGGGGGTGTTCTGCGACGGTACGGCGACCACCAGCAGCGCGAGTCCGACGGTGAGGGCCGTCGCCAGGCTGATCAGCAGGGTGCGGGACTCGCGCAGCAGCACGGCGAGTACGACCAGCCCGAGGGCGCTGCCGATCCAGGCACCGCGGGACAGGCTCGCCACCAGGGCGGCGGCGGCCACCAGCGACGCGACCGCGAACAGTGCGGTCATCCAGGCCCGGCGCCGGCGACGGGCCACGACGGTCATGGCCACGCTGAAGCAGAACGTCATCGCGGCGGCCAGGCCGAGTTCGTTCGGCTGGCCGAAAACCCCCACGGGGCGGTTGACGATCAGTGACGCGTCACTGCTCTCCACCTGGAGGTCGGGGATCGAGGTGACCGCGGTGGCGCACAGGATGGTGCCGCCGACGCAGACGGCGGACGCGAGCAGCAGCAGATCCGAGCGGTCGACCGTGACCACGACGATCGCGGCGGCCAGCAGCAGCCCGATCAGGTAGCCCACGTCGTGCCGGAGCGAGCGCGCCGGATCGACACCGGTGAGCGTGGACAGCAGCGCGGCCACGACCAACAGTGCCATGGCCGCGATCACGGGCGACCAGCCGATCCGCCGTCCGTGTCCCCTCTTCGCCGCGATCAGAACGATCACCGCGACGGCCACGATCTGGCCCCGTACCAGAGGCAGGCCCAGGGGCAGCCCGAGGTTTCCGACCACCAGGAGCAGGGGGACGGTGGCCACGGCCAGCACCGGGCGGCGGACGGCGACGAGGGCCAGCGCCACCAGGACCGGCACCATGAGGACGAGCCCGAGTTTCGGTGACACACTCCATCCGGCGATCCACACGCCCACGGTGGCGGCCAGGAGCGCGGCGGTGACCGGCAGACCGGGCCCGCGCTCCACGGCGCCTCCCCCGCTCACGAGGGCCCACCCGTGCCGCGGGCGGCGCGGTGCGCACGGACCGACCTCAGCCGGCCCACCAGACCGTGCGCCGCACCGGCGGCCTTGGACAGGTCACGCACGACCGCGACCAGGGGGACGGCCGGCAGGGCCGTCCAGCGCCGCTCCCGCACGGCCCTGGTCAGGGGCAGGGACAGGTAGGCGAGGAAGGTGACGGCGGTGACCCGGCGCGCGGCCGGGCCGCGCAGGGCCGCCGCCAGGGCGGCGGTGTAGGCGACGGCCCTGGCGGTGTCGCGGCCCAGCAGGAGGGGGTTCGCCGACCACCCGCTGCCCTCGCCGTAGTGGAAGTACATGGCCGCGGTCTGACGGAGTGTCGGCCGCTGCTCCCAGCCCACCTCGGCGGTGGTGACCAGTGCCGCACGGTGTCCGGCGGCCACCACGGCCCGGCCGAAGAGCACGTCCTCGGCGGTTCGGAGGTGTTCCGGGAACCCGCCGGCGTCCTCCCATGCCGCACGGGTGAAGGCCACGGAGCGGCCCGTGGGCAGGGTGGCGTCGAACTCCCGGCCGAGGAACCGGCAGTACACGCGCGTCCAGGGCCCGGGGTGCCGGGCCTCCTCGGGCACGGGGTAGCCGACCAGGGCGAGTGCGCGGGCCACCGTTCCCCGGCCGCTCACCCGGTAGACACCGGTCAGCAGGCTCGCGCCCTCGGCTTCCCCGGCCGCCGCGCGGAGCCGGGCCAGCCAGTCCGGCGCGGGATAGCAGCCCGCGTCGGTGCAGGCGATCAGGGCGTTGCGGGCCGCCCGGATTCCCGTGTTGCGGCCTGCCGAGATGCCGGTGCCCGGGGCGGACAGCAGGCGCACGCGCGGGTCGCGTGACGTCCAGCTCTCGACGCGCTGTGCCGTGCCGTCGGTGGAGCCGCCGTCGACGACGATGATCTCGTCGCCGTCCACGGTCAGTTGGGGCGCCAGCAGTTCCAGGAGCTGGTCGATCACTCCTGCCTCGTTCTTCACGGTGGTCACCACGCTGACCGGGGCGGTGCCTTCCAGCCCGGTGCCGGTCAGCCGCGCCGTCTCGGCCAGCGTGCGCACCAGCAGTGCGGCACTCTGCTCGGGTCCCGGATGGGTGTGGGCGCTGCGGCGGCCGGCGGCCCCCATCGCGGAGCGGATGTCGGCATCCTCCAGCCGCCGCAGGGCCCCCGCGACCTGGTCCGCGCGCGCCGGTTCCACGGTGATCCCGGCCGGGTCTGCTCCCGGCGGGGCCACGCGTTCCGAGACGGGACCGGGCGCCGTGGCGATGACCGGGACTCCGGCGAGCATCGCCTCCAACGCCACGGCGCCGAAGCTCTCCTGCGACGGCCCGCTCCCGGCCGGCTTGGTCAGTACGGCGACCGCGTCGGCCGCCGGGATGAACCGCCATGCGTCCGGGAGCCAGCCGGTGAAGTCGACCCGGTCGGCCACGTGGAGGGAGGCCGCGAGCCGGGTGAGCCGCTCGCGCTCGCCCGGCTCCGCCGGATCCTCGGGGCCCACGACGGCCAGTCGCCACCGTGAGGTGCCGGGCTGCGCGAGTGCCGTCACGGCGTCGTCGACCCCCTTGTACCCGACCAGTCGGGCCACGGTGAGCAGCAGCAGTTCGTCCCGGCCGAGCCGCACCCCTCTGCGCAGCAGCTCCTGGCGAGCGGTCTCGCGGGGCAGTGCGGCGCGTCCGGGCGCGGGGAAGGGCACCAGCACGGCGTCACGGTGCCGGGAGGCCGGGATCAGTTCGGCTGCGGTCGCCACGCAGCCGTCGGAGAACAGGGCCAGCACCGCCATCAGGGGGCCGTCGTGCGAGTGGTCGTGCTTGGCCCAGACGCATCGGACCCCCGCGAGCCAGGCCGCGGGAGCGGCCACCGACGCCGCCTTGACCCCGTTGGCCAGGACCACGTCGGGCCGGTCGGCGCGCAGCCGGCGGGTCAGCCAGGCCGCCGACCGGGCGATCGCGGCTCCTGATCGGCCGGTGGGACGCACGGTGCAGGGCACGCCCCGCCGGGCGAGCTCGTCGCGCAGCGGTCCGTCTGCCAGCAGCACGGCGTCCACCGTGAGCCGGTCCGTAGCGTCCAGCAGGGACAGCAACCAGAGTTCGGCACCGCCCAGCACTCCGCTGGGCGCCACCACACTGACGCGCAGGGGGCGAGTCATGTCCTTTTCCTCCGCTTCACCATGTCGCGAAGGACCCTGACCTGTTCCGGATCGATGCGACGTGCGATGAGGGCCCAGCAGGGCACGTAGACCGCCGCGGCGGTGAGCAGAGCCGGTGCGAGGGGCCAGGGAGCGAGCAGCGGCCCGGCGGCGACGCCGGACGCCACGACGGCGGGCAGGACGGTGCGCGAGAGCCGGGGGCGGCCCACTCTGGACTGCCCGAGGAACACCAGCACGACGGCCTCGACCGCGTACGAGAGCGACGTCACGAACGCCGCCGCGGTCGCCCCGAACCGCGGGATGAGCAGCAGATTCAGCGCCACGTTGACGACCAGGGCGATCACCGCCCCGGTGAGCACGCGCAGCGTCGGGCCGGCCGCGGTCAGGGAGTCGGTGACCAGGTAGACGAGACCGAACAGCAGCGGGGCCGGCGCCAGCCAGCGCAGCATGTCCGTACCGGCGTCGGCGAACTGCTCGCCGTAGAGCAGCAGCAGCACATCGTGCGCCCGGCACAACAGCACCGTCATGTACGGGATGAACACGGCTGCCAGCACGCCGATCCCGCGCTCGGTGTTCCGGCGGACGCGGTGCGGTCTGGGGTCCGCGGCCATCAGCGGGAAGACGGCCCGGGCGACCACCCAGCAGACGAACACGGCCGTCTCGAGCAGTCGGTACGCGGCGGCGTAGACGCCGACCGCCCGGTTGTTCACCAGCCAGCCCACGAACAGCGTGTCCAGCCTGAACAGGGCCATCGCCACGACGGTTTCGAGGCCGATCATCCAGGTCCCGCGATTGAGCCGGACGAGGGAGTCGGCCGACACGGTGCTCCAGTCGGCACGTACCCCCTGGCGGCGGAGCAACAGCATGGCCGCCACCGGGCCGACGGCCGTCCCGGCGGCGTAGGCGACGGCCAGACCGAGGAGTCCGGTGTCCAGGAGCAGCGCGGTCAGGACCCAGGCCGCGGTCAGCAGACGCTGGAGCAGGTGAACGACCGCGATGGTGTTCTGGCGTTGCATCGCGGCGGCCGCGGACCGGTAGCCCTCGGTGTACGTGTCCAGCACGACGGCTGTGACCACGAGGAGCCCGGCCACGGTCGTGCGGGTGTCGGACGAGCGGGGGAACCCGAACGCCACCACCGAGACGATCGCGAGGACCAGCACGACCAGGACGGTTCGCATGGCCAGGAGCTGGGCGAGCAGGGCCCGCAACCGCCCGGGCTCGGCGCTGGCCCGTTGCACCACGATCGTGTCGTAGCCCCACAGCGGGACGAGGGTGGCCAGCGCGCCCACGGCCAGCGCGTAGGCGAAGGCCCCGAAGTCGGCCACCCCGAGGATGCGCGCCGCTCCGATGAAGAGCAGGACCGTGGACAGCTTGCCGATGACCTCGGTGACGCCGAGCACCACGATGGTGCGGGCCGTGCGTACCGTCTTGTCACTCGTCGGTGTGTCCCGAGCGGAACCGCGGCCCGGCTGTGCTGTGTCATCCGGTTCGCCGTCGTGCCCCGGCGGTCCGTCGTTCCCCTCGCCCCGGGAGGGGCCTGGGCCGGTGGCGTCGTCGGGGTGCCGGCTGTCTCCGGGCGTCTCGGCGGAGCGTTGCGCCGAGTGAGTCTCGACGGGGTCGGCGGGAGGCGACGGCGGTTCGCGCCGCCTGCGGTGTGCGCCGAACCGGGAACACACCGGGCGAGGCAGGGTCTGAGTGGTGGCTCCGCGGCCGGCGGGGGGTCCCGCGCCGCGGGATTCCCGGTGCACGTGCGCCGAGGCCCGAAGCGGAAGGCGCGGCGGGCTGTGGCGCGGACCGGGGGACCGTGTCCGGCCGCCGAACGCGGACGCACCGCCGGAGGGGCCGGTCGCAGGCAGGAGAACCCGCGGCGTGGGGCCGTGACACGCACGGCGTGTGCGCGGCGGGTTCCCGATCAGGTGCGGACGCGGCGACCGACGAGGTGGTGGCACGGGTCTGCGCCCTGGAAGGGAGCCGCGGCGAAAGCTCATGCCCGGGCAGCTCAATGGGGAACACCTTTGCATACTCCGACGCGGATGATCCTCACCAATCGTCACTCACACCCCTCGGGGGTGCATCTTCTGCGGTGCGCCGGTGGGCTCTTGCGCCTGCGCGGCCGCGACGACGCGTGCGCGGGGCCCGGATCGCTTACGTTTACGTCGTATAGGGATGCACGCGCCCCCGGGCAGCGTCGGCGACGAGGAGGCACCCGGAATGGCGAACGGTTCAGGGACGGGCCCGGCGAGGCGGGCGAGCGATCGCGGGCGCTACGGCAGGCTGACCCGGCAGCGCGTGCTGACCACCGCCCTGGCCCTGGTCGACCGGGAGGGCCTCTCCGCCCTGAGCATGCGCCGCCTCGGCACCGAGCTCGGTGTGGAGGCCATGGCGCTCTACCGGTATGCGTCGAGCAAGGACTCCCTGCTGGACGGGCTGGTCGAGGCCCTGTACCTGGAGCTGGAGGAGCGACTGGCCGCCGACGCGGGCGAGGACTCCGACTGGCGGGCCGGGCTGCACCGGATCGCCCGGGCGACCTACGCCGTGTGTCTCACGCACCCGCAGGCGGTGCCGCTGCTGGCCACACGGCTGCTGGCGGTCCCCCTGGCCCGGCGGCCCGCCGCGGTCCTGCGCGATCACGAAAGGGTGCTGGCCCTCCTGCGGGGCGCCGGGTTCGACGAGGCGACGACGGCCGACGTGTTCCGCGCCTTCACGGCCTGGCTGCTGGGCTACGTCTCCGTGGAGCTGCGTCCGACGGTCGACAACCCGGACGAGACCGATCCGGCCTTCCGTCTGGGGCTGCACCGGCTGTCGGCGAGGGAGTTGCCGACCCTGCGGGAAACAGCGGCCGCACTCGCCGAGCAGGGCGGCCCGCAGGGCCTCGCGGCCGGGCTCGACGCCCTGCTCGACGGGTTCACGAACGGCTCCCCCTCCGCAGCATCCGGCTGAACGGCGTCTCGGGCCGCTCCAGGCGCTCACCGTCCACCGTGAGGTCGACGACCTCGTTGAAGAAGGCGACCCGGCCCCGGATCGCCGCCACCGCGGGCAGCGGCTCGGGGTAGGTCCACACGAGGTTGGGCGGCACCCCGGCCTCGCCGCGCCACGACCAGTAGGAGGCGGTGCCCTTGTAGGGGCATCCGGTGTGGTGGTCGGTGGCGTCGAACAGGTCGAGGCGGACGTCCTCCCGGGGGAGGTAGTAGCGGGTGGGCAGGGAGGTCTCGAAGAGCAGGACCGGGGCGTGGCTGTCCGCGACGACCTGCCCGTCGATCTCGACCCGCACGTGACGGCTGCTCGGCAGCGCGTCGACGCGCTGGTGCGGGTCACGCGGGTGGATGAAGATCTCCTCGTCCTCCTCGTACCAGTGGTCGAGGCCCGTGTCGGCGCGCAGGAACCACTCGAAGGAGATGTGGCCGGCCAGGTCGTCGGCGGGGAAGGTCCACGCCGCGTTCCGGCGCACCTCGCCGTCGGCGTCGAGGTCGTAGAAGACCCGGGAGCCGGTGTGGGCGCCGACGGGCGGGCTCGCGGCCGGGCGGAGGAGGTCGGTGCGCACGTCCGCGCGAGGGAAGGCGTACTGCGGCACGGGCAGGTGGGGCTCCCAGACGAGCACCGGGTGCCGGCTGTCGACGACGGTGACGTCGCCCTTGCGGCCGCGCACCCAGCGCTCGCTGGGCTCCCACAGGAGGCCTTCCGGGGTGATGCGGATCGAGCGGGCGCCGGGGTGGCCCGGGTGGGTGCTCATGGCCGGTGCTCCTTCCGGAGGTCCGGATGCCGTTCCCCTCCACGGTCCCACGGTGTCAGTGCGCCGCGTCCAGCCGCGCTCGCTGCGGAGTCTTCATCTTGGAGCGCTCTCGAGGTGAAGGGTGTAGGTCAAGGGCGTGGGTCAGGGCGTGGGTCAGGGCATAGGCCGAGGGCGTACTGCAACGAAAAGGGTCCCGCAGGCATCGGCCTGCGGGACCCCTCGCACCGTCGGGACGACAGGATTTGAACCTGCGACCCCTTGACCCCCAGTCAAGTGCGCTACCAAGCTGCGCCACGTCCCGGTGCGCGCCACCCGCGGTGAGCCGCGTGATCGCGCGAACAGCACCTTACCCCACACCCCTGGCCGCGCCGAAAACGAGCTCGGCGGGACAATCGGCGTATGGGCAGCACAGGAGAGACCTCCCCGGGCCGGCCGGGCGACGCACGGGACCGCGACAGTGAGGGGCGGGCCCGCAACGCCCGGCCCCGGGACGGACTCGGACGGCCCCTGCCGTACGGCTCGGACGGTGTGCCCCGGCAGCCGGAGGGCGTCGTCCGCACACCGGAGGAGACCGTCACGCAGGCGCAGCGGCTGCTCGACGAGGGCAAGCCGTTCCACGCGCACGAGGTCTTCGAGGACGCGTGGAAGTCGGGGCCGGACCACGAGCGCGAGTTGTGGCGCGGCCTCGCCCAGCTCGCCGTGGGGCTCACACACGCCGCCCGGGGAAACCTGACCGGCGGGGCCCGGCTGCTGCGGCGCGGGGCGGGAGCGGCGGAGACGTGGGCGTCCGGGGCCGGGCAGGCACAGCCGCACGGCATCGACGTGGCGAGCGTGGCCGCCTGGGCACGGGAGCTGGCCGGTGACGTGGAGCGGGACGGCCGGGCGGTGGACGCGGGCGGGCGAGCCCCTCGGCTGCGGGGCGCCGGCCCCGGACGGCCCGCTGAACCCGGCGCCGACGACCGTGCACCCGAACGCTGAACCCGGCGCCGACGACCATGCATACGGAGGCTGCACCCTGCGCCGACGACCGTGCACCCGGAGGCTGCACCCTGCGCCGACGACCGTGCACCCGGACGCTGAGCCGGGGGCCGACGACGGGGGGCCGTGACCGATGACGGGGCCGGGGCGCCGAGTCGGCGGTCGGTGATCCGACCGCGGTGGAACCCGCCTCACCCCCGTGCGGCAGACTCAAGGCGTGCGAAAGATTCATGTCATCGGTATCGGCGCGGGCGACCCCGACCAGCTCACCCTCCAGGCGGTCCGGGCGCTGCGGAGCACGGACGTGTTCTTCATCCTGGAGAAGGGCGAGGTGAAGGCGGACCTCACCGGGCTCCGCCGGGACATGCTCGATGCGCACGTACCGGAGGGGACGTACCGCGTCGTCGAGGCGCGTGACCCGGAGCGGGACCGGAGCGCCGGCGGCTCGGCCTACTCCCCCGCCGTCGGGGACTGGCGCAGCGCCCGCGCCGACATCTACGAGCGGCTGATCTCCGAGGAGCTCGGCGAGGAGCAGACCGGCGCGTTCCTGGTGTGGGGCGACCCGTCGCTCTACGACAGCACGCTGGGGATCCTGGAGGAGGTGCTGGAGCGCGGCGCCGTGGCGTTCGAGTACGACGTCGTACCCGGTATCAGCAGCGTCTCCGCGCTCGTCGCCCGCCACCGCACGGGGCTGAACCGCGTGGCGCGGCCGGTGCAGATCACCACCGGCCGGCGGCTGGCGGAGGGCTTCCCGGACGGCGTGGACGACGTGGTGGTCATGCTCGACGCCCACCAGACCTTCCGGCGGTACGCGCAGGAGGACGTCGACATCTACTGGGGCGCCTACATCGGCACTCCGGACGAGATCCTCGTGTCCGGTCCGATCGCCGAGGCCGCCCCCCGCATCGAGCGGCTGCGGGCCGAGGCCCGGGAGCGCAAGGGCTGGATCATGGACACGTATCTGCTGCGCCGGCATCCCCGGCACTGACGGGACTGGCGGGCCCATCACCGGGCACCCGTGCGGACGTTCTGGCATGCGCACGTAGCCCACAGGTGTGAAGGTGACGACGTGACCGTCGTGGAGGAAACCGCCCTGCCCGCCTCCCAGCCGCCGGTGCTGGACACACGCCGCCGCAACGTCGTCTTCGTGACGATCATGCTGGGGATGCTGCTCGCGGCCCTCGACCAGACCATCGTCGGCACCGCCCTGCCGACCATCGTGTCGGACCTGGGCGGGGCGGATCACATGTCGTGGGTGGTCACCTCGTACCTCCTCGCGGAGACCGTCGCGACCGTGCTGGTCGGCAAGTTCGGCGACCTGTTCGGGCGCAAGGTGGTCTTCCAGGTCTCGGCCGTCGTGTTCATCACGGGTTCGTTCCTGTGCGGTCTGGCGACGAACATGTCGCTGCTGATCGCCTGGCGGGCGATGCAGGGCATCGGCGCGGGCGGCCTGATGGTCACCTCGATGGCGCTGATCGCCGATGTGATCCCGCTGCGCGAGCGCGGCAAGTACCAGGGCGCGATCGGTGCCGTGTTCGGGGTGGCCACCGTCATCGGGCCGCTGCTGGGCGGGCTGTTCACCGACCACCTGACCTGGCGGTGGGCGTTCTACGTCAACGTCCCCATCGCGATCGTGGTCGTGGTGGCGGCGGCCCGGACCATTCCGGTGGTGAAGGCGGTCACCCGGCCGGTCGTCGACTACCTGGGCATCGCGCTCGTCGCGGTCGGCGCCAGCGCCCTGATCCTGGCGACGAGTTGGGGCGGCAACGAGTACGCCTGGGGCTCCGGGGTGATCATCGGGCTGTTCGCGGGCGGCGTCCTGGCCCTCGCCCTGTTCTGCCGGGTGGAGACGCGGGCGCGCGAACCGATGCTGCCCATGCGGCTGTTCGCCAACCCGGTGTTCACGGTCTGCTCGGTGCTGAGCTTCATCGTCGGCTTCGCGATGCTCGGCGCGATGACGTTCCTGCCGACGTACCTCCAGTACGTCGACGGCGACTCGGCCACGATCTCCGGGGTGCGGACGCTGCCGATGGTGGCGGGGCTGCTCATCGCGTCGGTCTTCAGCGGCACCGTGGTGAGCAGGACCGGGCGGTACCGCATCTTCCCGATCGCCGGCTCGCTGGTGATGGCGGTCGGCCTGTTCCTGATGTCGCTCATGGGGCCGGACACCGGTGCGGGGCTGGAGTCCCTGTACATGTTCGTGCTGGGCAGCGGCATCGGCCTGTGCATGCAGGTGCTGACGATCGCGGTGCAGAACACCGTGGACTACGCCGACCTGGGCACCGCGACCTCCGGCGTGACCTTCTTCCGCACGCTGGGCAGCTCGTTCGGCACGGCCGTCTTCGGCACGATCTACACCAACGCGCTGGCGCCCAACCTCCGTGACGGGGTGGCGCAGGCGGCTCGGACCGGCGAGGTGGCCCCCGACGCGCTGAGCCGGGCGGCGACGAGCCCGGAAGGCCTGCACGAGCTGCCGTCCGCCGCGGCCGCCCCCATCGTCGACGCCTACGCCGACACGCTCCAGACCGTGTTCCTGTGGACGGTGCCGGTCGCCGCGCTGGGCTTCCTGGTCGCCCTGTTCCTCAAGCAGGTCCCGCTGCGCGACACCGCGCGGACGGGCTCGACCGACCTGGGCGAGGGCTTCGGCTCGCCGAGCGGCGCGGACTCCCGGCGGGTGCTGGAGGCCGCCGTCGGCAAGATCATCGGCGGCACGGACCTGGACACGGCGCGCCGGATCGTCCTGGAGTCCGACACCCGGCTCGACGTGGCCGGGGCGTGGGCGGTGATGCAGGTCGAGCTGTTCACGCGGATGGTCGGCCACGCCAGTCTGGGACTGATCGCGGCGCGGCGCAGGCTGCCTCCGGAGGTGCTGCTGCCGGTCTTCGAGCGGATGGTCGAGGAGGGGTTCCTGGCCCGTGCCGGCTCCCTGCTGTCGCACACCGAGGCGGGCGCCCGCGAGGCCGCGGTCCTCACCCGGGCCTGGGCCGACTGGCTGGAGGAGCGGCTGGGACGGGACATCGGCCGTCCCTCGGACAGCGATCTGCGCGTGGCGGTCGACGCCATCGCCAAACGGCTCCTGGTGGAGGACCTGAGCCAGGGGCTGCCGCGCAGCGGGGAGAAGTCCCTCGCGGCCGGCTCGGTCTGAGCGCCCTACCCGAGCCCGAGCCGCTCCATTACGCCCTCCACGTCGGGTACGGCCGTCACGCCGTCCGGCAGCGGCGGCCGCCGTACGACGACGACCGGCAGTTCGAGGTCCCGGGCCGCCGTCAGTTTGGCCGCCGTGGCCGCTCCCCCGCTGTCCTTGGTCACCAGGACCTCGACACGGTGCTCGCGCAGCAGGGCCGTCTCGCCGGGCACGGTGAACGGGCCGCGGGCGAGCAGCACACGGGTGTCGGGCGGCAGGGGCGGCTCGGGCGGGTCCACCGACCGCACGACGAAGTGGAGGTCCGTCAGGTGGGCGAAGGAGGCCAGACCGAGGCGCCCGGTGGTGAGCAGCACCCGGCGGCCGAGGCGTGGGAGGAGCTCCGCGGCGGCGTCCAGTGAGGGGACGGCATGCCACCGGTCCCCGGGGCCGGGCCGCCATCCGGGGCGGCGGAGCACCACCGCGGGCACGCCGGTCTCGCGCGCGGCGCCGGCGGCGTTGGCCGTGATCACCTCGGCGAAGGGATGGGTGGCGTCGACGAGCACGTCCACGCCCTCGTCCCGGAGCCATCGGGCCAGTCCCGCGGCCCCGCCGAATCCCCCCGTGCGCACCTCCCCGGCCAGCGCCCCGGGCTTGGTCACGCGCCCGGCGAGGGACGTCGTGACACGGACGCCGGGGCGGTCGGACAGCGCCGCGGCCAGGACACGGGCCTCGGTCGTGCCGCCGAGGATCAGGACGTGAGGGGACACGGCGTCGAGGGTACGAGGTCGGGCGAGGCCGGGAACGGGGTGGGTGCGGGGCCGCGTCCCCGGCGAAGGCCGCTGCTTGCGGTTATCGTCCTGGCATGGAGTCCGTGCGTGCCGTGCTCGTGGACATCGACGGGGTGCTCACCGTCTCGTGGCGGCCGTTGCCGGGGGCCGTCGAGGCGTTGCGGGAGATCCGCGAGGCCGGGTTCGGTGTTCTGCTGGTCACCAACACCACCTCCCGTACCCGGGCCTCGATCGCCGGGACGCTGGCGCAGGCGGGGTTCCCGGTGTCCGCCGAGGACATCCTGACCGCGCCCGCCGCCACCGCCGCCTACCTCGCCGAGCACTGTCCGGGCGCCCGGTGCGCGCTGTTGAACAGCGGCGACATCGCGGAGGACCTCGAAGGGGCCCGTCTGGTCGAGGAGGACGACACGGAGTCCGTGCCGGATGTCGTCCTGGTCGGCGGGGCCGGTCCCGAGTTCGGCTACGCGGCGCTCGACCGGGCCTTCGGTCATCTGCAGCGCGGGGCACGGCTGGTGGCGATGCACCGCAACCTGTACTGGCGCACGGCCGAGGGACTGCGGCTGGACTCCGGGGCGTTCCTGGCGGGTCTGGAGCGGGCCGCCCGGGTGGAGGCCGAGATCACCGGCAAGCCGGCGCGGGCGTTCTTCGACGCGGCGCTCGCGCGGCTGGGCGTCGGCGCGGACGAGGCGGTGATGGTCGGCGACGACGTGGAGTCCGATGTGCTGGCGGCGCAGTGGGCCGGGCTCACCGGGGTGCTCGTGCGGACCGGGAAGTTCCAGGAGGAGACGCTGCGGGCCGCGGACGGCAGGCCCGACCATGTGATCGACTCCTTCGCGGACCTCCCGGCGCTGCTGCGGGGGCCGGCGCGGCCGTAGGTTCAGCGCAGCAGGAGTTGCAGACCGCCCACGACCGTCGCCGCGATGACGAGCTGCTCGAACAGGCGCTGGTTGATCCGGTGCACGGCCCACTTGCCGAACAGCGCGCCGGGCACGACGAACGCCACGAGCGCGAGGTCGAGGAGCAGGGAGCGGCCGTCGATCAGGCCGAGGCCCGCACTGAAGGGCAGCTTGGAGACGTTGACGATCAGGAAGAAGAAGGCCGAGGTGCCGAGGAAGCCGAGTTTGCGGAAGCCGGCGGAGAGCAGGTACATCGACATCACGGGGCCGCCCGCGTTGGCGACCATGGTGGTGAAGCCGCCGAGGACGCCGTAGGAGCGGGCCTTGAGGCGGCCCGACCGGGTGGTGACCGACTCCGGTTCCTCCTCCTGGCCGGCCGTGCGCCGGCGCCACACCGTCACGGCCGCCATCAGCAGCAGGATCGCGCCGATCGAGGTCCGTACGATCGCGTCGTCGGCCCGGAGCAGGAACACCGTGCCGAGGACCACGCCCGCGGCGACCGCGGGCAACAGCCGCCACAGCGTGGGCCAGTGGGCGTGCCGCCGGTAGGTGGCGACGGCCAGGAGGTCCCCGGCGATCAGGATGGGCAGCAGCACGCCGGTGGAGGCGCGGGCGGGCAGCACGGCGGCGAAGATGGCGAGACTGACCGTGTTGGCCCCGCTCACGGCGGTCTTGGAGAAGCCGACGAGCAGGGCCGCGAGGGCGAGGGCGGCGAACTCCCAGCCGGTGATGTGCCAGAGCGTCATGGTGTTCATGCGAACACTGATGCTATGTGCAACGAATGGGTGCTGTAAGCGCTGTCTCGCCTGGTGGGCCGGGCGGGGCCGCTGGGACCGCTGGGGCCGATGGGACCGCTCAGGGCCGTTCGACGAGGAGCGCGCTTCCCTGGCCCACCCCGACGCACATCGTGGCGAGGCCCCGCTCCGCGCCCGTGCGCCGCATCCGGTGGAGCAGCGTCGTCAGGATGCGGGCGCCGGAGCAGCCCAGGGGGTGGCCCAGCGCGATGGCCCCTCCGCTGGGGTTGACCAGTTCGGGGTCGATGCCGAGCTGGTCCACGCAGGCCAGGGCCTGCGCGGCGAAGGCCTCGTTGAACTCGGCCTCCTCCAGGTCGTCGACGCTCCAGCCGGCGCGTGCCAGCACCTTGCGGGTGGCGGGGACCGGGCCGATGCCCATCACGTCGGGGTGGACTCCGGCGGAGGCGCCGGCGACGTAGCGGCCCAGGGACGTGAGGCCCAGGTCGTTCAGGGCCTCCTCGCTGACCAGGAGGAGGCCGGCGGCGCCGTCGTTCATCGGTGAGGCGTTGCCCGCGGTGACCGTGCCGCCGTCGCGGAACACCGGCTTCAGCCGGGAGAGCTTTTCGTACGAGGTGTCCTCGCGGACGCATTCGTCGGTGTCGACGACCACACCGTCGGGGCGTTCGACGGGGAGGAGTTCGTCGTCGAAGTGGCCGTTCTTGCGGGCCAGGGCGGCGCGCTGGTGGCTGCGCAGGGCGAACTCGTCCTGCCGTTCGCGCGGGATGCCGTACCGCGCGGCGACCTCCTCGGCCGTCTCGCCCATGGCGAGCAGGCCGTGCAGTTCGCGCATCGCCGGGTTGACCAGGCGCCAGCCGAGGCGGGTGTCGGCGGTCTCCATGCGGTGCGGCAGGACCTCGTCGGGGCGGGGCAGCACGAAGGGGGCGCGGCTCATCGACTCGGAGCCGCCCGCGATCACGACGTCGGCCTCACCGGCGGCGATGGTGCGGGCGGCGGTGGTCACGGCCTCCAGGCCCGACGCGCACAGGCGGTTGACGGTGGCGCCGGGCACGGAGTCGGGGAGACCGGCGAGCAGCGCGGCCATGCGGGCGACGTTGCGGTTGTCCTCGCCGGCCTGGTTGGCGGCTCCCCAGTAGACGTCGTCGATCCGGGCGGGATCCAGCGCGGGCACGCCGGCGACCAGGGCGCGGACCACACTCGCCGCGAGGTCGTCGGGCCGTACCGAGGAGAGGGCTCCTCGCAGCTTGCCGATGGGGGTGCGGCGGGCGGCCGCGAAGTGGACGGAACGCACGGGAGGCTCCTCACGCCGCGCATCAACGCGCATTAATTAGCACTGCTAGTTTCGGACTATAGACCCTCGGCCCGCCTTCTGTGAAGATTCTGCGCCATCAGGGACTCCTGGCAGTCGTATCGCAGGTCGGGTGAGGTTCGCACGTCGGGTTTGCACCGATGCGCCCGGGGCACCCGCGCGTTCATGGAGTGGTTGCGGAGCGCCGCCTGCGTGGACGAGGACCCCGAGCTGTTCTTTCCCGTCGGCACCGCTGGCCCCGCCCTGCGTGACGTGAGCGCCGCGAAGCGGGTCTGCGCCCGCTGCCCGGTCACCGACCAGTGCCTGAGCTTCGCGCTGAGCAGCGGTCAGGCCTCGGGCGTGTGGGGCGGCACCGGCGAGGAGGAACGCGACGCACTGCTCCGGACGACGAGGAACGACGTGAGAAGGAGAAGCGCCCTATGACGACTGTGAGGAGCACCCTGCCCGACGACGCCCGCAAGGTCGCCTGCGAGGCACTCCAGGACACCTTGGTGGATCTGCTCGGGCTCTCGCTGGTCGGGAAGCAGGCGCACTGGAACGTCGTCGGACCGCGGTTCCGGTCCATCCACCTCCAGCTCGACGAGGTGGTCACGGCGGCACGGGACTTCGCCGACACGGTCGCGGAGCGGTCCGCGGCGCTGGGCGTCCCGCCGGACGGCCGGCCCGAGACCGTCGCCAAGGCCTTCACGCTGCCCGCCCCGCAGGAGGGCTGGGTGCGCGACTCGGACGCCGTGCGGGTGATGGTGAACGCGCTGCAGGAGGCGGTCGCCCGGCTGCGCGAGCGTATCGACGCGACCGAGAAGGCCGACCCCGTCACCCAGGACCTGCTGATCGGCATCACCGCGGAGCTGGAGAAGCAGCGGTGGATGTTCGACGCCGAGAACTTCCCCCGCTGACCGGCGGGGCGACGGCGCAGGGCATCCGACGAACGCACGGAAGGGGCAGACGATGACCGACGCCCTCGAAAAGGACGCGCTGTGGGAGGACTTCCACCGCGTGGTGAACATGACGTCGCAGGAACTCGCGGCCTGGCTGCGGGTCCGTGACGCCGACGAGGACACCGAGCCGCTGCCCGAGCAGGCGGGTTCGCCCACCGGGCAGCATGTGCTGGCCATCCTGCAGAAGCGGCGCACCGACCTGACCGAGGACGACCTGCGCGTGATGCGGAAGGTCGTCGACACGGTCACCGCCCAGGTGGACCTGGAGAACGAGCCCGAACCCGAGGTGACGGCCGAGGACACCCGTCGCCGGCACCGGCTGATGACCGTCGGGCACGATCCGCTGAAGGGATAGGACGTGGACCGTCGGCAGCGCGTCGTCCGGGAGCTTCTGGACGCGCACGGCCGGACGTACGCCGAGGAGGCGGGCATCGGACTGAAGGACACGCCGCAGCCGCTGTACCGGCTGCTGGTGCTGTCCCACCTGCTCAGTGCCCGCATCCGCGGCTCCGTCGCGCTGGCCACCGCCCGTTCCCTGCACGAGGCGGGGCTGCGCGATCCGCGGCGCATGGCGCGGGCCTCCTGGCAGGAACGGGTCGACGCCCTGGGCCGGGGCGGTTACCGGCGCTACGACGAACGCACGGCCACCCAGCTCGGCGACGGAGCCGAGCTCCTCGTCCGGCGGTGGGGCGGTGATCTGCGGCAGCTGCGCGAGGAGGCGGACGGGAAGGTGCCCGAACTGCGGCGTCTGCTCCAGGAGTTCCCCGGCGTGGGCCCCGCGGGCGCCGACATCTTCCTGCGCGAGGCGCAGGGCGTGTGGCCGGAGGCGGCCCCCTACCTGGACGCCAAGGCCCTGCAGGGCGCCGGGCGGCTGAATCTCCCCACGGACCCCGAGCGCCTCGCCGAGCTGGCCGGGGACGCCGACCCGGCCGTCTTCGCCGCGGCTCTGGTACGGGCGGCGGTGGAGAAGGAGGCCGCACCGGACACGCTGCGGCGCGCCGGGTGACCGCCGCCTCGGCCCCCGGGCCGCTCATCCGAGCAACCAGCCCCCGTCCACGGTCAGTTCGACCGCGTTGACCGACCGGTTGCGCAGCAGGAAGTCCACCGCGTCCACGACATCGTCCATCGAGGCGAGCCGTCCCGTGGGGGTCTCGGTGCGCAGGGTGGTGAGCACCTTCTCCGGTTTGGCCTGCCAGTACGGGCTGTCGCCCACGACACCGGGATGCACGGCGTTGACCCGGACGGGGGCCAGCTCGACGGCGAGGGTGTGCATCAGGCCCCGCACCCCCGCGTTGACCGTCGCCACCGTCGTCGCGCCCGGGTAGGGGCGCTCCTTGGCCTGGCCGCCGAAGAGCACGATGGCGCTGCCGTCGTGCAGGCGGCCGCACAGCGTGTGCACGACCTCCGTGTACCCGACGAGTTTGAGGGTGACCAGGCGCAGGGCCGCGTCGATGTCGTACTCGGTGACCTTGTTGTCGTCCCGGGAGACCCCCGCGATCACCAGATGGTCGACGCGTCCCAGGCCGGCCAGGGCGGCCGCGATCTCCAGCGGCCGGGTCAGGTCGAGGGCGCGTCCGCGTGCGCCGAACTCCTTGGCGACCGTGTCGGCCCGCTGGGCGTCGCGGCTGGTGAGAACCACGTCGTCCCCGCGCTCGGCGCGCGTGCGGGCGAATGCCAGCCCGATCCCGGACGTTCCGCCGACGACGAGCACACTGCTCATGACTGTTCCTCCAGTGCCGAGCGCAGGTAGTCCCAGTCCCGTGTGAACCGGTAGGAGTGCCGTGACGGCGGTTGCGGCGCCTGGGTCTCCAGCCAGCGCAGCGGGCCGCGCCCGGCGTTGGCGAACCCGTGCACGCACCCGGCGCCCGCCCAGGCCACGTCGCCGGGTTCCAGCCGGTACCGCTCGCCGTCGAGGGTGGCCTCCGCGACGCCCTCCAGGATCAGATACGTCTCCTCGAAGGGGTGGTCGTGGGTGCCGATGATCCCGTCGGACGCGTACTGCACCATGAACATCGTCGAGGCGACCGCGCCCAGATCGCCGTCGATCATCATCTTCACCGTGATCCCGCTGTAGACGAGCAGCGCGGTCCGCATGCTCGCCGTGACGGCCAGCAGGTCCTGGGACTGCCGGCCGGGGTCCATCTGGGCGGGCTCGAAGTGGCCGAAGGAGCGGGTGCGCGGGTCGCGGACGTCGATGCGGGCCGGTGCACGGGCGGGCAGGCCCGGCACGGCCTGGGTGTCGTGTCCGTAGCGGGCGCGCGGCACCGGGGCCAGCATGTCCGCCCAGCGGCCGCCGGTGTTCCCGTCCCCGCGCCAGGCGTGCGGGACGCCGGTCGGCACCAGGCCGTAGTCGCCCTCCTCCAGCAGGTACGAGCCCTCGGGGAGGTCCAGGATCACGGCCCCGTCGAGGACGAGGAAGGTCTCCTCGTACGAGTGCACGTGGGCGGGCACCCGGCCGTCGGGACGCAGGTCGCACAGGCCGAAGCCGGTGTGGACACTGCCGTCGTCCTCGCCGACCAGCGCCCGCCGCCGGTGGCCCCGGCCGTCGTGGGGGGTGCCGGGCAGGTCGGGGGCGTGGCGCACCAGGTGAGCGCTCATGCCGGAGCCTTCGCCGCCTTGGCCTCCTTCGCCGCGAGGAGCCGGTCGCGGGATGCGCCGACGAGCCGCAGGGCCCGGGCGGTGTCGCCGAGGAGCCTGCCGTCCCGCTTGCGGATCACGCCGTCGACCAGGACGGTGTCCACGTTGGAGACGTCGGCGCACAGGGTCACCGCGGCCGCCGCGTCGTGCACGGGGGCGACGTTGGGGGCGGTGGCGTCGATCGCGACGACGTCGGCGCGCTTGCCGGGGGTCAGGGAGCCGGTGCGGTCCTCCAGACCGGCGACGTGGGCGCCGTTCACGGTGGCGATCTCCAGCATCTGACGTGCTGTCAGCATGGTGCTGGGCACGGGCATGTTGGCCTGCCAGCAGTCGGCGTTGACCCGGGCGCGTTCGGCACCGAAGGCCGCGCGGATCTGGGTGAACATGTCGCCGGGCACGGTGGTGACGACGTCGATGCTGAGCGCCGGCCGCAGGCCGTACTCGATGGCCTGCATCACGGGCGGCCAGCCGTGCCCCATCTGGAGCTCCACCTGGGGCGCGACGGAGACCGTGCCGCCGCTGTCGGCGACCATCCGCCACTCCTCCCCGCTGAGGTGGCAGCTGTGGACATAGGTGGTGTCCGGACCGAGCAGCCCCAGGGCGTGGAGCTGCCTGACCATGCCGAAGCGGCCGGCGAGGCGCCCCATGGCCACGTGCACGGTGATCGGCAGGCCCAGCTCCCTCGCCATGGCCCACTCGGCGGTGACGACCTCGTCGACGCAGAAGCCCGGGCCGCGGGTGGCCAGGCCCATGGTCAGCAGCCCGTCGCCGGACGCGAAGTACGTCGACCTGATCCGCCGCACGTCGTCCGCGGGAATCGCGATCCGGCTCTCGAACCAGTACTCGGCGAGGGAGGTGTTGGCGCTGCCGTACGCGTACTGCGCCCGGATGCCGGATTCCCGCAGGCCCTGGATCGCCGCGTCCGGGTGCTCGGGGGTGTTGTTGATGTGCGACCAGTCGACGAGCGTGGTGATGCCGGCGTTGAGGCACTCCAGCGCGCCCGCGAGGTTGCCCGCGTACACGTCCTCCGGGGTGTACAGGGGCGCGAAGGTGTCGAGGACGTCCACGAAGTAGTCGTCGAGGGTGGCGTCGGGGGCCACGCCCCGGATGGGCGCCTCCCAAGTGTGGCGGTGGGTGTCGACGAAGCCGGGGATCACGATGCGGCCGCTCATGTCGAGGACTTCGGCGTCGGCGCTGATCTCGGGTTCGACGGCCGCGATCCGGCCGTCCTCGACGAGGACGTCCCCCTGGGGCAGGTCCCCGATGCCCGGGTCCATCGAGATCACGTGACCGGAGCGCAGCAGTGTCCTGGTGGTCATCGCGGTTCCTCCCATGGGGTGTGCGGTGGCGGGTGGGCGGCTCAGTAGGCGGCGAGTCGGCGGACCTCCGTGACGACCTTGTCGACGGTCGGGACGACCTGTTCCTCCAGCGCGTCGGCGAACGGCAGCGGGACGCACTTCCCCGCCACCCGCCGCACGGGCGCGTCGAGGAGACCGAACCCCTCGTCGGCGACGACCGAGACGACGGTGGCGCCCCAGCCGCCCTGGTACGGGTTCTCCTCGACGGTGACGAGCCGGGAGGTCCTGCGCAGCGAGGCGAGGACGGTCGCGGCGTCGAGCGGGACCAGGCAGCGCAGGTCGACCACCTCGGCTTCGATGCCCTCCCCTGCCAGGATGTCGGCGGCCTTCTGGGCCAAGGGGACCGTGGAGGCTAGCGCGACGAGCGTGATGTCGCCGCCCGCGCGGACGACCGCGGCCCGGCCCAGCTCGACGATGTGATCGGGCGGGGGCGGCGGGCCCTTGGTGGCGAACAGTCCCTTGTGCTCGAAGAAGATCACCGGGTCCTCGCTGCGGATCGCCGCGGCCAGCATGCCGACGACGTCGGCGGGTGTCGCGGGCGCCGCGATCTTCAGCCCGGGGACGGTCAGCGCCCAGTTCTCGGTGGCCTGGGAGTGCTGGGCGCCGAAGCCGAGCCCGCCGCCGTTGGCGGTGCGCACGACGAGCGGCACGGTCACCTGGCCGCCGGTCATGTACCGCACCTTGGGGATCTCGTTGGCGAGGTAGTCCCAGCAGCAGGCCAGGAAGTCGGAGAACATGATCTCCGCGACGGGCCGCATCCCGGTCATGGCGGCCCCCATCGCCGCGCCCACGATGGCCTGCTCGGAGATGGGCGTGTCCCATACCCGCTCGGGCCCGAACTCCTCCCACAGCCCCGTGGTCGTCTTGAACACCCCGCCGGCCGCGCCGATGTCCTCCCCGAGGCACACCACCGACGCGTCCCGCCGCATCTCGCGGGCGATGCCCTCGGCGACCGCGTCCCGGTAGGTGATCACGTCCGCCATGCGGCACCCCCGTCCGCCCACACGTCGGTCAGCGCCTCACCCGGGTCGGGCGGGGGCGCGGCCTTCGCCGCCTCCACGGCCCGCTCCACGACGGCCCGGGCCCGCTCGTCGCACTCGGCGAGCCTCTCCTCCCCCACCCCCAGCTCGGCCAGCCGCCCCCGCGCGAGGTCCAACGGGTCGTGCTTCAGCCAGCGTTCGACCTCCTCGGCCGGGCGGTAGGCCGCCGGGTCGGTACGGCTGTGCCCGAAGTGGCGGTAGGTCTCGGCCTCCAGCACGGCGGGCCCGTCCCCGGCCCGGGCCCGCCGGGCCAGCCGCCCCACCGCCTCCTCGACCGCGACGACGTCGTTGCCGTCGACGACCTCGCCGGGGATGCCGTGGGCGGGGGCCCGGTCGGCCGCGGGCCGGGGCACGGCCGTGACGTCGGCGATCGGCGTGTACTCCATGTACAGGTTGTTCTCGCACACGAACAGCACCGGCAGCTTCCACACAGCGGCCAGGTTCAGCGACTCGTGGAAGGCTCCGATGTTGGTCGCGCCGTCGCCGAAGAAGGCGACCGCGAGCTGCCCGGTGCCCCGCAGCCGGGCCGACCAGGCGGCACCCACCGCCATCGGGAGGTGGGCGCCGACGATGGCGTACGAACCGAGCATGCCGGTGGCCGCCTTGGTCAGGTGCATGGAACCGCCCTTGGCGCGGCACAGCCCGGTGGAGCGGCTCATCAGCTCGGCGAGGCACTCCTCGGGCGTGGCGCCCCGGGCGAGGGCGTGGTGGTGGCCCCGGTAGGTGGCGAACACGTAGTCGTCCGGGCGCAGGGCGGCGCTCGCGCCCACGGCGACCGCCTCCTGCCCGGCGGCCAGGTGCGTGGTGCCCTTCACCAGGCCCCGCAGGAACAGGTCGTGGGCGGCCTTCTCCGTGCGGCGGATGACGTTCATCCGCTCGTACCGGTCGAGGAGCGCGCCGGCGTCCATCAGCGGTCCCCGCCGGTGGTGCGGGGGCGGCCCGCGCTGTGTGCCCGCGAGCGCTCCCCGGCTCCTGCCCGTGCGCGTCCCCCGGTGTCCGCCTGCGCGCGTCCCCCGGTGTCCGCCTGCGCGCGTCCCCCGGTGTCCGCCTGCGCGCCGTCCCGGGTGCCCGCCCCGGCGCGGTCCGGGGCCGCCGCCCGTGCGCGGTCCCCGGTGTTGAGGTGGGACTGCGCCTCGCGGCGGGTGTTCAGCTCGCCGCCGGCCGTCCAGTACTTGCGCCCGGCCACCAGCAGTTCCTCGGCAGGGAACTTGGTGATGACCTCGCAGCCGTCGGCGGTGACGACCAGTTCCTCCTCGATCCGGGCGGCGGACCAGCCGTCGGCGGCCGGCCAGTACGTCTCCAGGGCGAACACCATGCCCTCCTGGAGGACTTCGGGGTGGTCGAGGGAGACCAGACGGCTGAAGACCGGCTTCTCCCAGATCGACAGGCCCACGCCGTGGCCGTACTGGAGGGCGAACGCGGCGGTCTCGTCGGCGAAGCCGAACTCCTCGGCGCGCGGCCAGACCCGCACGACGTCGGCGGTGGTGGCGCCCGGCCGGACCAGGGCGATCGCCTCGTCCATGTACTCCCGGCAGCGCACGTACGCGTCCCGCTGCGCCCGCGAGGCGCTGCCCACGGCGAACGTGCGGTAGTAGCAGGTGCGGTAGCCGAGGTGGCTGTGCAGGATGTCGAAGAAGGCCGGGTCGCCGGGGCGGACCAACCGGTCGCTGTAGACGTGCGGATGCGGTGAACAGCGCTCTCCCGAGATGGCGTTGACGCCCTCGACGTACTCGCTGCCGAGGTCGTACAGCACCTTGCTGACCACGCCGACGCACTCGTTCTCGCGCACTCCCGGGCGCAGGTACCCGTACAGCTCCTCGTAGGCGGCGTCGACCATGGCGCACGCCTGGGTGAGCAGGGAGATCTCGTCGCCGGTCTTGATGCGGCGGGCCTCCAGGAACACCTGCTGCCCGTCGACGACGTCGATGCCCTCGGCGCCCAGCGCGGTGAGGACGGGCATCTCGGCGACGTCGACGCCGAGCGGCTCGCCCGCCAGACCATGGGCCCGCAGCTCGGCTGCGATCTTGGCCGCCACGTCCTGGGCGATCCCGGCGTCCGGGTGGAAGGCGCCGCGCAGGGTGGAGATGCCGGCCCGGGCGCCGGTGGGCGGGCCGCCCTCGCCGTCGCTGTGGTCGAGCCAGGGGTTGTAGAGCTGGTGGTGTCGGGCGGCCGAGCCGAAGTCCCAGACGACCGGTTCGCCGTCGCGGACCAGCAGGGCGAAGCGGATCAGCTTGTCCATCGCCCAGGTGCCGATGTGGGTGGCCGTCATGTAGCGGATGTTGGCGAAGTCGAAGCTGAGCACCGCGCCGAGGGAGGAGCGGTTCAGCGACTCGTGCAGCCGGGCCAGCCGCTGCCCGCGCAGCCGGTCCAGGTCGATGCGCTCTTCCCAGTCGACGGCGTTGGGGCCGTATGTGTGGATCGCCATGGCGACCACCCCCACTTCGGAGTGAACGCCCGTGTGCGAGGGGTGTCAAGTGTCACTGAACATCGCCGGACACGAACCAGACGCCCACCGCCGGTACCTCTCCATCGTTGCGGTAGCGGTGGGGGGTCGTCGACTCGAAGCAGACGGAATCGCCCGGCCGCAGCGTGTACTCCTCGAAGGCGAGGGTGAGGATCAGCTCGCCGGACGTCAGATGGCCGTACTCGGTCCCGGGGTGCCGCATCAGCGCCCCGGAGGCGGACGACGACCCACCGGGCCGGTAGGTCACGAGCAGGAAGTCGGCCTCCGCGCCCGGGACCCGCCCGAGCCGCTCCCACACGACTCCCGAGTCCAGCTCCAGCCTCTCGCGCCCGCCGGCGGCGACCAGCGGCCCGATCCGCCGCCCCGGCTCGGCGGCGAAGGCGGCGAGGGCGAGGGGCACGGTGGGGGGCGCGGCGACGGGGGACGCGGCGGGAAGATCCCCTCCGGCACCCGCCCGGACCGGCTCCCGGGCCGGCTCCCGGGCCGGCTCCCGGGCCGGCTCCCGGGCCGGCTCCCGGGCGTCGAAGAGGGACTCCACGGAGATTCCCAGTGCCGTGGTGATCGCGTACAGGGTGCTGACCGACGGCTGGCTCTTCCCGGTCTCGATCTGCGACACGAGACTCGCCGACACCCCGACCTCACGGGCCAGCGCGCGCAGGCTCGTGCCGCGCTCCAGGCGGGCCTGCCTGATGCGCGCACCGACAGGCGGCACGACGGCGGGGGACACGGGCGGCTCCTCTCGCCCACGGGTGTGTGCATCGAGACGGGTATGTGCAGTCCCATTGAACAGCCCCCAAGGGGTGCGAAGCCAGAGGGGTCCCGACGGTGCTCACCCGAACGGTCCGGCGCCGGTGGTGGGCCCCCGGTGGCGGTGGTGCGCTGGGGGCACGCGTCACGCTCTCAGGAGGCACTCCCGATGACCCGTCGTCCGGCCCGGCTCGTCCACGTCCTCTCCACCGCCCTGGCGGCGGGCACGCTGCTCTCCACAGCCGCCTGCTCGGACGACGGCGGCACGGACGCCTCACGCGTCTCCGGCGTCACCGCGTCCCAGGTCGCCGGGAGGGCGCAGTCCCCGTCCTCCACCGCCACCCTCTCCACGGACGGCGCGCGCACCGCGCTGATCACCGAGGCGGACATCGAGGACGACTGGACGCAGGTCAAGGACACCGAGGCCGAGAACTGGCACGACAGCCTGCTGGTCGGCACGGTCGACGTGTCCGACTTCGTCTCCGGCAAGGCCCAGGCGTCCGACTGCCAGCGGCTCATGGACTCCCTGTACGACGACGACCTGCTGGGCAGGCCGTCGGGTGCGTCCGCCCTGCGCGGCTTCGAGCAGGGCGACTCCCGCCTGCTGTACCAGGTCGCCTCCTACGACCGGACCGATCCGCAGGACTCCCTGAACTGGATGGCGTCCCTACCGGAGAAGTGCGACCAGTTCACCCTGACCGACGGCAAGGACAAGCGCACCGTGCAGGTCATCGAGACCTCGGTGCCCAAGGTGGGCGACGCCCGTCAGGGCCTGGAGGTGACGGTGCGGGGCCAGGTCGACGGCAACGACGCCACACTGACCCTGGACGTCGCCGCCGTACGGGTCGGCGACGACGCGATCACCGTCACCGCGGGCGGGCTCGACGGGGGCGAGGACGACTCCATGAAGCAGGCGGCGCAACAGGGCACCCAGCGGCTGGAGGACGTCCTGGCCGGGAAGTCGCCCGCCGCGAGCCCCACGTAGGCCGAGCCCACATAGGCCGAGCCCACATAGGCCGAGCCCACATAGGCCGAGCCCACATAGGCCGTTCCCCACGCCGAGAGGCTCCTTGCCCGCGCCAACCGCCGTTCCCACTCCGCCGATTCACGGGACAGCGTGATCACCGGGGCGGCACAATGGCGGCGGCGACCGGCGTCGGTCGTGCGTGCGAGGAGAGGACGAGTCGTGAGTGATGGCCACACCCCTTCCGGAGGGTGGGCGAGGCTGAACACCGGTGTGGCGCACAACGCGCGCGTGTGGAACTACTGGATCGGCGGCAAGGACAACTACGAGGTCGACCAGCAGGTCGGCGAACACGTCGCCGGCATGTTCCCGATCATCCGGGACATCGCCCGGGCCGACCGCGACTTCCTCGGCCGGGCCGTGTCGTTCCTCGCCGGTGAACGGGGAGTGCGCCAGTTCCTCGACATCGGCACGGGGCTGCCGACGGCGGACAACACCCACGAGATCGCCCAGCGGCTCGCACCCGACTCGCGCATCGTCTACGTCGACAACGACCCGATCGTGCTGGTGCACGCCCGCACCCTGCTCACCGGCACCCACGACGGTGTCACCGCCTACATCGACGCCGACGTGCACGACCCGGACGCCATCGTCGAACGGGCCGGGCAGACCCTCGACTTCACCGAGCCCGTCGCCGTGATGATGCTGGGCATCCTCAACTTCGTCCTGGACGTCGAGAAGGCCCGGGACATCGTGCGCCGGGTGATGGCCGCGGTGCCCTCCGGCAGCTTCCTGGTCCTCACCCACCCGACCTACGACGACGAGCTCGGCGGCGCGGGCCAGATCCCGGCCATGACGTTCTGGAACGAGAACGCCACTCCCCCGATCACGGCCCGCAGCGGCTCGGACATCGCCACGTTCTTCGAGGGGCTCGAGGTACTCGAACCGGGCATGGTGTCGTGCGGGCAGTGGCGTGCCGAGCCCGGCTCGGCCGTGCTGGTTCCCCAGTACGGCGCGGTGGCCGTGAAACCCTGACGGGCACCGCCCTCGGGGCCGGCGCCGCCCGTGCGCCCTCGCCGCCCTCGCCGCAGAAGTCCGAGAACCGCGGAGGACTGATGACCACCCTGGCCGATCCCGTGCCCGGCGGCCGTCCGGGCGACGTCGAGCGGGCCACCGCACTGAGCGGCGAACTCGCCGGGCGGGGGGTGCACGGTGTCGTACTGGCCTATGTCGACACCGCGGGCATCGGCCGGGTGAAGACCGTCCCCACCGCCCGGCTGTCCGCCGCGGCGGCCTGGGGCGTCGGCATGTCGCCGGTGTTCGACACCTTCCTGGCGGACGACTCCGTCGTCACCACCGACGTCCTGGGCTCGCCCGACGGCGATCTGCGTCTCTACCCGGACCTGGACGGGCTCGTCGTCTTGGCCGGGCAGCCCGGCTGGGCCTGGGCACCGGTCGACCGCGTCACCCAGGACGGCGAGCGGCACCCCGGCTGCACCCGCACGTTCCTGCGGCGGACCGTCGCCGAGGCGGCCGAGCGGCACGGCCTCACCTTCAAGGCGGCCGTCGAGGTCGAGTGGACCGTGGCCCGGGGCGACGCCCCCGGCGACATGTTCGTGCCGGCGACGACCGGACCGGCGTACGGGGCGATCCGGCAGGTCGAGCTCGGTGACTACACCGCCGATCTGCTGGCCGCGTGCGCGGCGCAGGGCATCGACGTCGAGCAGGTCCACCCCGAGTACGCGGCCGGGCAGTTCGAGATCTCGGTGGCTGCCGCCGACCCGGTGGCGGCGGCCGACCGCAGCGTGCTGGTCCGCCAGACCGTCCGCGCGGTCGCCGGGCGGCACGGGCTGCGGGTGTCCTTCGCCCCGGCCGTGGTGGGCCGGGGCGTCGGGAACGGCGGCCACGTCCACCTGTCCGCCTGGCGAGACGGCGTGAACCTGCACTCCGGGGGCCCGGGCCGGTACGGCATGACGGCGGAGGCGGAGTCGTTCACGGCCGGCATCCTCGCCCACCTGCCCGCCCTCACGGCCGTCACCGCCCCGAGCCCCGCCAGCCACCTGCGGCTCAGACCCTCCCAGTGGGCCGGGGTGTTCACCGCCTGGGGCCGCGAGACCCGGGAGACCGCGCTGCGTGTCGTCACCGGCACCGCCGGACTGCGCGACCGGGCGGCCAACCTGGAGATCAAGCCCGTCGACCTGGCCGCCAACCCCTACCTCGCGATCGGCTCCCTGATCGTCGCCGGTCTCGACGGACTGACGTCGTCGGCCGCCCTGCCCGACGAGACCACCGGGAACCCGGCCCACCTGGGCGAGGCGGAGGCGGCGGCCCGGGGCGTGCGGCGCCTGCCGGTCTCCCTGGAGGGCGCCGTCGAGGAGTTCCGCGCGGACGCCGCCCTGCGCGCGGCCCTCGGCCCGGTCCTGACCGACGCGGTGATCGCCGTCCGCCTCGGCGAAGCGGCGTCCGTCGCCGGGCTCGACGACGACCGGGTGGCGGCGGCGTACCGCTGGAAGTACTGACATGGGTGCGGTCCGCGAGGCGCTCGACTCCGTACGGCTGGTCGACCACCACTGCCACGGCACCGTCACGGCCGATCTCGACCGGGGCGCCTTCGAGTCCCTGCTGACGGAGGGCGAGGCATGGCCGGGCGTCTCGCCCTTCGACAGCCCCGTGGGCGTGGCCGTGCGCCGCCACTGCGCTCCCCTGCTGGACCTGCCCCGGCACGCTCCCCCGCAGGAGTACCTCGCCCGCCGCACGGAACTGGGCCGGCGCGAGGTGCAGCGCCGCTTCCTGCGCGCTGCGGGCACGGACGTCTTCTGCGTCGACACCGGTTACGCACCCCACCCCCTCACCACGCCGCAGGAGATCGCCGAGGCCGCGGGCGGGACGTCGTACGAGGTCGTACGACTGGAGGGTGTGGCGGAGTCGGTCCTGGCGGCGGGTGTCGAACCCGACGCGTACGCGGACGCCTTCCACGCGGCCGCGCTGGACGCCGTGCGGCGGCCCGGTGTGGTGGCCGTGAAGTCCGTGGCGGCCTACCGCACCGGTTTCGACCTGGACCCGGCCCGGCCCTCGGACGCGCAGGTCACGGAGGCGGCCCGGGCGTGGCTCGGCCGAGGGGGCCGTCTCGACGACCCGGTCCTCGCCCGGCACCTGCTGTGGACCGCCGTCGACCTCGGTCTGCCGTTGCAGCTGCACACCGGGTTCGGTGACAACGACATCCGGCTGCACCGTGTCGACCCCACCCACCTCACGGACTGGCTGCACCTCACCGCCGGGACGGTTCCCGTGCTGCTCCTGCACTGCTGGCCCTACCAGCGGCAGGCCGCCTACCTGGCGGCGGTCTTCGAGCAGGTGTACCTCGACGTCGGCCTCACCCTCCACCACGTCGGCCCCGCCCGGGCCGGTGCGGTCCTCGCGGAGGCCCTGGAGATCACACCCTTCCGCAAACTGCTGTACAGCTCCGACGCCTACGGTGTGCCCGAGTTCCACCACCTGGGGGCGCTCGCCTTCCGGCAGGGTCTCGCGGAGCTGCTCCAGGAGCGGGTGGACGCCGACGAACTGGCCCTGCCGGACGCGCTGCGGATCGCCCGCTGGACCGGACGGGACAACGCCCTTCGGGTCTACCGGTTGCGGAACGAACAGCCGGAGGGCGAATGAACAAGGGTGGGGCCGGTCACAGTTCTCCTGAAGCGGCTACCCAGGAAGACCGAACGGCTGAAAGTATGATCAAGCGATGTCTGACATGACCGAAACCACGCCCGGCTGGCTGTCCTCCGACGACCTGGAGATGACGCGCGCCCGCATGCCGATCCTGTACGTCGAGGCCGTCCCGGTGCGCGTCGACGACAGCGGCGAAGTCACCAGCGTCGGCCTGCTGCTGCGCATCGGACCGGACGGTACGGTCAGCCGGACGCTGGTCTCCGGCCGCGTGCTGCACCACGAGCGCGTTCGCGACGCGCTCCTGCGCCACCTGGAGAAGGACCTCGGCCCCGTCGCGCTGCCCCGCGTCCCGGCGTCGCTCCAGCCGTTCACGGTCGCGGAGTACTTCCCGACGCAGGGCATCACCCCGTACCACGACCCGCGTCAGCACGCGGTGTCCCTCGCCTACATCGTGCCGGTGACGGGCGACTGCCGACCCCGGCAGGACGCGCTCGACCTGGTGTGGTTCAGCCCGCAGGAGGCGGTCTCGGAGGCGGTGCAGAGCGAGATGCCGGGCGGGCACGGGGTGCTCCTGAAGCAGGCGCTGGCGCATGCGGGCTGCGCGATCTGAGCCATAGGCTCTCTCACAGGACCGGCCTCCGGACGGGAGGCGCGTGCCCGGCCTGCGTCCCTTGAGCCGCGGAGCGCAGCGCGAAAGACGCTCGAGCGGCCGTGTCGGAAAGCCGCGATACGGCCGCCGCCCTGCTGCTTCACAAGTGGGGACGACAGGCTGTACGACCTGCGCAACGGGACCCGGACCTCGTCGTTCTCCTGCCAGCCCGGCACCACTGCATCAGCAGAGCGGCCTTCCGGCCCTCGGCATCGACGAACTGCGCCGTATCCGACCGGTCGGACACGGCAACAGTCCGTCCCTGCGGGCAACGGTCCACGAGGCCCGCGTCTCACGCCGCGAGCGAGTTCGCGGCCTCGTCAGGCCAGTGCCTTCGGCGTCTCATCCGGTGCGACGCACGTGGCGTTCCGGGCTCAGGAGCCGTGATCACCCGTGACCGTTTCGCGCGGCACACCGCCCCCGGCGGCTGCGCCCCTGTCGTCACCGCCTCGGCCCGGCGTCGTGTCGGTCGTCTCGTCGCCGAAGAAGCCGCTCCGGCCGATCTGGTAGGCGAGCTGAGCTCGACTGCGGCTGCCGAACAGGTCGGAGGCCCAGCGCACATGGTTGGTCACGCTGCGCACGCTCATGCCGAGGCGGCTTGCGATGACCGCGTCCGTGTGGCCGTCGACCATGAGCTGGAGCACGGCACGGCGGATGTCGTTGGTCACGGTCTGGGGCAAATCGCTGAGCGTGCTCGGCTGGATGGGCACGGCTCGCTGCCAGATGTGCTGGAAGATGCCCACCAGATACCGCACGACGCCCGGATGCTCGATGGTGAGGGCGAGGTCGGAGCGCTCCGACGCGGGGTCCGGGACGAACGCGATCTGCCGGTCGCAAATGATCAGACGGTCGAAGACCTCATCGACCGTGCGGATTTCGCCGCCCGCCCGGCTGATCTCTTCCGCGTAGGCGAGCGTAGGGGCGTGGGAGCGAATGGTGTGCTGGTAGATGGTCTTCTGCTCGACCCCGCGCGCCAGGGCGTTGAGGTCGTCAGGGAGAGCCCTTTGCAGCAGCTCCTGAGGGCGTCCGCCGCCGGGCTGGGCCGTGAGCAGTTCTCGTCGGCACGCGCGGACGGACGCCGAGAGTGTGGCGCTGATGGCTTCGGGGCCCTGGACTTCACGGATCAGCGGTGAGTTCTTGCGGCCGTAGCTGTCCATGTAGGTGCGTTCCGCCCGAAACACCGAGGCGCGTATGGCCTCCAACGCGCGCTGCTGCTCCCGGATGGTTGTCTCCAGCAGGCCCATCCGGGCTGCCGCCGCCGTACGCGGGGCGATGGCCGTGAGCTTGCCGTTCGGCAGCCTTCTGACCAGTCCGAGTTCCAGAAGGCAACGAGGAGCGTCCTGCGGGACCACGGAACCGGCGAGCATCCCGGAGTAGTACTCAAGGCCTTCGTCGCAGACCTCGGGCAGACTTTCGTTGACTGTATGGGTGTTTGAGCACATAGATCCCCCCTGCTTGTTCACGCATTGCCTGATCATGCTGCCAAAGGTCGTAGCCGCAGGTCGGAGCCACCCTGCATGCTTGTTGGGGGCCCACGAGGGGATCCACCAGTACAGCGGTGGACATGGGTCTGGGAAACAGAGGTTGACATACATGTCCAAGCTGTGGCTTCGCTACGCTCTGAGTGCGCTGGCCGCGCTCACCATCGCCGGATTCGCGGGTGGCAACTCCGGCCCGGCCGCCGTCCAGCAGGACTCCCAGTGGGGACTTGTCCTGCCCGAGGACTCACAGTGGGGGGCCGCCACCGCGAAGGGTGAGACCGCCTCACTCTGACATGACGCGGGGAGCCGTACGTCCTCAAGGAGGTGCGACTCCCGCGAGTGGCGCAAATGACGGGGGCGATCGACACCAGCCTCGGACAGGCGCACGCTGACGGGCCCGCCCTCAGCACAACAGCATCTCCTCCGGACGGAACAGCCCCCATGGCCGAGCTCCGCCCTGGACCGGGACGGAGTGAGGGACCGGCAGCTCCGGGCCGAACGCAGCGCTCCTGCGGCTCCTCGATGCGCCGAGAGCTACACCGACGCCATCCACACCAGCACCGTGCCAGGTGCATGGTCCGGCATGCCATGTCTTTGCGACCAAGGGAATGAACAGGTGGAGCACCCCATCGTCTCCGAAGTCGCCCACGACACCTCCGAGGCCAAGATCACGGTGGTGGGCGTCCCGGACAAGCCCGGTGAGGCGGCAGCGATCTTTCGTGCCGTTGCGGGCGCAGGGGCCGACGTGGACATGGTGGCCCAGCACATCTCCGGCGCGGGGAGCGGGCGGGTCGACATCACCTTCACCACCGCCAAGTCGGAAAGCCACAGGGCCGTTGACGCCCTGGAGAGGCAGCGTTCGACCCTGGGCTTCGACTCGCTCCGCCATGACGACCGGATCGCGAGGCTCACGCTGGTCGGTGCGGGGATGAAGACCGCCCCCGGCATCACTGCCGACTTCTTCACCGCCCTGTCCGACGCGGGCGTGGGCATCGAGCTGATCTCGACCTCCGAGATCCGCATCTCAGCCGTCACCCGCGCCGATGACGTCAACGAGGCCGTCCGGGCGGTCCGGTCCGCCTTCGGGCTGGACCGCGACGTCGAAGCGACCGCCGTGTACGGGAGTACTGAACGATGACAGCCATTCAGTTGGTGAACAAACTCGCCGAGATCGACGAGGGTGACCTCACGCGCCTGTCCGCGGGGCGTTCCTTCTACGTCAGCGCGCCCTGGCTGCGCGCCTACGAACACCTCCGGGGTCCGGACGTCGCCTATGTCACGCACCGGGACGGTGCCGGCCGCCTCGACGGACTGTTGCCGATCTACCGACAGCGTCCAGGCACGTTGGCCCCCTACGACGCCTTTTCCGGGTTCCTGTGCTCCGCCGGTGACTTCCGCGCCGAGGACTGGTCACCGAACCAGGTGCTGGGTCAGAGCGCGGCCTACTCCAACGAGTTCCTCATCGACGCAGCAACACCCCGGGGCGAGGCCGAGATCCTTGAGGACCTGCTCCTGGCAGCCGACGAACGGCGGCGGGAATGGGGTGTTCCCGCTACCTCAGCCCTGTACCTGAACGAGGCGGGAGCCCGGCAGTTCGAGGCCGCTCGCGGGCCGGCCGGGTCCTTCGTCTGCGATGTCGAGTGCGAGGTGGACATCGAGTGGGACTCCTGGGACGGCTACGTCGAGTACCTGCACTCTCTCGGCCGCAAGCGCTCAGCGGCGGCCCGCCGGGAGACGCAGGTATTCGCGGAGGCCGGCTACGACATTTCGGCTCTCCGGCTCAGTGAACTGCTCGACACCTCGAGTCTGCTCTTCACCAAGCTGCAAAGGAAATACGGTGACAGCACCTCGCTGGAAGAGCGCACGCATTACCTTCGGGTTCTGGTGAGCGAGGTCGACGATCACAGTCACCTGTTCGTCATGCGCTCGGCCGGCGAAGTCCTCGGGGTCTGCCTCACGTTCTTGTGGGGCGACACCGTCTACGTACGCCAGCTCGGCCTCGACTACGAGCACCTGGCCGACGCCTCCGAGTACTTCAACCTCGCGATCTATGAGCCGATCCGCTACGCGATCGAGCATTCCTACGCACGCGTCCACTTCGGACGTGCTTCCTACGACGCCAAGATGTTCCGGGGTGCCAAGGCCCGCCCTCTGCTCGGCGCCGCCTGGTCGGACACCGCAGCCTCCCCTCAGCATCAGCCCGCTTTCCGGCAGTGGAACGACGTTCGCCGCCACGCGGCCGCATCGGGCGACCGCTCACTCGTCCTGGCCACCTTCGGGCCGTCCACTTGATTCCTCATGGAGATTGCTTTGCGCACTGAGAAGATCACTGCAGGCCCCTTTTCTTTTGAGTCGGGCTTCCCTTCTCTGATCGAGAACATCGGAGAGGACCCGAACCCGGCCAAGGCGCTGGCGAATATCGAGCCCGAGCACCGGGAAATGGTGAGGGGTCTCCTCGAGAAGACCGGGGCCGTTCTCCTTCGCGGCTTCGACGTCCTCACCATCGACCAGTTCGAAGAGGTGGCCCGGAGCCTCCTGGGCGAGCTGGCGGCGTACAAGGGAGGCGACGCTCCCCGCCACGCGGAGCGGGGACTGGTCTACAACGCGTCCGGCCCGGACAAGACGCGCGCGGTGCGCGCGCACAACGAGCTCTCCTACGCCCCCTGGCACCCGGCGACGCTCGTCTTCGGGTGCAGTGTGGTGGCTGAGGAGGGCGGGGCCACCACCATCGTGGACGGCCACCGTGTCTACACGTCGCTTCCGTCCGAGGTCCGGGACGCCTTCCGTGAGCGCGGCGTCACCTACATCCAGCACCTGCCACACGCTGCCGGGGACCCCAGCGGCATCAAGTCGTGGCCGGAGACCTTCGAGACGGACTCGAAGGAGGACGTCATCGCGCACTGCCAGGCCAGCTACACCTCCGCCAAGTGGACACCGCTCGGCCTGCTGACCACCAACCGGACGCCCGGCACGGTCGAGGTCGGTGCGGACGGGCGTCAGGCGTGGTTCAACCAGACCCATATCTGGCGCAAGGACCCCAGCACCGTTCCCGATGTCACCGACATGGAGCGCTGGGAAAGCTGGATCGGCTACGGCGCGACCTTCGGCGACGGCACCGAGATTCCCGGCCACTACATGGAACTGGTCCGCGAAACGCTCGAGACGTGCGAGGTCGCCGTCGAGTGGGAGGCCGGCGACGTCCTCCTGGTCGACAACCGCGCTGCCATGCACGGCCGCCACCCCTACAGCGGCGACCGTCAGGTCTTCGTCGCCTTCGCCTGAGCCGACCGCCAGAATCCCCGAGGGAACCTTCATGCGCACCATGCCCACCTTCGAGCTCAAGCCCGACGAACACGACCGTCTGGCCGGCCTCGTCGAAACGGTCCTGGAGAACTGCCCGGGACAGACCGAGTTCCGCTACCTCTCCTACATGCGCGGGCAACTCGGCGTACGGACCGAACTTCACTACGTCCTGAGTGCCCTCGCGGCGTCGGACGGCGATCCGGTGCACCTGCACAATCTGCCGACGTTCGACGACGTCGAGCGGAGCAAGGTCCTGTGCCTGCTCCTCGGCGAGGCGGTGGGCGCCTGTGTCGCCTACGCCGAGTACAACCACTCCTACATCACCGACATCCGGCCCACCACGCTGTCGTCGGAGAAGAGCTCCGGTGTGGAGCTGCTGAGCATGCACAACGACCTGGCTTGGGCGAGCGACAACAGCCGCCCCCGGACGCTGGTGCTGGTCCCGCACATCGCCACCGGTGAGGTGCCGAAGACCCTCCTGGCGCCGGCTCGTGACGTGCTCGCACTGCTACCGGAGGAGACCAAGGACGTCCTGCGGCTGCGCCACTTCGAGGCCCGCTCGGGGTCAGCCCTGTCCTGGGGGTTCGAGCGCGTGCGCCGCATGGAGCTGCTCATCGAGGAAGACGGGAAGCCGCCGGTCATCCGGCTCAACTTCGGCACCTACACCCCGGCCGCCGGCCTGGCCCCGGTCGAGGCGGGACGCGCCGCCCGGGCTCTGACGGAGCTGAGCCGGGCCGCTCTCGAAGTGGGCCGTCAGTGCGGCATCGCCATCCAGAAGGGCGAGGCAGTGCTGATCCCCAACGACCACTGCGTGCACGGTCGCGACACCATCCAGCCCGACAGGTGTGAGCGCTTGCTCCTTCGCGCGTACGTCCTGCCCGACGACGTCGCGGCACGGCACGGCAACACCATGGTCCAACTCAGCAGCTAGGGCGAGTACTTCACCATGTCCGACATCGTTGTTATCGGCGCGGGCCACGTCGGCCTGACCCTGCTGGCCGACCTGGAGCTGACCAAGCACCATCACCGGCTCGACGCGTGCCTGCTGTCCTTGGAGAGCTCCGCCTCGATCAAGGAGCGCAGCAGAGACTGGACCCGGCTGGTCATGGAGAACCTGGTGACCGGCGAGGTACAAACATGCTCGCTCTCCGACAGCCAATTCGGCTCACTGCGGAGCGAGGAGGGCCGCAGGTCCCTGCGGGACGCCGGCATCATCGTCGTCACCGTGCCCGACATACCGCATCTCAGGCTGGAACTGCTGGACATCCTCGAAGGCTCGGTGGACCTCGAGGGGAAGCTGATCGTCTTCGTCCGCGGTGGCCAGGGCGGGCAGCCCGTGCTGGGCAAGTGGATCCAGGACTCCCCGCGCCTGAGGGACACCTCGGTCGTCCTCGTCGAGGACTCGTTCTACGGGACCCGCGTGATCGGCAATACGGTCCAGTACAAGCGCAAGATTTCCGTGAACGTGTCCCTCTACTCGCTCGACCCGGACCGCGCACTGACCACCCTGCGCCGTATGTTCCCGCTCGGTGGGCAGATCGGCAGACCGTCCTGGCCGGACATGCAGGTCTGCGACGGCATCGACCTGCTCTTCGCCCCTCTCGGCTACATCATCCACGTGGGTGTGGCACTCGACCCCGACAACGTCGAGAAGACGCGCCAGGGCATCAGGTACACGCACTACATCGACGGGATCTCCGCCCGGCTCGCACAGCGGCTCGACCTGCTGGATCAGGAACGCGTGCTTCTGGCTCAGGCGTTCGGAGCCAGGGCGCAGACGTTTCCCGAGATCATTCAGCGGCAGTACGGCCTCCCGCCCCAGGAGTCCTTCTTCGACATGATGCAGTCCTGCCGGGGCATCTACCGCTCGCTTTCCTGCGGCAGCATCGAGGAGCTGCGCGTCTCACGCGTGCTCACCGAGGACGTTCCGGCATTCCTGACGATCCGCTGGCTCGCCGAGCAGGCCGGACTGCACATGCCGCACACCGAGGCCTACTTCGACGACGTCATGGCCGCGCTGCGGGACGTAGGGGCCGACTTCCAGCCCTGCACGATGTACCTGCCCTATCTGGAGAAGATCGACGGCGGCGCCGAAGGGGTCAGACGTCTGCTGAACGAACCCTTGGTGACGGCAGGCCGCACCGAGAGCCCTGTGCCGGAAAGGGGTTGAGAGCAGTCATGTCTCAGCGCGTCCGCGATGTTCTGGTCGTGAACCGTCGTCGGCAGGAGCTGGTGACCCGCCTTCTGCGGGATCCTGGAGTGCGCCTGTCGCTGATCACGGAAGCCGACTGCCTGCCGGACTACCCGTCGACGGACACGATGGAGTCGGTCACTCTCGTCGGGAGCGTACAGAACCTCGACGAGGTCAGGCAGGCCACGCTCGACCTGATGAACCGCTTCACGTTCGACGCGATCGTCGCACCGGCGGAGAGCTCGATTCCCACCGCCGGCTACCTGCGCAGCTATCTCGGCATGCCGGGCATCCCCTTCGACGTGGCCCACGCGTTCTGCAACAAGAACGCCATGAAGGCGCGGCTCCGCAGGGCCGGACTGCGGGTCGCCCGCACCACACTGGTCCCGTCGAACGAGAGTGTTGGGGAGTTCCTGCGCAAGCACGGACTTCCCGCGGTGATCAAGCCCGCCTGGGGCGACGGAGCCGCCAATGTCCACGTGGTGCGGACAGAGGCCGACATCGCCGGCATCAGCCGGGCCGACGGCACCCTGCTCAGCAACGACGAAGCGCCGTTCCTCATCGAGGACTTCGTCGAGTTCGAGGAGGAGTACCACTGCGACGGGCTCGTTCACGACGGCGAGGTGCGCTTCGCCGCCGTATCGAAGTACACCAGCCCGCCGCTGCGTGCCAAGGGCTCCGTGTTCGGTTCCTACACCTTGCCCGCCGACAGTGACGAAGCGCGGGAACTCACCCGGCTCCACGCGGATGTCGTCCGGGCCATGGGACTGAGCGACTCCGTCACTCACCTCGAGGTCTTCCGCACGCCGGACGGACTCGTCGTCGGCGAGATCGCCTGCCGCCCGGGGGGCGGAGGCATCCCGCAGACCCTCCGCCGTGCCTACGGCTTCGACGTCTGGGAGCACTTCCTGGCTACGGAGCTCAACACGCGGCCCGCGTGGACACCCGAGCCGGCGGACGGCATCTTCGGCTTCCTGATGTTCCCGGTACGTCCCGGAGTGGTGCGCCGCGTGCCGGACTCCGATGTGTTCGCGGACTTTCCCCAGGTCGAGCGGGTCGACATCACGGCCAGGCCGGGTGACCGCATCTCCGGCATGCTCTACTCCACGAGCAGGGCCGGCACGGCGCTGTTCCGCGTCGAGTCCGTCGAGGACGTACCCGCGCTGGTGAAGGCTCTGACGGAGCGGTTCACCGTGGACTACGAGGAGTCGGACGCACATCCCGGGGCGGCGCCGTGACAAGCAACGAAGCGTCCGCCGCAACCGCTCGGGACGAAGACGGCGAAGCGAGCGGCCCCGACGGCTCGATGCGCCACTTCTGGGTGTTCACCGGCGCATCGGCTGTCTCCAAGCTCGGCAACACGTTGCTGAACGTCGCCATGCCGCTGATCCTGCTCACGGTCACCGGCTCGAAGACGATTGCCGCCCTGAGCTTCGGCGTACAGCTCGCGCCCTACGCCCTCTCGCCGGTCTTCGGTGTCGTCGTCGACCGCTTCAACCGTCGACTGGTGTTCATCTGGGCAGAGATAGCCCAGTGCGTGCTGGTGGGACTGCTGCCGCTGATCATCACTTCGGACCATGTCGTGCTCGTGCTCGCGGTGCTCTTCCTCGTGGGATGCGGCGGCTTGACCTCGGAGTTGACCAGCGATTTCGGCCTGATCCCGTCGATAGCCCCGGCCCACAGCCTGGCGAAGGCGTACAGCCGCTACACCACCACCATCTCCGTGATGCGATTCGTGGGGCCGGCTCTGGCCGGAGTCCTGCTGGGCAGCCTGGGCCCCCGCAGCGCACTCTGGATCGACGCGAGCACGTTCCTGGTCACAGCGGGCGCAGCGGCGTGGCTGCCCATGCGCCCGACGGCGGAGCGCGGACCGAGTCTCTTCGGGCAGATGCTGACAAACGGCTTCACCGCGTTCTGGCGCCTCACGCAGGTGAGGCGGCTCACGGCGGCCATGACGATCTTCAATCTGGGCGCCGGAGCCGTGCCGACCGTGCTCGTGGTCCTCGCGCAGACGCGCTGGCACTGGAGCCCGGAGATGACGGGTGCGGCGCTCGGGCTGGGTGCCGCCGGCGCTGCCACCGGAGCGTGGATCACCCCGCGCGTCGCGCGCCGACGACGACTCCAGACACGCGTCGGCATCTGGTTCGCCGTCTGTGGACTGGGGGGCGCTGCCATGCTCCTCGGCTCGTCGATCGCCGTCATCGCGGGGTTCTTCCTGCTCTCGATGGGCGAGGGCGGGATGAACGTCACCACGAACGAATACCGGTACAACGCGATCCCGGACGAGCTGCTGGGCCGGGTCAACGCCATCATCCGGGCCGCCGTCATCAGCGGCGCCGCCGCCTCCTCGGTGGTTCTGGGCTACACGGTGTCGCTGGACGACTCGTGGGCCTGGCTCGCACCGGTTGTGATCGGCGCCGTCGTCGCCACAGGGCTGTGGTTCACCCGACCCCCGCAAGCCCCCGCGCACTGAAACTCCGAGACCGACCGATGGAGAGCATCGTGATCACGCACGCGTTGGAGAACGCACACCGGCGATACGCCGAGAAGCGTCCGCTCAGCCGGGAACGCCACGCACGGGCCAGGAACTTCCTGCCGTCGGGGACCACCCGCTCCGTGCTCGACTTCGACCCCTTTCCCTTCACCGTCGAGACCGCCGCGGACTGCCACCTCACGGACGTCGACGGCCACACCTACGTCGACTACCTGGGGGACTACAGCGTCGGCCTGGCCGGGCACAGCCCCGAGGCCGTGCGGCAAGCCGTCACGGCGGTCCTCGACAAGGGCTGGTCGTTGGGCACCGTGGCGGGAGAGGAGGCCGAGGTCGCCCGCATGCTGTGCGAGCGTTACCCGTCGATGGACCTGGTTCGTTTCACCCCTTCGGGCACCGAGGCCAATCTCGTGGCCATCAACCTGGCCCTGAAGTTCACGGGCCGCTCGAAGATCCTGGTGTTCGACGGCGGATACCACGGCGGCTTCCTCAGCTTCAGCCGCGGCCGCCCCTCGCTCAACGTGCCGTTCGACGCCGTCATCTGCGACTACAACGACCTTGACGCCGTACGAGAGGCCTTCGACCAGTGGCCCGAGCAGATCGGCTGCGTCCTGGTCGAGCCGATGCTCGGCTCCGGGGGCCGTATCCAGGCCGCCCCCGACTTCCTCCAGGGACTGAGGACCCTCTGCGACGAGAACGGCAGTGTCCTCGCCTTCGACGAGGTACAGACCTCCCGCATGTCCTACGGCGGCGGCCAGGCCCTGCTCGGTGTCCGCCCCGACCTGACGACTCTGGGCAAGTACATCGGCGGAGGCTTCGGCTTCGGGGCGGTCGGCGGCGCCGAACCACTGATGCTGCAGATCGCGCGCGGCGGGGAACACTCCTACGACCACTCCGGCACCTTCAACAACAACCGCTTCTCCATGGCGGCCAGTGCGGCCATGCTCAGCACGGTGCTCACGCCATCCTGTCTCACGGAACTGTTCGAGCGCGGCGAGGACCTGCGCAAGCGCGCGGACGCCGTGTTGCACGAGCACGGCTTCCAGGCCACCGGCTGGGGGTCCCTCATCGGCATCCATCCCTCCGACACCCCCGTCGTCCGCGCGTCGGACCTGGCCGGCATCGATCGACGGCCGGTGGAGTTGCTGTTCCACGAGATGCTCGAACGAGGCGTCTACATCGGCAAGAGCGGCTTCGTCACGCTGTCCCTGCCCCAGACGGCCGAGACCGACGACCACTTCCTGACCGCGTTGGAGAGCTCCGTACGCGTTGCCGCTCGGGCCGGGGCCTGAGGATGGAGAAGTCGCGCAGTGCCGCTCAGGACGAGTCCTGGGAACGGTATTTCCGGGCTGTGCAGATGACCCTGCCCTCCTGGTCCCGTTCCGCGCCGGACCGTTCGGTGTTCCGCTCCAACGCCGGCGGCGTGCACGAGTGGTACGCCTGGGACCGTGACCGGGACACCATGAAGCAGGTCACGGCGCGACCGGGCGGTACCGTCACGGCCGCCCTCTCCCCGGACGGAGAGTGGATCTGGTGGTTCGCCGACACGGACGGCGACGAATGCGGCGTGTGGATGCGCCGCCCGTTCGACGCCGGGCCGGACGAACCGGCGGCCGCCGGTCTGCCGCCCTCGTACCAGACCGGCCTGGCCCTCGGCCATGACGGTCTGGCGGTGCTCGGCTGTGCCGACAGGCAGGGCTCCTCGGTGCACGTGGTTCGCCCGGGCGCCGCCCCGCGTGAGATCTACCGTCACCACGAGATGTCCACGGTCAGCTGCCTCTCGTACGACGAGACGTTGGTTGCGATCACCCACACGGAGCACGGCAACGGCAGGCATCCGGCCGTCCGGGTCCTGCGGCTCGACGGTTCGCCCGTCGCCGAGCTCGACGACAACGAGCGGGGCTCGCAACGGCTGGGACTGCGCGTGCTCGGTTTCGCACCCGTCCATGGCGACGGCCGGCTGCTACTGGCCCATCAAAGACGTGGGCGCTGGGAGCCGATGCTGCTGGACGTCTTCACCGGAGAGGAGTCCGACCTCGCTCTCGGGCTCTCCGGTGAGCTGGACGCGAAGTGGTACCCGGACGGCTCCGCGCTGCTGATCAGACGCACTCACCGAGCGAGGACACAGCTGTGGTCCTGCACGCCGGGAGCTGCTCAGCCGCAACTGCTGGACACCCCGCCGGGCACCATCTCGGACATGACGGCACGCGCGGACGGCAGTGTCGAGTACATGTGGTCGTCCGCCGCCCAGCCGCCTCAACTGCGCTCGTCCACCGCTCACATCGTGCTCGACCCGTCGCTGGGTCGGGCTCCGCGGTCGGTCCCGGTCGAGGACGTGTGGGTGGACGGCCCCGGCGGTCGCGTCCATGCCCTCGTGCACCGGCCCCCGGGGGACGGCCCCTTCCCGACCGTCTTCGAACTGCACGGCGGACCGCGGATGCAGGACAGCGACTCCTTCACGCCCCGTCCCTCCGCGTGGGTGCAGTGCGGATACGCCGTCGTGCGGGTCAACTACCGCGGGTCCACGGGCTACGGCCGCGAGTGGACCGACGCGTTGCGCCACCGTGTGGGGCTGATCGAGCTCGAGGACGTGGCTGCCGTGCGGCAATCGGTCGTGGCATCAGGCCTGGCGGATCCGAACCGGATGGTTCTGGCGGGGGGTTCGTGGGGCGGCTATCTGACGCTGCTGGGCCTGGGAGTCCAGCCGGACTGCTGGGCCGCCGGCCTCGCCTCGCTTCCCGTCGCCGACTACATCAGTGCCTACGAGGACTCGATGGAACCACTCAGGGCTCTCGACCGTGCGCTGTTCGGCGGGAGCCCCGAAGACGTCCCGGACAGATACCGCGCGTCCTCGCCGCTGACCTACGTCGACCGGGTGAGAGCGCCCGTGCACATCCTCGCAGGGCTCAACGATCCCCGCTGCCCGATCCGGCAAATCGACAATTACGTCGCCGAACTCGAGAAGCAGGGCAAGCTTCACCAGATTCACCGGTACAAGGCGGGTCACGGTTCACTGCTGACTTCTGACCGAATCCAGCAGTTCAGGCAGCAGCTTCAATTTCTGCGGAATCATGGCCTCCATTAACCGGGGTCGTGCATCGCGTGTGACTTTCATCGCGCGATTCCGGGTTGACGCGATGATCATGTGGCTGTAATTTTTTTCCCGCACCGAACAATGATCGGAGGTGATCGCCATGTGCCGCAGCGACATCTGAGATAAGAGCTGGGCCCGCCTTTTCGCGGGCCCAGCTGAACAGTTCCCTGACCGCTCGACAAGAATTGGCTCTACTGCCTTGCGTACCACAGCAGTTCTGCTCGATCCGTCGAAAGCACAGCGGAACATCAGGGAATTCCATCACCTCATTCATTCCATCGGGCCGGTGGTCAGGTCCCATGTAAAAGGGCATCGACTCATCGAGTTGGCGCAGCTGCAGAGCGACCTTGGTGCTGTCGGTGTCATGGCGCAGACGACCCCGGAGGCAGCCGCCTATCTGGCAGCCGGTATCCCCGATGTGGTCATTGCGCGGGCGCAGCTCGATGTGTGGCGGCTTCCCCGCATAGTCGAGTTCGCCGCCCGTGTCCGCGCGGAACGACCCGACGCGCGTCTCGCCGTCAACGTCGCCGACGCCGAGACGGTGGGTCTGCTCGGGCCGGCCGCGGTCGCCGCCGGCGTGGAACTCGCCCTCCGTGTCGACGTCAGCTTCGGCGACGACCGAGGAGTCGCCCCGGAGCGCGCCGCCCGGCTTGCAGCTCTGGTGGATCACACGCCCGGCGTCAGGCTGGCAGGCGTTGCCGGCTACACCAACATCACCACACGCCAGGACATGCGTGACGCGGCCATCGTGGCGCGACGCGTCGCCGGGGTTCTGACCGAACTGGCGGACGAGATCCGGCGGGACGGTATCGAGTGCCCGACCGTGTCGGTCAGCGGAACCGCGGGAGCGGCGGCTGCCGCCCGGGTCCCCGGGGTGACCGAGATCTGCGCCGGGGCTTACGCACTGTTCGACGCGGGCTCCGCCGAAACCGGAGTGTGCACCGCGGACGACGTCGCATTGTGCGTGCGGACCCGGGTGGTGGACGTCACCGGCGACCGGGTCCGCACCGATGCCGACGGGCTGCTCGCCACCGCGTACCACGACTGGGACCCCGACGTCACCGCACGGGACCGCGATGGAAGACAACTGCATGAGGCCGGCCTGATTCCGGGGCAATCCGTAGACCTGCTACCCGCCCACATCTGCCCCTTCATGCTGCAGGGACTTCCCGTCCATCTGCTGAATGCATCAGGCGTCGAGACGGACCGCTGGCATCCGGTCCTCCTGCCTGAATCCCCTCACTGAGCGGACCGTTTCAAGGAGATTAGCGTGAGCCCGGCCGACAGCGTCATCATCAATCTGTGTCCCACTGGAATGATTCCGCGCAAGGACAAGGTGCCGCACGTCCCGACCACTCCGGAAGAGATAGCGAAGGACGTAAAGCGTTGCTTTGAGGCCGGTGCCTCCATGGTGCATCTGCATGCGCGAGGTGAGGACGAGGAACCCACCTGGCATGCGGAGAAATTCGACGACATCTGTCAGGCCGTCGCCGCGGAAGCGCCCGACATGGTCCTCGTCGTCACGACGAGCGGTCGCAACTGGAACGATTTCGATCGCCGCAGTGAATCACTCTCCGTCAGCGGACTCGGGAAGCCGGAGATGGCGTCCCTGACCCTCGGGTCGATGAACTTCCCCACCTCGGCATCGGTGAACACCCCCGAGATGATCACCAGCCTGGCAACCGCAATGCGTGAGCGGGGCATCGTGCCCGAGTTGGAAATCTTCGACATCGGTATGGCCAATTTCGCCAATTACCTCATCGCCAAGGACATCCTGCCCGGACCGCACTACTTCAACATCCTGTTCGGCTCGCGCGGTACCGCCGACGTCAGCGCCGCGAACGCCGCCGCCGTCCTGGCCGCGCTGCCGGCGGACGCCACCTGGGCATTCGCGGGAATCGGCCGGTACCAACTCGCGGCCAACACACTGGCCCTCTCGCTCGGCGGCCACGTACGCGTCGGCCTGGAGGACAACCCGTACTACGACTGGCGCGACCGCACCCCGGCCACGAACCCGCGCCTGGTGGAGCGCGTCGTGCGCATCGCCCGCGAAATGGGCCGTGAGCCGGCCACACCGGAGGAGGCCCGCCGCATCATCGGCCTCAAGCCGGTCGACCGCGCTGCGAGCACGGCGGGGGTGAAGTGAGAGACGTCCTGAGGGACCGTCAGCAGTGGGGCCGTGAGGTCATGGTCTCCACGGGGAGCCCGGCGGCCACGCTCGCGGCCCTGGACGTGCTGGACATCGGCGGCAATGCCTTCGACGCTGCCATCGCCGCGTCCGCGGTGCTCACCGTCACCCTGCCGATGGCCTGCGGCCCCGCGGGAGACGCGGCCGTCGTCTTCCGGACCGCCGACGCCCCGCACGCCTCGTCGCTGATCTCCCTCGGCCGAGCCCCGCAGGCCGCCGACCCGGCCGCCTACCGGTCCCGCGGACACGCGACGGTGCCCGAGACGGGCATTCTGTCGGTGTCCACACCGGCCCTCATCGACGCCTGGTACGCGCTCCACCGTCGGCATGCCACCCTCAGCCTCGAACGTCTGCTGGAGCCGGCCTTCCGCCTCGCTGCGGAAGGCACCGTCATCACCGGGCAGGCGGCGCGCTGGGGAAAGTCCAACCTCGAATACCTGGCGCAGAGCGAATTCCAGTCCCAGTACAGCGTCTTTGGTTCACCGCAGGCCGTGGGATCCGTCCTTGTGCAACCGGGTCTCGCCCGCCTGTACACGCTGGTGGCCGAGCACGCCGACCACCCCGAGCGGCTGCGTGCCGTGATCGGTCGAGCCGTGGAGAAGGCCGGCGCCGACCTGGGCGGCCTCATCCGCGCCACGGACTGCCTCGCCGACCACGCGGAGTTCGGCATCGCTCCGACGCAGCGGGTCGGTGACCACACGGTCGCCACCACCCCCGCCCCGACCCAGGGCCCGTTGCTGCTGCAGAACCTCGCCCTGTACCAGCGGCTGAGCTCCGGGGCGCAGCTGGACACACCGGCCGGTATCCACCTGCTTGCCGAGATCGTCAACCAGACCTACGGCTGGCGCCTGCGCCGGCTCGGCGACCCCGCACTCGGATGCGACCCCGACGCTCTCGACCCCGGCGTCCTCGCCGAACTGGCCGCCGCGGTCGACCCCGACCGGCGCAGCGCCTCCCGCTGCCTGGGCCATTACCACCAGGGCGACACGACGCAGTTCAGCATCCTCGACAGGGAAGGCAACGGCGTCAGCTGGGTACAGAGCCTCGGCCTCGGTTTCGGCTCAGGGGTCGGTGTGCCGGAACTGGGGCTGCTGCTGTGCAACCGGGTCGGGCGCAGTTCCACGCTCCAGCAGGGTGAACCCAACAGCGTGGCGCCCGGCAGAAGGCCGGTCAACACCATCCTGCCCTGGCTCACCTCAGGAGCCGACGGCTTGCGCCATCTGGGCGGAACCCCGGGTGGTGACGGCCAGACGCAGTGGAACGCCCAAGTACTGATCCGGCTGCTGCTCGACGGGTGTGATCCGTTGCAGGCCCTCTCTCTGCCGCGCTGGACGTACTACCCGGGCAGCGACAAGGCCGAAGCGGGCATGGCACTGCAGCTGCGGGTCGACGCGCACATGCCTGCCGACACGGTCGCCGAACTCGGCGCCAGAGGACACGACGTCGTGCCCAAGGCCAGCGTGGGCGGTGTCGTACGCGTCGTGGAACGAGCCGGTGGATTCACCTACGGCCTGGACGAAGGACGCCATGAAGGTCTCACAGCCGGCCGGTAACGGCCGGCCCGAGCGGGAAACGGGAGGTCGGAACACATGGACGTGACCACGCAGTACGACGCCATCATCGTCGGGGCGGGCGCGGCGGGTCTGACCGCCGCCGTCATGCTCGGCCGGTCCAGGCGCAGGGTGCTGGTCGTCTCCACGCGCGACCGGCGCAACTCGACCGCCACGAGCATGCGCAATGTGCCCTTCGCACACGGCGAACGCCCCGAAGTCGTGTACGCGAAGATGGAACGCGACGCGGAGCGCAGCGGTGTCGAGTTCCTCTGGGAGGCCGTCGACGACGTCCAGGCCTTCGACGAGCACGTCGCCGTCCGCACCCGGGCGGGAGACACCTACACCGCACGCCGGACGATCCTCGCCACCGGCCGCTACGACCGCATCCCGGCCTGGCTCCCCGAGGACACGTGGGGAAAGACCGTCTTCGAGTGTCCCTACTGCCACACGTACGAGAACGCGGGCAAGGACTTCGCGGTGGTCGGTGACGGCGGGAACACCATTTGGATGGCCCGGCTCGCGCAGGCCCACGCGGGCCGGATGACGGTGGTCGTCCGGGACCCGGAAGCCGTCAGCCAGGAGCAGGAGGCCGCGGATCGGCTGATACACGACGGTGCCGACATCGTCGTGGACCAGGTCGAGAGCGCACGGACCCTGAACTCGGGCGAGGTGGAACTGCGCACTGTCCAGGGCCGCGAGATCGTCGTCGGCGTTGTCCTGCTCGCCGAAGTGGCCCAACCCGACCAGCGGTTCACCAAACCGCTGGGCCTGCAACTCACCGAGCAGGGCTACCCGAGGACCGACATCAACGGCCGTACCTCGCACCCGCTCGTCTACAGCGCGGGCAACGCCCTGGGCACGTCGTACTACATGTGGACCGGTGCCGCCAGCAGCGGTCTCAACGCCGCCCGGGCCGCCTGGGAAGACTTCGTCATGGAGTAGGCCCTCCCCACGGGCCGGCGCAGAAGACGAAGAACAGCACAGAATTTGATCACTGATGGGAAAGCGACCGACGTGAAGGCCTTCTGGGTGCTGACGGCGGCTTCGGCCGTGTCGATGGTGGGTACCACGTTCCTCTTCGTGGCGGCGCCCCTGGCCATTCTCGACACCACCGAGTCCCCTGCGCTCGCCGTTCTGAGCGTGGCCGCGCGCACCCTTCCCTACCTGCTGGGACCGTTGCTCGGCCCTTTGATCGACCGGTACGACAGACGTGTCACCTTCGCTGTCGCCGACTTGATCCAGGGTGCAGCCGTCGGCGCTGTCCCGTTCTTCATCGCGCACGACCTGATCGGCTGCGTGTTCGCGTCCCTGTTCGTTCTGGGCCTGGCCAATGTCGCCTCGAACGTCGCCGCGGACTACGGACTCATCCCCGCACTGGTTCCGGCGGACCGGCTCCAGAAGGCCACCAGCCACTACAACACGGCCGTCCTCGTGGCCCGCTTCATCGGGCCCGCACTGGGCGGAATGGTGATCGGCACCCTCGGAACGACCTGGGCCCTGCTGATCGACGCCGCGACGTTCCTGCTCACCGCCTCGGCCGCGACAGTGCTGCCACGGCATCCCACCGGGCAGCGGTCCGACGCCGCCTGGACCACGATGCTGCGCGAGGGATTCACCCACTTCCGCGCACGGCCCGACCTGCGCCGGCTGACCATCGCACTCGCCGTCTACAACCTGGGTGCAGGAGCGCTGGAGCCGACGCTGATCACGATGGGGGCGTCCCACTGGAGCTACTCGCCCGGCACGATGGGGCTCGCCGTCTCGTGTGCCGCAGTGGCCGCCGCGGCGGGAGCGTGGTTCAGCGGCCGCTTGTCGACGGGCGTGCGTGGTCATCGCCACCTGCTGCTGTGGCTCACCGTGTGCGCCGCGGGAGCGATCACCCTCCTCGTCCCCTGGCCCTGCACGGCGTTGGTGGGCTTCTGCCTGGTGTCTCTGGGGGAGGGCGGCGTCAACACCGTCTCCATGGCCTACCGCCAGCAGAACGTCACCGGTGACCTCGCGGGCCGCGTCAACACCATCATCCGCACGTTCGTCATGGGCGCTTGGGCGGCCTCCGCCCTCGTACTCGGCCTGGCCGCAGACCTGTTCCGCATGCCCTGGGCCCTCCTGCCCGTCTCGCTGACCGCAGTGGGCGCCTGCTGGGTGTGGTGGCGACACACGCCACCCCCCACCGAGGAGGACCTGCCGCTTTCCCCTGCCGACGCTAGGACACAGCCATGAAGCGCGTACTGCTCATCAACACCACCAAACAGACGGCCGCGCGGATGCTCCAGGAACGGTCCGACATCCAGCTGTCCGTCATCACGGACCCGAGATTCCGTCACTTCTACACCGGGGACACGGATCTCGAACTGGTGACCAATGTCCTCGATGTGTCCGAGGTGCGGCTGGCGGCCCTGAGGATCCGGCAGCGGAATCCGTTCACCCACGTCGTCGCCCCGGCCGAGCTGAACGTCCCGACCGGCGGATACATCCGCTCACACTTCGGGGTCCGCGGAGCGGGGTTCGACATGGCGAACGCGTTCACGAACAAGTACGTGATGAAGCAACGCCTGCACGAAGCCGGCATTCCGGTCGCCGACTTCCGTTTGCTGGGGGACCTGACGGAGGTCACTCGGGCAGCGCGGCACCTGGGCTGGCCGGTCGTTGTGAAGCCGGTCCTCGGGGGAGGTGCCGAGGACGTCTTCGTGCTCCGTGACGAAAGGGAAACGGCCGAGCTGGCCGCCTCGGAGAGGTCCCGGGGGCTCCGCGAATGGCCCTACCCCCTCCTCGCCGAGGAGTACGTCGACATCAGGGAGGAGTTCCACTGCGACGCCGTGGTCCGTCAGGGCGAAGTGGTCTTCGCCGCCGTCGCCAAGTACGCCGCCCCCGTGCTCGGCAGCGTCGGTGACTACATCGCCTCCTACACACTGCCGGACGAACATCCGCAGGCACTGCTGGTGAAGGAACTGCATTCGGCCGCCGTGCAGGCGCTGGGACTGCGTGACGGCGTGACGCACCTGGAGGTCCTCAAGTCCGCCGACCGGCACCTGGTGGGGGAGATCGCCTGCCGGCCGGGCGGAGGCGGCATCGCCGAGCAGATGCTGCACCAGTACGGAGTCGACCTCTGGCACGAGTTCCTCGCCGCCTCGCTGGAGGAACCCTCCGCCGTCACGGCGAAGCCCGCCACGGACTATCTGGCGCAGTTCATGCTGCCACGCCCCAACGGCCGCATAGAGGCCATCAGCACGAACGAGGAACTGCTGCGCTGCCCTGGCGCCGTCCACGCAGACGTACGAGCAAGCGTGGGAGAAGTGTCCCACCGGGTCATCAACTCCGCCGCCCACGCGGGCGTCGTACTGCTGCGCGGCGACACGGAAGCACAGATCAGGGAACGCATGCACCTGCTCCGCGAGGCCTACGAGATCACACTCGGCGAGGCAACGTCATGAGGGTGGAAAGCCGCAACGGTCTCCACATCGCCTGGGTCGACGCGGCCGACGCGCGCGACGGCGCCTGGCGTGGCCTTCTGCCGCACCACGACCTCGACATCGTCAGGGTCGACGAACCCGCCCCGGAGGACAGAGCGGCCCTGGCCGAGGCCGGTTTCATCGTCAAACCGGCACTGGTCAACTGGGTCGCCGACCTCACCGGCAGCGACGAGGAGTTCACCGCGCGCCTGCCCGCCTCCGAACGGCGCAACCTCCGTCTGGGACGCCGCTGTCTCAACGACGCGGGACTGTCGCTGAGCATTCGTGACGGTTTGGACGAGGAACGCCTGGACGCCTTCCTCACCGTGTACGACGCCCAGGTGGAGCGGATGCGCAACGGCGTCAACTACGCCCGCCGCCATCGCGACCGCCTCCTGGCCCAGCACCATGAGCAGATGACGGCATTCGCTTACGACGGCGAGCGCATGGTGGCAGGCTGCATCTTGTGGCTGCGTCCCTCACAGGGCCTGCTGCAACTGCGCTTCGCCGCGGCCACGGCGCCGGCACGCCGTGCCAGAGTCCTGCACGGCATCTACGCGGCCGTGTTCCGGACCGCCCGAGAACTCGGGCTGCCCACCATGTCACTCGGCAACGACACTTCGGCCTTCGGACACATCGCACAGCCCGGTCTCTTCCGATTCAAATGCCGGCTGGGCTTCGCCCCTGTTCCGGCCGGACAGATCGACGAGAAGATGGGCGGGGACGAAGCGGACCTCTTCGTGGATCTGCGGCGCTTCTCCGACCCGTCCCTGGTCCTGGGCTACGAGGCTCCCCGCTTCACCGCGCAGCAGGGACGCGGAAGCCTCCGGCTGACCGTCCTGTCCCGCGAGGAGAACGTCGATCTCGCTCCGTACCGCACCCGCCACGTGACCGGCATCGACCACCGACGCACAGGCATCTTCAGGAGTCCGCACAACCCCCGGTGATCACGCGGTGGCCGCACCCGTTCCCGGCCGGTCCGCGACAAGATCGCGGCGTCGGACGGGAGTACTAGGCTTCCCTCATGATCACCCACACGACAGCCCCTTGCGTCGAGGCGATGCTGGACGACCTCAGGACACTCGTCGAGACAGAATCCCCCTCGCGCCACCTTGAAGCGCTGGACGCGTCGGCCCGAGCAGTCGCCGGCATCATCGACGACCGCTTGGGAGGGCAGGCCGAACTCGTCCCGAGCGAGGCCGGGCCGCACGTGCGGTGGTCGGGCGGTGGAGAGCCGAAGCTGCTGATCCTGGGCCATCACGACACCGTCTTCCCGCTCGGCACTCTGGAGCGCCGCCCCTTCAAGGTCGAGAACGGCCGGGTGACCGGCCCCGGTGTGTTCGACATGCTGGGGGGCCTGGTGCAGGCCATTCACGGGCTGGCCCTCCTCGATGATCTGTCGGGCGTGGAGATCCTCGTGACCGCCGACGAGGAGGTCGGCTCCCACGCCTCGCGGGCCTTGATCGAGGAACGTGCTCTCGCCTGCGGCGCCGTGCTGGTGTTCGAGGGTGCGGCCGACGGAGGGGCCCTCAAGACCGGACGCAAGGGCTGCGGCACCTTCGAGGTCACCATCGCCGGGCGGGCCTCGCACGCCGGCCTGGAACCCGACGCCGGCGTGAACGCCCTGATCGAAGCGGCACATCAAGTACTGGACATCGCGGCTCTCTCACGGCCCGAGATCGGTACGACCGTCACACCGACCGTCGCTTCCGCCGGCACTCAGGACAATGTCATTCCCGCCGGCGCAACCGTGTCGGTGGATGTCCGGGTCGAATCGCTCCAGGAGAAGGAGCGCGTCGAAGCGGCGTTCGCCGCCCTGGCCCCGCACGTCGAGGGAGCCGTCATCTCCGTCCGCGGGGGTGTCGGGCGTCCTCCCATGCCCGAGGCGGCGTCGAAGCAGCTCATGGACCTTGCGCGGAGCCTGCAACCCGGCATCGAGGGCAGAGCGGTCGGCGGCGGAAGCGACGGCAACTTCACGGCAGCCCTGGGCGTGCCGACGCTGGACGGCCTCGGTGCCGTGGGCGGCGGTGCCCACGCGGACCACGAGTACCTGCTGATCGACACCATGGCCGATCGCGCGCGCCTCGTCGCGGGACTGGTGAACGCGATCCGGACGCAACAGCTGTCATGAAGCGGGCCGGCGTCATGCACCCGCACAGCCCGGCTCCGGCTGGTGCGTGACCTGAGACGTGCCGAGCCGGCCACGACGGGCGGGCCCGAGGCCATGGCTTCGGGCCCGCCCGTCGTCTGCCCCCGGGCTGCCGACATCGTGCGCAGGCCGTGCGCGAGGCGCAGCCACCCCAGAGCTCCCGCTGACCTGGTCAGTGGCGCCGGCCCCCAGCCGGTCCCCAGGAAATGATTCAGGGCCGCTCTCGGACACCTCCGAAACCGGCCCTGAACTGCGACTGTCTCCAGTCGGGACGACAGGATTTGAACCTGCGACCCCTTGACCCCCAGTCAAGTGCGCTACCAAGCTGCGCCACGTCCCGTTGCCCGTCTGACCTGGGGGTTTCCCTCGGTCGAACGCGCAGGAAAACAATACCGCACTCGCGCCGATGATCGTGCACCCGTTTCCCCGGGTCCGCCCGCGCGACCACGGGGTCGGTCACGGGTGCGGGGCGCGGGCCTCAGTCGGCCGGGAGGCCCAGCCGGGGGTGCGCGTCCAGGAGCCGGGTCGGGGCCGCCTGGCGCCAGGAGTCGGCCAGGATGTCCCGCAGCTCGGCCTCGTCCTCGATGGCGTCGAGCCGTGCCCGCACCCAGGCGAACTGGGACTCGTGGTCGGCGATCCAGAACTTTCCCGGCTCGGCCAGCACCAGTTCGTCGCGCTCCTCCTTGGGACAGCGCACGGCGAGGGAGGTCTCGTCCTCGGGGAGGGTGGCGAACATCTTCCCCGCGACCCGGAACGTGGGCATGCTCCAGGCGATCTTCTCCGTCGTGTCCGGCAGGGACAGGGCGATCCGTCGTACGTCTTCGGCATCCGGCATGGCAGGCACCGTATCGGCTCGCACTGACAATCACCTGGTGGGAGCGGTGGGCGGCAGTCGCTTGTGGTGGACGGTGGCCGGCCGCCCGCCTGCGGATGCGCGTAGGGAGCCCGACCCGGTTCCGGTGCGCGGCCCCCGAGGGCGTCCGCCGGGGCGCGCGCCCAGCCGGGCGTCGACCGGGTCCCTCTCATCGCTTCCCCCCTGCGGGAAGCCGTCCCGGACAGGAGACCGCGGTGTCACGGCGGGCTCACACCCGGGCCGCCGCAGCGAGCGCGTCCAGGACGGGGCGGATGAGGGGGTGCTCCTCGGCTCCCCTGCGGACGGCGGCGAAGACCCGGCGGGTGGGGGGCGTGCCGTCGACGGGGCGGACCACCACCCCGGTGAGGTCCATGCCGCGCAGCGCCGAGCGCGGCACCAGGGCCACGCCCGCGTCGGCCGAGGCGAGGGCGACGACCGCGCGGAAGTCGTCCGAGGAGTGCTCCATACGCGGCTGGAAACCGGCGTTCTCGCAGGCCAGGATCACCACGTCGTGGCAGGGGTTGCCGGGGTAGGGCCCGATCCACGCGTCCTTGGCCAGTTCGGCGAGGGGCACCTCCGCCGCGTCGGCCAGACGGTGGGTGACCGGCACGACCGCGTCGAAGGGCTCGGAGTACAGCGGCACGTGGGCCAGTCGCGGGTCGTCGGCGGGCGGGGCCCCGCGGTACTCGACGGCGACCGCGACATCGACCTGCCGGTCCAGCACCATCGGCAGGCTCGCGTCACCCTCCGCGTCCTGGACGCGGATGCGGATGCCGGGCGCCGACCCGGCGAGACCGGCCACGGCGGGCGCGACGACCAGGGCGATGCCGGTGGCGAAGGAGGCGACCGTGACGGTGCCGGCCGAACCCGAGCTGTACGCGGCCAGCTCGGCCTCGGCCCGCTCCAGCTGGGCGAGGACCGCGTTGGTGTGATCGAGCAGGATCTCACCGGCCGGGGTGAGCCGTACGCCCTTGGCGCCGCGCTCGACGAGCCGGTGGCCGGTCTCCTGCTCCAGGGCGGCGAGCTGCTGGGAGACGGCCGACGGGGTGAGGTACAGCGCGGCGGCAGCCGCCGTCACCGTACGGTGGTCGGCCACCGCCCGGAGGATGTGGAGCCGCCGCGCTTCGATCATGCGATCGATTGTCTCAAACGCGTCCCTCAGGCCTGCTCGGAGTCCAGCTGGGTCCGGGCCGCCACGAAGGCGTCGACGGCGCGGTTGACGTCGTCCGTGGAGTGCGCCGCCGACAACTGCACGCGGATGCGGGCCTGGCCCTGCGGCACCACCGGGTACGAGAAGCCGATGACGTAGACGCCGCGCTCCAGGAGCAGCTCCGCCATGCGGCCGGCGACCGCCGCGTCGCCGATCATCACCGGGGCGATGGCGTGATCGCCGGGGAGGACGTCGAAGCCCTCCTCGGTCATCCGGCCGCGGAAGAGGGCGGTGTTCTCGGCCAGCCGGACCCGCAGGTCGTCCGCCGACTCCAGCAGGTCCAGGACCTTCAGGGAGGCGGCCGCGATCACCGGGGCGAGGGTGTTGGAGAACAGGTACGGACGCGAGCGCTGGCGCAGCAGGGCGACGATCTCGGCCCGGGCGGCGACGTAGCCGCCGGAGGCACCGCCGAGGGCCTTGCCGAGGGTGCCGGTGATGATGTCGACGCGGTCCATGACGCCGTGCAGCTCGGGGGTACCGCGCCCACCGGGGCCGACGAAGCCGACCGCGTGGGAGTCGTCGACCATGACCATCGCGTCGTAGCGGTCGGCCAGGTCGCAGATCTCGCGCAGCGGGGCGACGTAGCCGTCCATGGAGAAGACGCCGTCGGTGACGATCAGACGGCGGCGTGCGTCGGAGGCCTCCTTCAGGCGGGCCTCCAGCTCGGCCAGGTCGCGGTTGGCGTAGCGCAGGCGGCGGGCCTTGGACAGGCGGATGCCGTCGATGATGGAGGCGTGGTTGAGGGCGTCGGAGATGACCGCGTCCTCCGGGCCGAGCAGGGTCTCGAACACGCCGCCGTTGGCGTCGAAACAGGAGGAGTAGAGGATCGTGTCCTCCTGGCCGAGGAACGCCGAGAGCCTGGCCTCCAGCTCCTTGTGCACCTCCTGGGTGCCGCAGATGAAGCGGACGGAGGCCATGCCGTAGCCCCAGCGGTCCAGGGCCTCGTGGGCGGCGGCGACGACCTCCGGGTGGTCGGCGAGGCCGAGGTAGTTGTTGGCGCAGAAGTTGAGGACCTCGCCGGGGCGGCCGCCCGCGGTGACGTTCACCGTCGCGGACTGGGGGGTGCCGATCACGCGCTCGGGCTTGTGCAGTCCGGCGGCGCGGATCTCGTCGAGGGTGGCGCGCAGGTCGTCGCGCACGGAGTCGAACATCGGGAAAGCTCCTAAGGTGCTCGCGGAGTGGGGGGGTTACGCGGTCCAGTCGAGGATGACCTTGCCGCCGCGGCCGCTCGCCGCGTCCTCGAACGCCGCCTCGAAGTCGCGGTGGCCGTAGCGGCCGGTGATGACGGGCGCCAGGTCCAGGCCCGCTTCGAGCAGGACGGACATGGCGTACCAGGTCTCGAACATCTCGCGGCCGTAGATGCCCTTGATGGTGATCATCGAGGTGACGACGCGGGCCCAGTCGACGGGGAACTCCTCGGCGGGCAGGCCGAGCATCGCGATCCGGCCGCCGTGCGTCATGTTGGCGATCATGTCGCGCATGGCCTCGGGGCGGCCGGACATCTCCAGTCCGATGTCGAAGCCCTCGCGCAGGCCGAGCGCGCGCTGCCCGTCGGCGATGGTGGAGCCGGAGACGTCGAGCGCGAGGCTGACGCCGATCTTGCGGGCGAGTTCCAGCCGCTCCTCGCTGACGTCGGTGATCACGACGTTGCGGGCTCCCGCGTGCTTGGCCACGGCGGCAGCCATCAGGCCGATCGGGCCCGCACCCGTGACCAGGACGTCCTCGCCGACGAGCGGGAAGGACAGCGCTGTGTGCACGGCGTTGCCGAAGGGGTCGAAGATGGCCGCCACGTCGAGGTCGACGGGTACCCGGTGCACCCAGACGTTGCCGGCGGGCAGAGCCACGTACTCGGCGAACGCGCCGTCCCGGCCGACTCCGAGGCCTACGGTGGCCCGGCAGAGGTGGCGGCGGCCGGCCAGGCAGTTGCGGCACTTGCCGCACACCAGGTGGCCCTCGCCGCTGACCCGGTCGCCGACGGAGATGTCGGTGACGTCGCGGCCGGTGTCGACGACCTCGCCGACGAACTCGTGCCCGACCACGAGCGGGGTGCTGATCGCCTGCTGGGCCCAGCCGTCCCAGGCCCGGATGTGCAGGTCGGTGCCGCAGATGCCGGTGCGCAGCACCTTGATGAGCACGTCCGTGGGCCCGACGGTGGGCTCGGGGACGTCCGCGAGCCACAGCCCGGGTTCCGCCTTCTGCTTGACCAGCGCCTTCACCGCTACGGCTCCTGTGCGTGAGTCCCGGCTCCGGGCATGCCGAAGCAACCCCTGGACCGGGATGGGAGTGGGATCGCACTGCAATCTGCCGTACGGCGGCCACGCCGGTCCATCGAGGATTTCTTAAGCGCCGCCTCAGCTTTGCTTCACGCCCTCGTCAGGGCGGTGGGAGGCCCGGGGCTCAGCAGGGCGGCAGGCCGTCCCGGTTCTCCAGCTCCACGACCAGGCGCGCGGCGTGTTCCTTGATCGTCGTCAGGCCCGGCTTCCCCCACGGCCGGGGAGCGACGTCCGCGACGCTGACCGTGCCCAGGACCAGACCGGTGCCGTCGATGAGCGGGGCGCCGAGGTAGGAGCGGATGCCGAACTCGTCGACCACCGGATTGCCCGCGAAGCGCGGATAGTCGCCGACGTCCTCCAGGGCGAGGGCCTTGCGGCGTGCCACCACATGGGGGCAGAAGCCGTGGTCGCGGGGCAGGGCACGGCCGAGGCGGGGGCTGGTGCCGTCGCTGCGCACGGCCGGCGCGATCGCCGGTACGTACAGTCCCGCGAAGAACTGCCCCTGCTCGTCGGGCAGGTTGACCATGGCGTAGGGCGCCCCGGTCAGTTCGGCGAGGTGGTGCGCGAAGGCGTCGAGCATGGGGTCGGGGTGCTCTCCCAGACCCAGTAGGCGCAGTCTGCGGGTGCGGGCGGGTGCCTCCTTGTCCTCGGGTGTGAGCAGCAGACGACCGGCCGGGCGCGGCGGGTCGTAGGTCATGGGCGTGCTCCTGGGCTGTGGACTTGCGTCATATATGGGCTCCGTGGCGGGTGGGAGGGGGTCACATGTGGGCGCCATACCCCGTTGCGGGGGCCGGCGTGTGGGCGATGAGATGGCGCACCAGGGTCAGCAGGGTCTGGACCCCGGAGCTGGAGATCCGCGCGTCGCAGCACACGACGGGGACGTCCGCTGACAGGTCCAGGGCACCGCGCACCTCCTCGGGGTCGTAGCGGTAGGCGCCGTCGAACTCGTTGACGGCGACGATGAAGCCGAGGCCGCGCTGCTCGAAGAAGTCGACGGCCGCGAAGCATTCCTGGAGCCGGCGGGTGTCGGCGAGGATGACCGCGCCGAGCGCGCCCTCGCACAACTCGTCCCACATGAACCAGAATCGCTCCTGTCCGGGGGTGCCGAACAGGTACAGCACGTGCTGCGGGTCGAGGGTGATGCGGCCGAAGTCCATGGCCACGGTCGTCTCGACCTTGTTCTCGATGCCGTCGAGGTTGTCGGTCGCGGCACTGACGGTGGTGAGCAGTTCCTCCGTGCTGAGCGGCGCGATCTCGCTGACCGCGCCCACGAAGGTCGTCTTGCCCACCCCGAATCCGCCCGCCACCAGGATTTTCAGCGCGGTGGGGAACGGGTCGGCGCCGGGGCCCGGTCCGTCGGTGTAGTCAGAGCTGTCGTCGTAGTCCATCGAGCACTGCCTCCAGAAGGGCCCGGTCCGTCGGGTTGTGGTGGAACGCGGGGGGCTTGGTCGTCAGGGCCCCGCAGTCGACGAGGTCCGCCAGCAGCACCTTGGTGACGGCCACCGGCAGTTTGAGGTGGGCGGCGACCTCGGCGACCGCGACGGGCACCCGGCACCGCTCGATCGCTTCCGCGTGTTCGGGGCCGAGGTAGCCGAGGGGGGTCGCCCCGGTGGCCATCACCTGCGACACGAGGTCGAGCGCGACGGTCGGACGGGTGCGGCCGTTGCTGACCGTGAACGGCCGGACCAGCCGCCCGGCCGCGTCGTCGAGCCAGGGCCCGTCACCGGCCGCCGTCACGCTCAAGGCCTCATCGCCGGGGATTCGACGGACTGCCGGGGAGCGGTCACCAGGTAGGGCCGGACACTCTTGACCAGCATCGCCATCTCGTAGCCCAGCACGGCCGCGTCGGCCTCACGGCCGGCGAGCACCGCGAGGCAGGTGCCGGAGCCGGCGGTGGTGACGAACAGCAGGGTCGAGGCGAGTTCGACGACGACCTGCCGCACGTCGCCGCCGTCGCCGAAGCGGACTCCGGCGCTGCGGCCGAGGGAGTACAGACCCGAGGCCAGCGCCGCCATGTGGTCGGCGCTGTCCGGGTCGAGACCGTGCACGGACTTCACGAGTCCGTCGCAGGACAGGAGCACGGCGGCGGTCGTGTGCGGTACGCGCTGCACGAGGCCGCTCATCAGCCAGTCGAGATCGGAAACATGGGCGGTCGGCGCATCGCTCGCCATGGTGGATCGACTCCTTGGGGTACGAAGGTCTGCGGGAGCGGTGGGGGTGGGAAGGGGGGTGGTCATCCGGCGGGTGCGCTCCCGTCCTGCCGGGTGGTGGTCGTGCGGTGGTCGGAACGGGGCCCGGGCGTCGGCCTGCTCGAAGGGGACGGCTCCTGCGGGAGCACCTCGAGGTGGACGGGCCGGACCTGCAGCGGCTCCCGGTGACCGGACGCGCCGGGTGCGCGATCCGTGGGGGCGGAGCCTGTACGGGCAGCGCCTGTGTGGGCGGACCCTGTATGGGCAGCGCCTGTGTGGGCGGATCCCGTGTGCGTGGAGTCCAAGGGGGACGACTCCGTGGGGACGTCAGGGGTGTGCGGGGACCGGGCGGGGGCGGTCTCCGTGGGGGTGGTCCGGGTGTCGCCCCACTGCGTGGTGTCGGCCTCCAGGTGCTGCTGTGCCTCCGCGAGGCTGATGCCGCGTTGGAAGGCGGCCATCAGACCCGGGTCGTGGCCCACGAGGTACTCGGGGTCCTGGCGGGGCACCGGACCGTCGCGCAGCTGGGGCGCGATGTGCTCCTGGGCGCGGCGACGGGGCAGGTGGGGCTTGCCCATCGTGCCGCGCACGGCGCCGTCGCGGGGAGTGGGCAGCTCGGTGACGTTCTCGGCGAGGACACGCCGGTCGTCGGGACTGATGCCGGGCCGGGCCTCGGCGGGGGTCGGACGCTCCCGACGGGCCCCGCGCATGGGCAGGGGCGCGGGCCGGCCGCCCGGCGCGTCGACGCCCGGGGCCGGCCCGGCTTCCGGTGCGTGTCCCCGTGGTGCCGCGGGTGGGGCGAGCGGGGCCGGGGCGGGCGTCCCCGCTCCGGCGGCGGGCAACGGTACGGCGGAGACCCCGAACGCAGCACCGTCGGCCGATGTTCGCCCCGGGGGCACGGCGGGGGCGCCCGTCCCGGCTCCGGCATCGGAAGCCGCCTGCCCGGCCTGCCGCGTCGGCGCCGCCGGCAGGTCCGCAGCGGTCGCTCCGCCCTCCGGCCGGGCCTCTCCCCCGGGCGTACCCGCCCCCGCCTCCGCTCCCAGCAGCGCCTGCGGTACGACGAGCACCGCCTGCACTCCGCCGTAGATGTTGGTCTGGAGCCGGACGGTGATGCCGTGCCGTCGTGCGAGCTGGGAGACGACGAACAGGCCGATGCGGCCGTCGGCGAGGAGCCGGGCGACGTTCACCTGGTCGGGGTCGGCGAGCAGCGCGTTCATCCGCGTCTGCTCCTCCAGGGGCATGCCGAGTCCGCGGTCCTCGACCTCGACGGCGAGCCCGGAGGTGACGAGGCTGGCGCGCAGCAGGACATGGGTGTGCGGGGCGGAGAACACCGTGGCGTTCTCGACGAGTTCGGCCAGGAGGTGGATGACGTCGGCGACGGCGTGCCCCCGCAGCTGCCCGTCGATCGGCGGCACGAGTTTGACCCGGGAGTACTGCTCGACCTCGGCGATGGCCGAGCGCAGCACCTCGGTCATGGAGACCGGGTTGCTCCACTGGCGGCGCGAGACGGCCCCGCCGAGCACGGCGAGGTTCTCCGCGTGGCGGCGGATACGGGTGGCGAGGTGGTCGACGTGGAAGAGCCCCTTGAGCAGGTCGGGGTCCTCCATCTCGTTCTCCAGCTCGTCGAGGATGGAGATCTCGCGGTGGACCAGGGACTGCAGGCGCCGGGCGAGGTTGACGAACACTTCGAGCTTCTGCTCGCTGCCGGCCTGGCTGGAGAGCTGCGAGGCCTGCACGACGGCGGTGACGGCGCCGTCGTGCGCGCGGGAGAGGTCGGCGGCGAGGAGGTCGAAGTCGTCGGCGTCCGCGGGCGGGCCCGTGGGCCGGCTCTGCGGTGTGAGCTGCGGCGGGCTGTCGCCGCGGCGCAGGGTCTCGACGAGGGTGCGCAGATCGGCCTCGCGCCGCGCGGTGCCGCGGCGCAGCACACCGATGCGGTCGTGCACGGAGCGGGCGGCCCGGCCGGCGGCGACCGCGGCGACGGCGATGCCGACGAGGGCCACGAAGACGGCGCCGCCGAGCACCGCCCACAGGGTGGGGCCCGGCCGCGCTCCGGTGGACCGGACGGTGAAGAGGACGGCGGCGCAGCCGCTGAGGGCGACGGCGACGGGGGGCAGGATGGCGAGCCGCAGCAGCTGGGGCCGTATGTGGGTCTCGGGCAGCGCGGGTGCGGTGCGGACGGCGGGCCGCCCGTGCCGCCCGCCCTCACGGCGGTCTGCGCGTGCGGCCGGGGCGCGGAGGTGAGACATCGGTGTCCTCGTACGGGTACGTCGGGCCTGGGTGCCAGGGGAGCTGGTGGGGGTGCGCACAGGTTCGCGTGGACGCTTGCGCGCGCCCCGGGCCGCGCCCCCGGAGGCATGCCGCTGTCGCGTGCCGTCGATGTCTCGGGGACCCGGGGGCCGGCCCGGCCGGGGGGCCCGCGGGTCGCCGGTGCCGGTTTCGTCCGGGTGGTCTCCGCCGACCGCGCCGCCGACGCCGGTGCCGGTGGCGTGCGGGCAGCCGGGCTCCCCGTCGCGTCGACTCCCTCGTCCGCCCTGCGCCTGCACGCGCTGCCCCCGCTCGCTGATCCGCCCTGTTTCCCGACGGCCACTGACAGTAGTCGCCAGCGCATCATGTGCGGTGGGCAGTTGACAAACTCATACGGTGAGCGTCCCGCTCTGGTATGAGGTCTCGTACGACAGACCGATAACACCCGCCTGGACCCGGACACGAACGACGAGATGTCGATCCGACCTGGTCAGAAGCGGTCACACGCAAGCGGCGAGGGCCGGGGAAAATCTCGCCCCGGCCCACGCCGCTTCTCCGGCGTACGGGCCCGGGTGAGCCCACCCGGCGGGTGTAGG
>NZ_JBHWFG010000039.1:0-10952 GCF_042733745.1 Streptomyces sp. NPDC059696
ACCCCCCACACCCTCACCCCCCGCCAACGAAAGAGGTACACCCGCATGCGTACGCGCACCCTCCTCACCTTCACCGCTGCCGTCGCCGCCCTGGGCCTCGCCGCCCCCGCCTCCGCGGCCGACACCCCCGTGCTGACGACCACCGACGGCGCGGCCGTCGCGGTCGGCGATGTCCTCGACGCGTCCCTGGCGAGCGGCACCGCCGCCACCTTCTACTCCAGCGCGACCGGCACCAGCGGCATCTCCTGCACCAAGTCGGCGTTCTCCGCGACCGTCACCGACAACCCGGCCGCGCCCGGCACCGCCACCGAGTCCTTGACCTCGCACAGCTTCGACACCAGCGGCTGCACCACCAACGTCGTCGGCGTCCTCGGGGTCAGCGGCATCACCGTCGACAACCTGCCCTACACCACCAGCGTGACCTCCGGCGGCACCGTCTCCGTGACCCCGGCCGCGGGCTCCACCGTCCAGTCCACGGTCAAGCTGCGCACCCTGCTCGGCAGCGTCACCTGTGTCTACCAGGCCCCCGGCCTGACCGGCACCGCGAGCAACGCCGACCACAGCATCGCCTTCACCAACCAGCAGTTCACCAAGGTGTCCGGCTCGTCGCTGTGCTTCGCCAACGCCTTCTTCACCGCCAAGTACGCCCCGGTGAACAAGGGCGGCGTCGCCGTCAACGTCAACTAGCCGCAGCGGCGGGACCCGTTCAGCGCCGCCGCAGTCGTACGGCCAGGGTGGCGCCGCCGGTGAGCAACAGCACCGCCGCGGCGCCGCCCGCCAGCAGGGGCGCGGACGGGCCGGACGACGGGCCGGAGGTGGTGGCCAGCGGCGTGTGATCGCCTTGCGGCGCGGGCCCGGAGGACCGCGCCACAGGGCTCGCCGCCGGCTTCTGCTTCTGCTTCTCCTTCGCCGGCTCGCTCTGCCGCCCGGCCGTCCCCTCCTGCGGCTCCTCCCGCTTCTCCTCCCGCTGCTTCTGCGGCTCCCTCCTGGCCTGAGGGAACACCACGTCCGAGCAGGAGTAGTAGGTGTCGGGCGTGCTGCTGTTCTGCCACACCGTGTACAGCACGTGCCGCCCGGTCCGGTCGGACGGCAGCGTGGCCTCGAAGCGGTACGCGCCGTCCGTCAGGGGCGGGTCCGTCACCTGGGCGAAGGGTTTCGCGAGCAGATCGGACCAGGACAGCGGGCGGGACGGGTCGTAGCCGGGCTCGGTCAGATACATGCGGAACGTGCCGGTGTGCGGGATCGTCGAGACGTACCGCATCCGCAGGGTCGCGCCCGGCGTCATCCGGGTGGCCGGCCAGTCGGCCCGGGCGAGGTCGAGGCCCCGGTAGGCCGGCAGCCCCCCGCTGCACAGCTTCCCGTCCGGGACGACCTGCCGGTCCCGGCCGTTCACGTTCGCCACCCGCAGGTTGTCCCACGCCGTGAACGGCGCGCCGTTCGCGGCGACGGCCGCTCGGCACGCCGCCGTGCCCGTGCGCTCACCACCCTCGGGGGAACAGGCCACCACCCGGCTCACCGGGTCCGTCGGAGCGCCGTGCGCCCGGGCCGGCCCCGCCGCGAACAGCGGCAGCAGCAACGGGGTGACGAGGGCGGCCGCCAGTGCGGTGCGGTGTGCGGTCGTACGAGGCATCCGTCTGCTTCTCCTCGGCCCGGGGCGGCGACGTTCGGTAGTGCAGTACGGGAAATCGGCCCGACGCGTTCATCACGCCACGACCTGCTCGAAAAAGGGTCCTTCGGGCGCCCGACCACCCGTCATAGAGGGTGGGGCGGGCGTCGGATCGAGGGTTTCCCCCGTATCCCGGTGACCTTCTCTTTGCCTATCGTTCGACCACTGCTGACTCACAGGTAACCCCGAACGGGTCCGCTCGCACTCCACGCCTGGCCGGCCATCGCGTCGCTCTTCGCTTTTCGAACCACCCCCCTGCGCTTCGACGACGAAGCGAGTCCACCGCCGCTCCCTTCAGACCGGAGCCGGCCACGAAAGGCATTGACCGTGCGTACCTCCCCAGAGCTCAGACGGAAGCTCATATCCGTCGCCGCCGTCTCCGCCGCCCTGCTGACCGCTGTCCCCGCCTCGGTCGCCGTCGCCCAGGAGTCCGCCCCCGGCCCGGCCTCGGTCCCGGCCGCCCGGACCGAAGCCGCCCCCGGTCTCCAGGCCGAGCGCCTCATCGTCGGCTACAAGTCCGGCGCCACCGAGGCCACCTCCGACAAGGCGGCGGCCGCCGACGCCGCGTCCAAGGCCGAGAAGACCGGCGAGGACGTCGACTTCCAGCGCCGCCTCGGCACCGGCGCCGCCCTCGTCGAGCTGGGCACCCACCCCAACCGTGCCTCCGTCGCCGACGTCGTCGCCCAGTACGAGGCCGACCCGCAGGTCGCCTACGTCGTCCCGGACCGCCTGAACAAGCCGACGGCCGTCACCCCCAACGACACCGAGTACAGCAAGCAGTGGGACCTCTTCGAGTCCACCGCGGGCATGAACGTCCCCGGCGCCTGGGACACCACCACCGGCAGCGGTGTCACCGTCGCCGTCATCGACACCGGCTACGTGGCCCACTCGGACCTGGCCGCGAACATCGTCGGCGGCTACGACTTCATCTCCGACACCGCCGTCTCCGTCGACGGCAACGGCCGTGACAGCAACCCGGCCGACCCGGGCGACTGGTACAACGACAACGAGTGCGGCCAGGGCATCCCGGCCTCCACCTCCTCCTGGCACGGCACCCACGTGGCCGGCACCATCGCGGCCGCCACCAACAACGGCAAGGGTGTCGCCGGTATCGCCCACGGCGCGAAGATCTCCCCGGTCCGCGTCCTCGGCAAGTGCGGCGGGTACGACTCCGACATCATCGACGCCATCACCTGGGCGTCCGGCGGCACCGTCTCCGGCGTGCCCGCGAACACCAACGTCGCCAAGGTCATCAACATGAGCCTCGGCGGGGGCGGCGCCTGCTCCTCCGCGACTCAGAGCGCCATCAACGGCGCCGTGAACCGCGGCACCACGGTCGTCGTCGCGGCCGGCAACGAGAACCAGAACGTCTCGAACGCCTCCCCGGCGAACTGCAACAACGTCATCGCGGTCGCGGCGACCAACCGCGCCGGCAGCCGGGCCTCGTACTCCAACTACGGCTCGCTGGTCGACATCGCCGCCCCGGGCGGCGAGACCCGCACCGCCACCGCCAACGGCATCCTCTCCACGCTGAACTCCGGCACGAAGACGCCGTCGAGCGAGAACTACGCCTACTACCAGGGCACCAGCATGGCCACCCCGCACATCGCGGGCCTCGCCGCCCTGGTGAAGTCCGCCAACTCCGCCCTCACCCCGGCCCAGATCGAGTCGGCCATCAAGGCCAACTCCCGTCCGCTGCCCGGCACCTGCTCCGGCGGCTGCGGCGCGGGCCTGGCGGACGCCGCCAAGACGGTCCAGGCCGTGAAGGGCGGTACGTCCACCGGCACGACCTTCTCCAGCACCACCGCGGTCGCCATCCCGGACAACGGCGCGGCCATCGAGTCGCCGATCACCGTCACCGGCCGCAGCGGCAACGCCCCCTCGGCCCTCCAGGTCGGTGTGGACATCACCCACACCTACCGCGGGGACCTCGTCATCGACCTGGTCGCGCCGGACGGTTCGACGTACCGCCTGAAGTCCGCCGCGTCGGACTCGGCCGACAACGTGAACACCACGTACACGGTGAACGCCTCCAGCGAGGCGGCCAACGGCACCTGGAAGCTGCGCGTCCAGGACACCGCCGCGCAGGACACGGGCACCCTCAACGGATGGAAGCTGACCTTCTGATTCTCGTGATCCTCGAGATCCTCGTGCGGGAACGCTGAACGAGGCAGGCCACAGAGCGGGCGGGCCGGCCGGTGCGGATGGGGCACCGGCCGGCCCGCCTTTACGTCTGGCCCCACTTCCCCCACGGTTAGATACCGAACGCGCTGTTTTCTTTCACCGGTTGCGCTTGTTTTGCCGGATGTGCACCCGCACTTCGGCACACCGGTGGGGTGAGGGCCCTCTCAGGGTGAGTTATCGTGTACGGCGGGTAAAAACAAACGGCATGACCCGTTCATTTCTGTCCCGGGAGAGTTCAGCCGATGGCGAGGCAGTTGCGAGCCGAGCAGACCCGCTCGACGATCATCACGGCCGCCGCTGACCTGTTCGACCGTCGCGGCTACGAATCGACCAGTCTCAGCGACATCGTGGAGCACGCGTCGGTCACCAAGGGTGCCCTCTACTTCCATTTCGCGGCCAAGGAGGATCTCGCCCACGCGATCCTCGAGCTCCAGTCGCACACCGCCCGCCGGCTGGCGACGGAGACCGACAACCGCGGCCACACCTCCTTGGAGGCGCTGATGCGCCTCACGTTCGGCATCACCCGCATGTCCGTCGAGGACCCGGTGCTGCGCGCCGGGCTGCGGCTCGCCACGGGCGGGATCCGGCCCCGGCCGCCGCTGAGCCACCCGTTCACGGAGTGGCTGGACATCGTCACGGCCCGGCTCGTGGGCGCGGTCAAGGAGGCCGACGTCCATCCGGACGTCGACATCGACGTCGTGGCCCACTCGTTGGTCTGCTTCTTCGTCGGCACCCGCGTCGTGGGCCGCTCCCGCGAGCCCGTCGCACGTCAGCCCCGCCGGACGGCCGAGATGTGGAACATACTGATCCGCGGTCTGGTCCCGGTGACCCGCCGGGCGCGTTATCTGAGCCTGGCCGCGCGCCTGGAGCGGGAGATCGCCCCCGTCTGAGCCGGGGCCGGGCGGCTCGGCCCGTACCAGGGGCACGCGCGTTACGGTGAGGCGCATGCCCGACACCCCCTCCGCGCCCCTGCTCCTCGGCAACCAGCCGGGTTCCTTCCCGCACAGCGTGCTGGCCGAGCGGCACCCCGCGATCATCAAGCAGGTCCGCGAGGCCTTCCCGTACACACCCGCGCAGCACCGCGCCCTCGACGAACTGCTCGTCGACTGCACCGAGGGCGTGATCGAACCGCTTCCCGCCGACGCACCCGACCGTGACCACTGGCAGGCCTGGGGACTGCCCGAGTACACCGGCCGGTCCTGGTTCGACGTGCCGTGGCTCTGGTCCGAGAGCTGGTTCTACCGCCGACTGCTGGAGGCCGTCGGCTGGTTCGGCCCCGGTCCCTGGCAGGGTATCGACCCCTTCCGCCCGTTCAAGCTCGCCGAACTCGACTCCGCCGAGACCGACCAGGAACTCGCCGCCCTCGACGACCTCGCCGCCCGCCCCGCCGCCGAACAGGCACAGGCCCTGCTGCACGGCTCCCTGTGGGGCAACCGCGCCGACCTCGGTTTCCGGCTCTCCGCGCAGGGCGCCCGGGACGCGGACGCCGTGCCCGGCCTGGTCGCCGACGACAGCGACCGGCTCTGGTCGCTGCTGGACCGTGCCGACGGCGCCACCCTGTGCCTGGTCGCCGACAACGCGGGCCGCGAACTCGTCCCCGACCTCCTGCTCATCGCCCACCTCCTGGAGAGCGGCCGCGTCGAACGGGCGGTCCTGCACGTCAAGCCGTACCCCTACTACGTCTCCGACGCGACCACCGCCGACGTCGTCGACGCCCTGCGCCGGCTGACCGGCGCCGGGGGAGCGGCCGCCGGGTACGGGCGGCGGCTGTGGTCCGCCCTGGCCGACGGCCGCATCGTCCTGCGCGCCCACCCCTTCTCGAGCGCCCCGCTGCCCTACGAGGAGATGCCCGCCGACCTGCGCGCCGAGTTCGCCTCGGCCACGCTGACGATCGTCAAGGGCGACCTCAACTACCGCCGCCTGGTGGGTGACCGGCTCTGGGCCCCGACCACGCCGTTCGCCGACGTCACCGCCCACTTCCCCGGTCCGGTCGCCGCCCTGCGCACCCTGAAGTCCGACGTGATCACCGGCCTCGACGCACCCACCGAGGCCGCCCTGGACGCGGCGGAGGACGGACGCTGGCGCACCGGCGGCACGCACGCACTGATCCAGGTGAGGGTCCCCGGCTAGGTCACCTCATCTCCAACGCGCCCGCGTTCCCGGTCGATTCACGCGATGGTGTGATCATGTTCCGCCCCGCGGATGCCGTCGCGGGGCGCCGGGTAGGGCGAGGCCATGACGCAGCCGTTCCAGCTCCCGCACTTCTACATGCCGCACCCCGCGCGGCTGAACCCGCACGTCGACGAGGCCCGGGCCCATTCGACCGCGTGGGCGCGCGAGATGGGCATGCTGGAGGGGTCCGGCGTCTGGGAGCAGGCCGACCTGGACGCCCATGACTACGGCCTGCTCTGCGCGTACACCCACCCCGACTGCGACGGCCCCGCCCTCTCCCTCATCACCGACTGGTACGTGTGGGTCTTCTTCTTCGACGACCACTTCCTGGAGAGGTACAAGCGCACCCCGGACCGGGCCGCCGGGAAGGCCCACCTGGACCGGCTGCCCCTCTTCATGCCGCTGGACCTGTCCGCTGCCGTACCGGAACCCGAGAACCCGGTCGAGGCGGGCCTCGCCGACCTGTGGGCGCGCACGGTGCCGAGGATGTCCGAGGACTGGCGGCGCCGCTTCGCCGTGGCCACCGAGCACCTCCTCAACGAGTCGATGTGGGAGCTGTCCAACATCGACGAGGGGCGGATCGCCAACCCCGTCGAGTACATCGAGATGCGCCGCAAGGTCGGCGGCGCCCCCTGGTCGGCGGGGCTCGTGGAGTACGCGACCGCCGAGGTGCCCGCCTCCGTCGCCGGCACCAGGCCGCTGAGGGTGCTGATGGAGACGTTCTCCGACGCCGTGCACCTGCGCAACGACCTGTTCTCCTACCAGCGCGAGGTCGAGGACGAGGGGGAGAACAGCAACGGCGTGCTCGTCCTGGAGACCTTCTTCGGCTGTACCACTCAGGAGGCCGCCGACACCGTCAACGACGTCCTCACCTCCCGCCTCCACCAGTTCGAGCACACGGTGTTCACCGAAGTGCCCGCGGTGGCCCTGGAGAAGGGGCTCCGGCCGGACGAGCTCGCGGCCGTGGCGGCGTACACCAAGGGCCTGCAGGACTGGCAGTCCGGCGGGCACGAATGGCATCTGCGCTCCAGCCGCTACATGAACGGCGACGCGGTGCGCGGCAGCGGCCCCTGGCCGGGGCACACCGGCTTCGGCACGTCCGCCGCCGATGTGCGCGGCCTGCTCACGACGGCCGGAGCGCAGCGGCTGCGCTCCTTCGCCCACGTCCCGCACCAGAAGGTGGGGCCGTCGCGCATCCCCGAGATCCGCATGCCGTTCCCGCTGCGCCTCAGCCCGCACCTCGACCACGCCCGCAGCAGCCTGCGCGCCTGGGCGGACCGCATCGGCATCCTCGCCGAGGGCGTCTGGGACGAGGACAAGCTGCGCGCCTACGACCTGGCGCTCTGCTCGGCCGGTCTGGACCCGGACGGCACGTCCGAGGCGCTCGACCTCAGCGCGCAGTGGCTCGCCTGGGGCACCTACGGCGACGACTACTACCCGCTGGTCTTCGGCCGCCGCCGCGATCTCGCCGCCGCCCGGCTGACCACGGCCCGCCTGTCCGCCTGCATGCCGGTCGACGGCGAGGAACCGCTGGTCCCGGCCGACGCCATGGAGCGCGGGCTGGCCGACCTGTGGGCACGCACCACCGCGCGGATGACGCCCGAGGCGCGGCGCACCTTCAGGAACGCGGTCGACGTCATGACCGAGAGCTGGCTGTGGGAGCTGTCCAACCAAGTGCACAACCGCGTGCCCGACCCGGTCGACTACCTGGAGATGCGCAGGGCGACCTTCGGCTCCGACCTCACCCTGAGCCTGTGCCGGATGGGACACGCCCCGGCCGTCCCGCCGGAGGTCTACCGCAGCGGTCCGGTCCGCTCCCTGGAGAACGCGGCGATGGACTTCGCGTGCCTCGTCAACGACGTCTTCTCCTACCAGAAGGAGATCGAGTTCGAGGGCGAGATCCACAACGCGATCCTCGTCGTGCAGTCCTTCTTCGGCTGCGACTACCCGACCGGGCTCGGCATCGTGCACGACCTGATGAGCCAGCGCATGCGCCAGTTCGAGCATGTCGTCGCCCACGAACTGCCCGTCCTGTACGAGGACTTCCGGCTCGACGCACAAGCGCGCGCGGCGATGGAGGGGTACGTGGCGGACCTGCGGAACTGGCTGTCCGGCATCCTCAACTGGCATCGGGAGGTGGACCGCTACAAGGACGCGTGGCTGTCCCGGCGCGCCCACGGCTTCCTCCCGGACCGGCCGCCCGCGGTGCCCGTGCCCGCCCTGCGCTGAGGCGGCGATTTCCAGCCGGATCGCCGCGGAACGGGACATGACGGAACCCCCGGTGGTGCGCCGAGGTCTTCCCGGGTGAGGGGAACACACGACGCACCACGGGGGATTCACCGTGACCGAGATCATCGAAAAGCCGGCCGGCGCCATGGAGGCGGGAACTCCGGCGCAGACACCCGCACCGGCCGAACTGGCGCCGTACGTCGCGCCGTTGACCGTCCCGCCGGTCCTGCGCCCCGCCTCGGGGGACGTCCTGCGCGAGACCGAGATCGCCCTGCGGCCGGCCTGGACACGTCTGCACCCGCAGCTCCCGCCGACCCTGATGTGGGGCTACGACGGCCAGGTGCCGGGCCCGACCATCGAGGTCCGGCGCGGACAGCGGGTCCGCATCGCCTGGACCAACCGCATCCCCGAGGACGGCGAGTACCCGGTCACCTCCGTCGAGGTGAAGCTGCGCCGGGACGGCCGCCCGCAGGCGAGCACCGAACCGGGGCGCGAGGGTGCGGAGCCGAACAAGGACGTCGCCGCGCTGCCCGCCTGGTCCGTCACGCACCTGCACGGCGCCCGGACGGGCGGCGGCAACGACGGCTGGGCCGACAACGCGGTCGCCTCCGGCGACGCCCAGCTCTCGGAGTACCCGAACGACCACCGGGCCGTGCAGTGGTGGTACCACGACCACGCCATGAACATCACCCGGTGGAACGTGATGGCGGGCCTGTACGGCACCTACCTCGTCCGCGACGACGAGGAGGACGCGCTGCTGCTGCCGTCCGGGGAGCGGGAGATCCCGCTGCTGCTCGCCGACCGCAACCTCGACACCGACGAGGACGGCCGGCTCAACGGACGCCTGCTGCACAAGACCGTCGTCGTCCAGGACGCGAATCCGGAGACGGGCAAGCCGGTCTCCCTTCCGTTCACCGGCCCGTACACCACGGTCAACGGCCGGATCTGGCCGTACGCCGGCGTCGAGGCGGGCTGGTACCGGTTCCGGCTGGTCAACGCCTCCAACGCGCGCATCTACGACCTCGTCCTCGTCGACGAGGAGAACAACCCGGTGCCAGGAGTCCTGCACCAGATCGGCAGCGACGGCGGGCTGCTGCCGCGCCCGGTCCCGGTCGACTTCGACGCGGCGCTGCCCACGCTGACCGCCGCCCCGGCCGAACGCTTCGACCTGCTGGCCGACTTCCGCGGCCTCGCGGGCCGGACCCTGCGCCTGGTCAACAAGGGCCGCAACCAGCCGCCGGGTGTGCCGGACCCGGCGGGTGACGTGCCCTACCCGGCCGTCCTGGAGTTCCGGATCGGCGAGACGTGCGAGCCGGACAGCTTCGAGCTGCCCGCGGTGCTGTCGGGTTCCTTCCGCCGTCTCACCCACGACATCGGGCACGGCCACCGCCTGGTCGTCCTCACCCCGCCCGCCACCAAGGGCGCCGGCGGGCACCCCGAGATCTGGGAGATGACGGAGGTCGAGCACCCGGACGGCGTCCAGGTCCCGGCCGACGGCGTCATCCAGGTCACCGGCCCGGACGGCACGACCAGGACGTACCGGCGCACGGCGCGGACCTTCAACGACGCCCTCGGCCACACCGTCGCCGAGGGCAGCCACGAGCAGTGGAGCTTCCTCAACCTCGCACCCATCGTGCACCCCATGCACATCCACCTGGCCGACTTCCAGCTCCTCGGCCGGGACGCCTACGACGTGTCGGGCTTCGACCCGGCGGTGGGCGGCACCCGGACGCCGATCCGCCACGACGCGGGCACCGGCATCCCGCTCGCGCCCAACGAACGCGGCTGGAAGGACGTCTTCCGGGTGCCCGGGAACCAGATGCTGCGCGTCATGGGGAGGTTCGAGGGCGCGCACGGCCGCTTCATGTACCACTGCCACCTGCTGGAGCACGAGGACATGGGCATGATGCGGCCCTTCGTCGTGATGCCCGCGCAGGTGCTGAAGTTCGACCACGGCGGGGCGCACGGCGGCCACGGGGAGGGGCACACCGGCTGATCCCTGACCCTGCGGGGCCCCGGTCAGTCTCACTCGTTCGTGGCTCGTCGGCCGACGGTGCGCCGGGTAGAGCACCTGCCGTGATCGCCTCCGGGCTCCGCCGGAGGCGATCGGCACCTTCCGGAGGCGAGCCATGGAACAGACCGCGCTGCGACCCAAGCCGATGCCGGGGCAGGACCCCGAGGGGTGCGCGCCGGCGACGGGGCCCGGCCCGTCACGGCCGCGCCCGCACGCCGCCCGGCGGCGGGGGAGACGGATCCTCAACGTCCTGCTCGCCGGGTTCACCGGTGTGGTCCTCGTGCTCTGCGGGATCGGCGTCGGGGTGATGGGCACCGCGGTGCTCGGCAAGGGCGGGCGCTTCGACCCGCGAGGGTGGCCGCACACGCCCTCGCCGGCCGGCCCCACGCCCGCCCCGGCACCCGCCCCGGCACCCTCCGCGTCCGCCACCGCGACGCTCGGTGTGCAGGTCATGGACGGGCGGAAGCCGGGGGCCGTGGTCGTGGGCCTGCACGTCCCCGGGCCCGCGCAGGCCGCCGGTCTGATCCGCGGCGACGTCCTCCTGGCTTTCGGCGCGACCCGGATCGACACGGCGGCAGACCTGGTCCGGGCCGTCGCCCGCGTCCGCCCGGGCGCCGAGGTCAGGCTGACGGTCCGGCACCGGGGCGGCGGCTACGAGCAGCTGACCCTCGTACCGGCCGTCGCCGC
>NZ_JBHWFG010000039.1:11052-56038 GCF_042733745.1 Streptomyces sp. NPDC059696
GTGAGACGCACCCGCACGGCACGACGCGATCACCGTGCCCTGCGCCCTCACGACGCCGCGGTCACGGTGCGCCGCACCCCGCTCCCGTCCGTGAGAGCAGGAGCGCGTCCGAGTGCGTGAGACGCACCCGCACGGCACGACGCGATCACCGTGCCCTGCGCCCTCACGACGCCGCGGTCACGGTGCGCCGCACCCCGCTCCCGTCCGTGAGGGCAGGAGCGCGTCCGAGTACGAGTTCTCATGCTCGGGTGATCCACTGGCGTTGCACAGGCCCGTCGGGGCGAATGACCGCAGACGGCTCGCGCCGCCCCCCTCGGCCGGGCAGGATGCTGCCCGTAGCCCTTCGTCCGTCCTGGGAGGCCCGGATGACCGGAAGCACGGCATCGCCCTTCACCGCCGACGACTACCGGGCCCGCATGGAGCGCGCCGCGCGGACGGCCGCCGAAGCCGGTCTCGCGGGCCTGCTGGTCGCCCCGGGGCCCGACCTGGTGTGGCTCACCGGCTACACACCCCCCGCGGTCACCGAGCGGCTCACCCTGCTGGTCCTCGCCGCCGGGCAGGACCCCGTCCTCGTCGTGCCCGCCCTGGAGGCCCCGGACGCGCACCGGGCGGCCGGCGCGGCCGCCCTGACCCTGCGCGACTGGACCGACGGCAAGGACCCCTACGCCGCCACCGCCGCCCTCCTCGACTCCTCCGGCCGGTTCGGCGTCAGTGACAACGCCTGGGCGCTGCACCTGCTGGCCCTCCAGCGGGCCGTGCCCGGCAGCTCCTACGTCTCGCTCACCGAGGCGCTGCCGATGCTGCGCGCCGTCAAGGACGCGGCCGAGCTGGACCTCATGGCGGCCGCGGGAGCCGCCGCCGACGCGACGTTCGAGGAGATCCGGAACCTCCCCTTCGCCGGACGCCGGGAAGCCGAGGTCGCCGCCGACCTCGACCGGCTGCTGCGTCGGCACGGTCACGAGCAGGTCGACTTCACCATCGTCGCCTCGGGGCCGAACGGCGCCGACCCGCACCACGAGGCCGGTGAGCGTGTCATCGCCCGCGGCGACATGGTCGTCCTCGACTTCGGAGGCCTGCGCGACGGCTACGGATCCGACACCTCCCGCACGGTCCACGTGGGCGAACCCACCGACGAGGAGCGCCGCGTGCACGACCTCGTCCGCGAGGCCCAGGAGGCAGGCTTCCGCGCGGTGCGGCCCGGGGCGGCCTGCCAGGACGTGGACCGCGCCGCCCGCCGGGTCATCGCCGACGCCGGTTACGGCGAGTACTTCATCCACCGCACCGGACACGGCATCGGCGTCACCACCCACGAGCCGCCGTACATGATCGAGGGCGAGGAACGGCCCCTCGTGCCCGGCATGTGCTTCTCCGTGGAACCCGGCATCTATCTGCCCGGCCGCTTCGGGGTCCGCATCGAGGACATCGTGACCGTCACCGAGGACGGCGGGCGGCGCCTGAACACCACCCCGCGCGAGCTGGTCATAGTGGAGTGAGGCCCCGATGTCCCCAGCACGCCTCCCGAACGGCAACGGCGCGACCATGACCCAGGCACCCACTCCCACCGCGGACGTCGTCCGACGGCTGGTCCAGTCCCTCCTCGACGACGCCAAGGAAGGCAAGAACGCCAAGAGCGGCAGAGGCGGCACGGGGAACCTGCGGGGCGGGGGCGGCCCCGACGTCCGGCCCGCCACCCCGGACGCCGAGCCCGTCACCTGGTGGGTCGGCACCCGCCACGTCCTGCGCCTCGCCCCCGACCGGGAGGCCACCGTGCGCCAGCGCCGCGAACTGCGCCTGCGCGACCTCGTCCGCCCGCACGTCCCGGTGACGGTGCCGGTCAGCGTCGCGCACGGCGAGTGGGCACCCGGGCTGAGCTTCACGCTGGACACCAAGGTGCCCGGCGGCTCGGGCGAGGATCACGACGTCTCCGCCGTCGGCGAGGCCGACCTCGCCGGGCTCCTCACGGGGCTGCGCGAGGTGCCGGTACGGCAGGCCGAGACGCTCGGGGCCCCGCGTGAGGCGCCGCGCTCCCTGGAGGCGCTGCGCCGCGCCGCCGTACGCGCCGCCGAACGCCTCGGCAGGGCCGACGAGTTCGACCCCGCGCGCCTGCACCAGCTGACCCCGCCCGCCGCGTCCCAGCTCGCCGCCCAGCCCGGCTCGGCGGTCCTCACCCACCACGCCCTCACGGGCGGCCACCTCGTGGTCAGCGCCGACGGCAGGGTGCGCGGTGTGCTGGGCTGGGCGGGGACGGTCGTCGGCGACCCGGCCGAGGACATCGCCGGTCTCGCGCTCGCCGTCGGCTCACCCGCCGCCGTACGCGCCGCCACCCTCGCCGGCTATGGCGCCCGCCCCTGCCTGCGCGGTCTGTGGCTCGCCCGCTGCGACACCGTCGTCCACCTCGCCGAGGACCTCGCCGGCCAGGACGCCACCCTGCTGCGGACGCGGCTGCGCCGCGCCTGGGAGCCGATCCTGCTGGAACGGGTGACGGACCTGGGGGACGCGGACGACGCGTAACCGGGGCCGCCCCGGGAGCGAGGGGGCGCGTGCCACGGGGCGCCGGTCGGTACCGCGCTCCGCCACGGCTACGTGCCGCCATGGGGACGAGGGGGCGCGTGCCGCCGAGGGGGTCGGTGGGCGCCGCGCTCCGTGGCACGGGTAGGTGCCGCCCCGGGGGGGCGAGGGAGCGTGTGCCGCGACAGACCCGTCGGCGCCGCACTCCGTCGCACGGGTACGTGCCGCCCCGGCGGCGAGGGCGTGTGTGCCGCGGGGGCCCCTCGGGGCGGTACGTCCTCGCACGGGTACGTGCCGCCCCGATCACGAAGCGGGCCAGTGCCGGGGCGGGCCCGTCCGCGCCGCGCACGCGGGCGGCTGTTCTCCGCCCGTCCAGCGCGCCTTCGCCGCGTTCTTCGGGCCCGTCCGAGCACCATGACCGGCCCACGACGGCGACGGGACGCGAAACCCCGCCGCCCCCGGGCCTCAGTCCTGCATGAGCACCACGGCCGACTCACCGGGAAGCCGTACCACGCCGTCCTCCCCGGGCTTGTCCACCGGCTCCCACGCGGCCAGCACCCGCGCGTGCGGCACGCCGAGCGGCAGGGCGGCCGGCTCGGCGGCCAGGTTCACCGCGACCAGGACGTCGCCGCGCCGGAAGGCGAGCCAGCGGCGCTCCTCGTCGTAGGCCACCTTGGTGTCGGCGAGGTCCGGGTCGGTCAGATCCGGCTGCTCGTGACGCAGGGCGAGGAGCTTTCGGTACCAGGCCAGCACGCGCGCGTGCGGCTCGCGTTCCGGCTCGGACCAGTCGAGGCAGGAGCGGTCCCGGGTCGCCGGGTCCTGCGGGTCGGGCACGTCCTCCTCCCTCCAGCCGTGCGCGGCGAACTCCCGCCGCCTGCCCCGGCGTACGGCGTCCGCGAGCTCCGGGTCGGTGTGGTCGGTGAAGAACTGCCAGGGTGTGCCCGCCGCCCACTCCTCGCCCATGAAGAGCATCGGTGTGAAGGGCGCCGTCAGGATCAGCGTGGCCGCGCACGCCAGCAGCCCGGGGGAGACGAGGGCCGAAAGCCGGTCGCCCTGGGCACGGTTGCCGACCTGGTCGTGGGTCTGGCCGTAGCCGAGCAGCCGGTGCCCGGCCACCCGCGTGCGGTCCAGCGGACGCCCGTGGTGCCGTTCCCGGAAGCTGGAGTACGACCCGTCGTGGAAGTAGCCGCCGGTCAGGGTCTTGGCGAGGCCGCCGAGCCCCGCGTGCGCGAAGTCGGCGTAGTAGCCCTGCGACTCGCCGGTCAGCGTGGTGTGCAGGGCGTGGTGGAAGTCGTCGTTCCACTGGGCGTGCAGCCCGAGGCCGCCCTCGGCGCGGGAGGTGATGAGCCGCGGGTCGTTCAGGTCCGACTCGGCGACCAGGAACAGCGGCCGGTCCGTCTCCGCGGCCAGGGCGTCCACGGCCTCCGACAGCTCCTCCAGGAAGTGGTGCGCGCGTGTGTCCACCAGCGCGTGCACCGCGTCCAGCCGCAGCCCGTCGATCCGGTAGTCGCGCAGCCACGCCAGCGCGCTGCCGATCAGATACGCGCGCACCTCGTCCGAGCCGGGCGCGTCCAGGTTGACCGCGGCGCCCCAGGGGGTGTGGTGGGTGTCCGTGAGGTACGGGCCGAAGACGGGCAGGTAGTTGCCGGACGGCCCGAAGTGGTTGTGCACCACGTCGAGCACCACGCCCAGGCCGAGTTCGTGGGCCCGGTCGACGAAGCGTTTCAGCGCCTCGGGCCCGCCGTACGGCTCGTGCACCGCCCACAGCGACACCCCCTCGTAGCCCCAGCCGTGCGTGCCCGGGAAGGGGCACAGCGGCATCAGCTGCACATGCGTGACGCCCAGTTCGGCGAGATGGCCGAGCCGCCCGGCGGCCGCGTCCAGGGTGCCCTCGGGGGTGTACGTCCCCACGTGCAGCTCGTAGAGCACCGCGCCGGGCAGCGGCCGCCCCCGCCACCGCGCGCGCCACGTGTACCGCTCGTGGTCGACGACCGCGCTCAGCCCGTCCGGGCCGTCCGGCTGCCGCCGCGACCGCGGATCGGGCAGCACGGGCCCGTCGTCGAGCGCGAATCCGTACCGGGACCCCTCGCGCGCCTCGGCCTCACCCCGCCACCACCCCGCCCGTTCCGGATCACGTTCCAACGCGTGTGTGACGTCGTCGCACCGGAGCGTCACCCGGCTGGCCAATGGTGCCCACACCTCGAACTGCACGGACGGTTCCCCTTCGTCTGCTCACCGTGATGTAGCCCGTCCATGGTGCGCCAAAAGAGATCAGTCCGCTGGAGCATCCACCCATTTGCGGCGGGTCCCACCGGGTACGCGCGCGGGGCGGACGATTTCCCGTTTTCTGGACAGCCCGCCCGTGCTGCCCGACAATCACCAGCGTGACGTCGTCCTTCGAGTTCAACACGTCCCCCGCGCGGCTCTCCGACGCGGAGCGCGACCGGGTGCTCAAGGTGCTCCGCGACGGCGTCGCCGTGGGCCGCCTCTCCCACGACACGTTCGTCCGCCGCATGGAGCTGGCGCTGGCCGCCCGCCGCCCCGACGAACTCGCCGTGCTCACCGCCGATCTGCGCGCCGAGGGCCGTCTGTCACGCGTGGTGTTCGGCACCGTCGAGGCGGTCTCCGGGTTCTCGCAGCGGCTGCGCGGGGCCTGGCGGGCCGAGCGGCTGCCCAAACTGCAGCTGCCCCACCCGTCGCACGCTCATCCGCTGCGCATAGGGCGCGACCCCGCCAGCGGACTGCGCCTCAACCACGAGACCGTCTCGCGCGTCCACGCCGAACTCCGTCACCAGGGCGGCCTGTGGGTGCTTCGGGACCTCGGCTCCACCAACGGCACGACGGTCAACGGCAGGCGCGTCGTCGGCGCGGCCGTCGTCCGCGCGGGCGACCAGGTGGGCTTCGGCCGGATGACGTTCCGGCTGTCGGCCGGCTGACCGGAAACGCCGGTCACACCTCACCCCTGGCCTGGCCCTTGCCGATGGCCGGTCCGGTGACCTTGGCCGAAAACCCGTTGCGGTCCACGGTGTTGACGCGCCCCCGAAGTCGTGACTGACTGTGTGTACGCCATCTACACCTGGTGAACCGACGGCACGCATCGGGGAGGTGTGCCCTGCCGCCCCTGCCGCGCTACCCGACCGTCGACGAACTGGGCACCCGGGCCGCCGCCCTCGTCGTCCGCCACCCCCGTGAAGCCCGGCTGCGCCGGATCGGCACCTCCCGCGCGGGCACTCCCATGTGGCTGCTCTCCGTGGGGCACGGCAGCCGTCAGGCCCTGGTCGTCGCCGGCCCCCACGCCAACGAACCGGTGGGCGGCGCCACCGTGCTGCGCCTGGCCGAGCGGGCCCTGGCCGACCCGCGGCTCACCGAGGGCGCGGACGCCACCTGGAACCTGCTGCTGTGCCTCGACCCGGACGGCTCGCGCCGCAACGAGGGCTGGCTGCCCGGCCCCTACACCCTCGGCCACTACGTCCGGAACTTCTTCCGGCCCGGCTTCCTCGAGCAGCCCGAGTGGCTGCCCGACGGCGCGGCCGGCGCAGCCCTGCCCGAGACCCGAGCCCTGCTCGGCCTCCAGGACGAGCTGCGCCCGTTCCTGCAGTGCTCCCTGCACGGCGTCGACGTCGGCGGGGGCTTCGTCGAGCTCACCCACGACCTGCCGGGCCTCGACCGGCGCCTCGCCCACATCGCCGCCCGGCTCGGCGTCCCCCGCGAACTCGGCGCGTACGACGCCCTGTACTGGCCCGGCCTCGGACCCGCCGTCTACCGGATCCCGCCGCCGCGCCGGGCCGATCTGGTCGCGGCCATGACCGAGGCCGCCGTCGAGTCCACGTGGTACCACCCCTGCCGGCACGGCACCGTCACCGCGGTCGTCGAGGCGCCCATGTGGGGCGTGACGGCCGTGGCGGACGGCTCACCACCCGCCGACCGGGACGCCGTGCTCCGGGCCGTCAGCCGCACCCTGCGCCACGACGCGGGCCTCCTGCGGCACCTGCTGACCCTGATCCGGCCGCACCTCGCCACGGTGCCCGACGCCGCCCGCCTGCTCGCCCCGGTCGACGACTACCTCCTGGTCTGTCCCGGCCTCGCCGACGCCTGGGATCCCGACACCGGCGACAGCCCGGAGCATCCCCTCCCGCCCCTGAGCACCGCCCACCTGGTCGCTCTGCGCATCTCCGGGCGGCGGCTCGCGCTGCGCACGGCGGGACTGCTGCACCAGCTCGTCCGGGCCGCCGGCCGCGACCCGGCCGGGGTGCTGCCGGACCTGGACCGGCTGATCGACCGGTGGTGCGCCGACTACCGCGACGGCTGCGGGGCGCGCTGGATCCCGGTCGCCCGCCAGGCGGAGTACCAGGCCCGCGTGGTGATCGCCGCGTTCGAACTCGCCGGCCGGCACGCGGACGCGTACCCGGGGCCGGGCGAGCCGGTGCGGATGCGGCGCGACTGAGTACGCGCGCGCGTACGCGGGGCCGGGCGAGCCGGTGCGGATGCAGCGCGACTGAGCCGCGCGTCCGGTGGCCGTCGTGCCGTCCACCGGCCCTGGTTCCACCGGCCCTGGTTCCACCGGCCCTGTTTTCAGCGGTCGGCCCACCCGCAGGCTGCGGCGGTGCCCTCCTGCCCCCCTGTGGGCCCTACCACGCCCTCTCACGGGCGTGCAGCGCCGCCGCGACGACCGTGCGGGACTGGTGCTCCACCTGGTGCTCCAAAGGCACCCAGCGGGCCCGGAAACGCTCCGCGAAGGCGTCGCTCCACGTCGACACGAGTTCTTCGAGCTGCTTCGCCGCCCGGTCGTCGGTCCCGCGCAGCACCCGCAGCAGCATGGCCGCAGCCCGCAGCGGCACCCGACGCGCGAACGCGTCCACACTGCCGACGTACGCCCGCGTGAGATCGGCGGGCGGGGTGTGCAGCAGGTCGGAGGCCAGCCCCGGCACCAGCTCCAGCCCCCAGCGGGCGGCCCGCAGCAACGGACCGTCCAGATCCGCCAGTCGTGGCAGCGCCTGGTCGAGCACGCGCGTCACCTCCAGCGCGTCACGCTGCAGCCGGCGGGCCAGCCGCCCGATCGCCGCCGCCGGAGCCGGATGCGGAGCCGGGTCGTCCACCAGGTCGCTCGCCCACATCGGCACCTCCACCACCGCGGTCAGCCCGCCGTAGCGATGGGCGTGGAACCAGGTGCTGTGCCGCGCGTCGTCCGGCAGGCTCGGGTACGCCGGCCCGATCCCCGGCGCCGGCATCACATGCACGCCCGGCCCGGACGCGGGCCAGCCGGCCGCGTCCGAGGCACCGGTCTCCACCGGGATGTGCAGCTCGGCCGCCGACTTCGCGAAGGGCTCGGCCAGCCCGGGCACGTCCCTCGTCAGCTGCACCCAGCTGCCGCCCAGGTCCGTGCCGTGCAGGGTGACCTGGAGGTAGGGGCGCAGCTCGTCGATGACGCCCGTCAGGGCCCGGGTCTCGGGCGGCAGCCGGTCCGGCGGCAGCACCGAGGGCGCCCACTCGGGCTGCTCCGGGCCGGCGGGCCGGAAGAACCCCAGGTGGTAGTCGAAGAGACTGCGCGGCGCCGGCGTCACGTGCAGGCTCGCCCCGTCGGGGTCCGCGCACAGCAGGAAGTGCCAGGAGACGCCGTCACGCAACTCCCGCTGCTCCAGGACCCGCCGGGCGAGGTCGAGCTGAGTGCAGGAGCCGGTCGGCTCGTTGGCGTGGGCGCCCGCGACCACCAGCACGGCACGGCGGGCGCGGCCCACGGACAGCAGGTGCAGGGGCCTGCCCGCGCGTGAGGCACCCACCTGCCGCAGGGTGCACACGCCGGGTCGCTGAGCGGTCAACGCCCGGGCAGCTGTGACCTGTTCGGTCACCGTCGGGTAGCGCAGCTCCGGCAGGACACTCACCCCCGTCACATCCGCCCGAGTTCGCCATCGCAGTACCCCACGGCCATGGTGCGGTGTCAAGGGCGCGACCGGGGAGCCCCCCGGGGGCGCCCGGAAGCACGGCCCGCCGTTCACTGCTGGTGCAGCCCCCGTCCCGCCAAGGTGAGGAACACCTCGCCGACGGCCTCGGACAGGGTCGGGTGCGGGTGGACGTGCCGGGCCACGTCGGACGGCTCGGCGTCCCAGCCGACGACCAGCTGGCTCTCGGCGATCATCTCCGACACGTGCGGACCCACCAGGTGCACGCCCAGCACCCGCCCGCCGGCCGCACGGACGACCTTCACCGTCCCGCCCTGCCCGTGCACCATCCCCTTCGCCACGGCCGTCAGCGGCATGGAGACGGTCTCCACCTCGTACCCCCGCGCGCGTGCCTCGGCCTCGCTCAGGCCCACGGCCGCCGTCTGCGGCGACGAGTACGTGACCCGGGGCACGGCCGCGTAGTCGACGGGCGGGGAGGGGACGCCCGCCAGCGTCTCGGCCACCAGCAGGCCCTCCGCGAACGACGCGTGGGCCAGTCCGAGCGACGGCGGCGGCAGCAGGTCGCCCACCACGTGGACACCGGGCACAGCCGTCTCCAGCCGGTCCCAGTCGGCCGGTACGACGAACCCGCGCGCGTCCGTGGCGAGCCCGGCGGCGGCCACGTCCAGGCCGTCGGTGACCGGGACCCGCCCGACCGCCACCAGCAGCCGCTCGGCCTCCACCGTGACGGTCTCGCCGCGGGCGCCGCGCACGCGGGCGCGCACCCCGTTACCGAGCACCTCCGCGTCCAGCAGCCGGGCGCCCGCCCGCACGTCGACGCCGCGCTTCTTGAGACCCCGGGTCAGATGACGGCTCACGTCCGCGTCCTCCAGCGGCACGATCCTGTCGGCCGCCTCCACCAGCGTGACCTCGGCGCCCAGGGAGCGGTGGAACGAGGCGTACTCCACGCCGATCGCGCCACCTCCGAGCACCAGCACGGACGCCGGGAGCCCGGGGGCGAAGAGGGCGTCGTCGCTCGTCACCACGCGCCGCCCGTCCGGTTCGAGCCCCGGGAGTGTGCGCGGCCGTGAGCCGGTGGCCAGAACCAGCCCACGGCGCGCGGTGAGTTCGCGCACGCCGGGTTCGCCGTGCGGGCCCGTGCGGCCGCCCCGGGTGTCCGTGTCCGTCACGCGTACCGAACGCGCCCCGGTGAGGTGCGCGTGCCCCGCGACCACCCGCACCCCCGCGTGCGCCAGATGCGCCTGGACGCCCCGGTGGTTGCGGGCCACGATGTCGTCGCGGGTGGCCACCAGGGCGGACCAGTCGACCGCCTCCAGGGTCGCCTTCACCCCCCAGCGTTCGCGGGCCTCGGCGATCCCGTCGACGAGTTCGGCGGCGTGCAGCATCGCCTTGCTCGGGACGCAGCCGCGGTGCAGGCACGTCCCGCCGACCTTGTCCCGTTCGACGAGCACGACCTCCAGACCGAGGGCCGCGGCGCGCAGGGCGGTGCTGTAGCCGCCCGTGCCGCCGCCGATGACGATGACGTCCGATGAGTCCATGCCCTCAGCCTCCGCCCGGCCCTTGCCATGCGTCCAAGGCAATGTTCTTGTGGGTTCGATGCAGGGTGTTTATGGGGGAGGGGCCGTGAGCCTGCGCCAGATGGAGTACTTCCTGACGGTCGTCGAGGAGGCGTCCTTCACCCGCGCGGCGGAGCTGCTGCACGTCTCGCAGCCCGCGCTCTCCCACCAGATCAAGGCCCTGGAACGGACCGTGGGCGGGGCCCTGTTGGAGCGTCTGCCGCGGGGCGTGCGCCTGACGGCCATGGGGCGGGCGTTCCGGCCGCACGCCGAGCTCGCGGTGCGCAGCGCCGAACAGGCCCGCCGCGCGGCCCGCGCCGCGGCCGGTGCCGAGGGCGGTGAACTCCACATCGCCGCCGTCCACTCCGTCGCGGTCGGCGTCCTCCCGGACGTCTTCGCCCGCTGGCGCGCCGCCCACCCCCGCGTGCTGCTGCACCTCCACGAGTACGCCACCTCCGCGGCGCTGGAGGAGCAGATCGCGCGCGGCACGGTCGATCTCGCCGTCGGCCCGGCCCCCGCCGCCCCGCCGGGCCCCGTCGTGCCGGTCGGCGAGGAGGAGATCGTGCTCGTGGTGCCCTTCGACGACCGCTTCGCGGGCCGGACGACGGTGACCCTGCCGGAGCTGGCCGACCGCCCCTGGATCCGCTGCGCCATGGAGCCGGTCGTCCACGGGGAGCGCTTCCTCGACTGGGCGTGCGGGCGCGCGGGCTTCACCCCGCGCACCGCCGTGTTCACCGAGCACACCTCGACGGCGGTGCGGATGGCCGCCGCCGGTGTCGGCGTCTGCGCCGCCCCCGCCCACCTGGTCCGCGACGCGGTCGGCGCGGGCTGCGTCGTCCTCACCCCCGACCCGGCCTGGCGGCGCACCCTCACGGTCTTCTCGCGCCTGCCGCCGACCGGCGCGGCGGAGCGGTTCGTCGACCTGCTGCGCACGGCCTGGCCGCGCCCGCGGGCCCCGCTGCCCGTCTTCGAGGACTGCCCCGAGAGCGGCCCCGCGGTCGCCTGACCTCAGTCACCCACCCGTTCCAGCAACGCCACCGGCAGCTCGGCGAACAGCTCCGCCACGCGCGCGTGCCCCGAGAACGCGCGCTCCGGCCGCAGCACGTCCGCCCAGCGGCCCGGCGGCAGCGGCAGCCGCGTGTCCCGCCAGCCGCCCGCCTCCGCCAGCCGCAGGGACAGCCGGGTCACGGCCGTCAGCACCGCACCGGAGCGGACGAAGGCCAGGCAGTGCGCCGCCGCCGGTCCCTCAGCCGGCAGCGGCATGTACGTCGCCGTGTCGCCGAAGGAGCCGGGCCGCCGGGCCCGCAGCCCGAGCGCCGCCCGCGTCAGCGCCGTCTTCTCCCCGGAGGTGCCGCCCGACTCACCGGGCGGGAAGTCCACCGCCCGCCGGTTGTCCGGGTCCACCAGCGCCCGGTACTCCGCCTCCGTGCCCTGGTAGACGTCCGGGACGCCCGGCATCGTCAGCTGCACCAGGGCCGTGCCCAGCACATTGGCCCGGATGTGCGGCGCCAGCGACGCGCGGAACTCGGCGATCCGCTCACCCGGCGCCCCGCACGGCCCGGCCGCCACGAACGCCTCCACCGCCTCCTCGTACGGCGGCTCCTGCTCGGTCCAGCTCGTATACAGGCCCGCCTCCCGCACGTGCTTCAGCAGCGCCCCCCGCACCCGCTCCAGCGCCTCCGGGGCCGGTCCCAGCCCGAACACCGTCTGCCAGGCCGCCCACGCCAGTTGCGCGTCCGGCGCACCCTCCCCGGTGCGGGTCACCTCCGTGAGCACGTCCGCCCAGCGGTCCGGGCACTCGGTGAGCACGTGCAGCGCCGCCCGGACGTCCGCGCTGCGCTTGGTGTCGTGGGTCGTCGCGACCGTGCCGGTGACCGGCCAGTCGCGCTGCACGCGCGCGCAGTACGCGTGGAACTCCTCCGGCGACAGGGCCGGAGCGCCCGGGTTCCCGCCCACCTCGGTCGCCGACAGCAGCGGCACGTACCGGTAGAACGCGGTGTCCTCCACGGACTTGGCCCGCAGCGCCGACGAGGTCTGCGCGAACCGCGTCCGGAACTCCACCTGCGCGGGTTCGTCGCCGTAGCGCCCGAGCACCAGGTCCCGCACCACGTCCACCGCCCCGGCCTCCTCGGGGACGGCGAAGGCGTGCCGGGCCTCGGCGGCGGCCTCCTCGGTGACCACGGACGCGGCGTCCACGGACTCGTAGGGCCGGTAGACCTCCATGCGGACCAGGAGCTCCTGGAGGGCGGTGCGCAGGGCCCAGGGGGCGCGGTCGCGCAGGGCCGGCTCCGGGGAGGTCGCGCACAGCCGGCTGACCACCCGGACGAGCCGGTCGGTCTCGGTCGCCAGCTCGTGGGTGAGGACCTTGTACGCCGCCCTGCGCACCGTCGCCTCCCACTGCCCGCCCCGGTCCGTCTGCGGGGCCGCGAAGCGCCGGTACCGCCCCAGCAGGTCCCCGAACCCGGCCGGGTCCGTGAACACCCCGTCCACGTGCCGCAGGGCGTCGTAGCCGGTGGTCCCCGCGACGGGCCAGGACGCCGGCAGGCGCTCGCCGTCGGCGAGGATCTTCTCCACGACCGTCCAGCGGCCCCCGGTCGCCTCGTGCAGCCGCCGCAGGTAGCCGTCGGGGTCGGCGAGTCCGTCGGGGTGGTCGACGCGCAGCCCGTCGATCACGCCCTCGTGCAGCAGCCCGAGGATCTTGTCGTGGGTGGCCTCGAACACCTCCGGGTCCTCCACCCGCACCCCGATGAGCTCCGAGATGCTGAAGAACCGCCGGTAGTTGAGCTCGGTCCGCGCCAGCCGCCACCACACCGGGCGGTACCACTGCGCGTCCAGCAGATGCGGCAGCGGCAGGTCCTCGGTGCCCTCCCGCAGCGGCAGGACGTGGTCGTAGTAGCGCAGCACGTCGCCGTCGACGCGCAGCTCGTCGAGCACCTCGGCCAGCGGCCCGCCGAGGACGGGCAGCAGCACCTGGCCGTCCTGCGCCTCCCAGTCGATGTCGAACCACCGCGCGTACGGCGACTTCGGGCCCTCCCGCAGCACCTCCCACAGGGCGCGGTTGTGCCGGGGGGCCATGGCCATGTGGTTCGGGACGATGTCCACCACGAGTCCGAGACCGTGCTCGCGCGCGGTGCGCGCCAGCGCCCGCAGCCCCTCCTCGCCGCCCAGCTCCGCGCGCACGCGCGCGTGGTCGACGACGTCGTAGCCGTGCGTCGAGCCCGGCACCGCCTCCAGCACGGGGGACAGGTGCAGGTGCGAGACGCCGAGCGAGGCCAGGTACGGCACGACGGCCGCGGCTGCTCCGAACGGGAACTCGGGCTGCAGCTGCAGCCGGTACGTGGCCGTGGGCACCACCGGGTCAAGACGCTCAGGTGTCATGGAAACGTACGTACCCGCCCTGCCGCCGTTCGTGTCATCCCCCGCGGCAGGTGCGCCGCGCGTCGCCCGGACGGGTGGTCTCCGGACGACGCGCGCGGGCGGTCAGACGGGCCGCTGGAGCACCGTCATGCTCCGGTCCGCCAGGGTCAGCCGGTCCCCGGCCTGCACCTTCGGGCCGGTGTCGGAGGGCACCCCGTCGGGGAGGGCGGTGTCGACCACGACCTCCCACTGCCGCCCGTGGTTGACCGGGACGACGAACTCCAGCGGCTTCGGCGAGGCGTTGAACATCAACAGGAACGAGTCGTCGGTGATGCGCTCCCCGCGCGCGCCCGGCTCGGAGATCGCGTTGCCGTTGAGGAACACCGTCAGCGCCGACGCCTGCGCCGAGTCCCAGTCCCGCTGGGTCATCTCCCGGCCGTCCGGGGTGAACCAGGCGATGTCGGACAGGTCGTCGTGCGTGCCCTCCACGGGCCGTCCGTGGAAGAAGCGCCGGCGGCGGAAGACGGGGTGGTCGCGGCGCAGCCACACCATCGCGCGGGTGAAGTCCAGCAGCCCGGTGCTCACACCGTCCTGCCCGCCCTGCCCGCCCTGCCCGTCCTGCTCGGCCCCCTCGCCCTCGGAGTCGTCCGGCCAGGCGACCCAGGAGATCTCGTTGTCCTGGCAGTAGGCGTTGTTGTTGCCGTGCTGGGTGCGGGCGAACTCGTCGCCGTGGCTGATCATGGGCACGCCCTGGGACAGCATCAGCGTCGCGATGAAGTTCCGCATCTGCCGGGCCCGCAGCTTCAGCACCTCGGGGTCGTCGGTCTCGCCCTCGACGCCGCAGTTCCATGACCGGTTGTGGCTCTCGCCGTCCCGGTTGTCCTCGCCGTTGGCCTCGTTGTGCTTGTCGTTGTAGGACACCAGGTCGTGCAGCGGGAAGCCGTCGTGGCAGGTGACGAAGTTGATCGAGGCCAGCGGCCGGCGCCCGTCGTCCTGGTACAGGTCCGAGGAGCCGGTCAGCCGGGAGGCGAACTCCGCGAGCGTGCGCTGCTCGCCCCGCCACAGGTCGCGCACGGTGTCCCGGTACTTGCCGTTCCACTCGGTCCACAGCGGCGGGAAGTTCCCCACCTGGTACCCGCCCTCGCCCACGTCCCACGGCTCGGCGATCAGTTTGACCTGGGAGACCACCGGGTCCTGCTGCACCAGGTCGAAGAACGACGACAGCCGGTCCACCTCGTGGAACTGCCGGGCCAGCGTCGCCGCCAGGTCGAAGCGGAACCCGTCGACGTGCATGTCCGTGACCCAGTACCGCAGCGAGTCCATGATCAGCTGGAGCACGTGCGGCGAGCGCATGAGCAGGGAGTTCCCGGTCCCTGTCGTGTCCATGTAGTAGCGGGGGTCGTCCGTCAGCCGGTAGTAGCGCGGGTTGTCCAGGCCCTTGAAGGACAGGGTCGGGCCCAGGTGGTTGCCCTCGGCGGTGTGGTTGTAGACCACGTCGAGGATCACCTCGATCCCCGCCTCGTGCAGCGCCTTCACCGCGGACTTGAACTCCAGCACCTGCTGACCCCGGTCGCCCCAGGACGCGTAGGCGTTGTGCGGGGCGAAGAAACCGATCGTGTTGTAGCCCCAGTAATTGTTCAGGCCCATGTCGACCAGCCGGTGATCGTTCACGAACTGGTGCACGGGCATCAGCTCCAGGGCCGTGACCCCGAGCTCCGTGAGGTGCTCGATGATCGCCGGGTGCGCGAGGGCCGCGTACGTGCCGCGCAGCTCCTCCGGGAGGCCCGGGTGCCGCATGGTGAGGCCCTTGACGTGGGCCTCGTAGATCACCGTGTGGTGGTACTCGGTGCGCGGGCGGCGGTCGTCACCCCAGTCGAAGTAGGGGTTGACCACGACCGACGTCATGGTGTGCGGCGCCGAGTCGAGATCGTTGCGCCGGTCGGGATCGTCGAAGTGGTAGCCGTAGACCTCCTCGCCCCAGCGGATCGAACCGCTGATCGCACGTGCGTACGGATCGAGCAACAGCTTCGCGGAGTTGCACCGCAGCCCGTGCTCCGGTGCGTACGGCCCGTGCACCCGGAACCCGTACCGCTGCCCGGGCATGATGCCGGGCACGTACGCGTGCCGGACGAACGCGTCGCTCTCGCGGAGCTCGATCGCCGTCTCCGAGCCGTCGTCGTGCAGCAGACACAGCTCTACTCGGTCCGCGGCCTCCGTGAAGACCGCGAAGTTGGTACCGGCGCCGTCGTACGTGGCACCGAGTGGATACGCCTCGCCAGGCCAGACCTGCATGTCTACGACTCTTTCAGGTGTGCGGCGCCGGTGGGGACGCCTTGGTCCCGAGTCTCCCCGAAAGTGAGGGAACCTCCCATGACTTATCTCCCTCTTACCGAGTGACCAGTGCATACGCGGTATGCCAAAACTTTTGGGGCAGACACATACTCCCGGGGCTTGGGGGAGTAGGGGGAAGACGTGCGCAACATAGTGCACCGCCACCTGGGCAAGATGGTCGCCGGTACGGCCATCGCGGTGGCCGGGACCGCCGTCATGGTGGCGGTGACCCTGCCCGGCACGGCGGGAGCGGACGACAGCGGGACTCCGGCGGGGCGGACCGCCGCGCAGGAGGCCGGCGCCGCGGGGGCGGGCGCGGGCGGCCGGGCCGTGGCACCGGGCGTCGTCGAGGCGGCCCCCGCCGAGGGGCAGAAGGGCGAGGGCAGCGATCCGCTGACCGACGACGAGCTGGAGCGGGCCGGGAAGATCGCCCTCAGCCGGCAGCTGTTCCGCGGCAGCGAGAGCGTCGACGGGGAACGCGGCCCGCAGCGCCTCGGCATCGACCTGGCCGAACCCGAGTCCGACGACGGGGCCGCCGGGACGCACGCGCCCCGGCGCGCCGACGTGACGTTCTACGACTACCGGGACGACACCCTCGTCACCCGGACCGTCGATCTCGGCACCGGCAAGGTGGTGCACACCGACACCCGGCACGGCGTCCAGCCGCCGCTGAGCCGCGCCGAGAAGGCCGAGGCGGCCGGCCTCCTGATCGCCGACCCGCTCGGCGCGGGCCTCAAGGCCGACTACCGGGACGCCACCGGCAAGGCGCTCACCTCGCCCGACCAGCTCCAGCTCAGCGGAGCCGTCTACCGTGCCGCGCCGGGCGCCCAGCCCGCCGTGCTCGACCGGTGCGGAGAGCACCGCTGCGTCCGGCTGTTCCCGAAGATCAAGAACGGGCCGTGGGTCGACGCCAGGTCGCTGGTGATCGACCTGAGCGCCCGCGAGGTCGCCCGGCTCGGCCGCTGAGCCGCCCGCCTCACCCGCCGTCCACGTCCCTCCTCCTCGTCCGGGAGTCATCTCGTCATGCGTGTGAACAGCAACACCAGGGCCCGCACCCGGGCGGCCGTGGGCCTGACCGTGGCCGCGCTGGCCGCGGGCGTCACGGCCGGGGCGGGACCCGCCACCGCCCGGCCGCAGGCCGCCCCCGCCCCGGCCGCCGACTGCAGCGCCGCCTACCGCATCGAGCAGAAGCTGTCCTCCGGCACCACCTGGCGGATGTGCTGGCGCTACGACGGCAAGGCCGGCCTCGTGCTGGACGACATCGCGTACCGGCCCAAGGGCGAGCCCAAGCCGATCAAGGTCCTCAACAGCGCCCGACTCGGCCAGATCCACGTCCCCTACGACGACGGCAACGTCGAGTACGACGACCTCACCGGCTTCGACTTCGCCCAGGGCCTGATGAACCTGGCGCCCGGCGAGTGCCCCGGTGGCACCATCAAGACGGTCAAGGTCCCCGACTCCTGGAACGAGGACCCGAACGTCAAGGGCCTGTGCACCACCACCCGCTCCCGCGGCCACGCCTACCGCATGCAGGGCGACACCGCGCACAAGGTCTACCAGGCCGAGGGCAAGGACCTGCTCGTCTACACCGTGAACCAGGTCGGCTGGTACGAGTACATGACCGAGTGGCGCTTCCAGGACGACGGCACGATCACCATGAACGTCGGCGCGACCGGCAGTCTGTCCTGGGACGACTACGACGCCGGCGACGGCCGGGGCTGGCCCATCGGCAAGGGCGCCGGCGCCAAGGCCACCAGCCACAGCCACAACGTCTTCTGGCGACTCGACTTCGCCCTGGACGGCTCCACCAGGAACAAGGTCGAGCAGTACGACTCCACCGTTGCCGCGCCCACCCGCGGTCAGCGCGCGCCCACGGTCAGGACGACCCGCACCAAGGTCACCAAGGAGCTGGCCGGAGACAGCAAGAGCTACCGGTGGTGGCGCATGGTCAGCGCCACCGGCAAGAACAAGGACGGACACGCGCGCTCCTACGAGATCGTCCCCGGACCCACCACCAGGTACCCGGGACGGGGCTACACCAAGCACGACGTGTACGTCACGCAGTACAACAGGTGCGAACTCTTCGCCAGCAACAACCCGGGGGGCTGCGGTGCGGGCGCCGGGAAGTCCGTCGACACGTGGGTGAACGGGCAGACCCTGACCCACCCGGTCCTCTGGACGAACATCGGCTTCCATCACATCGCCCGGGACGAGGACCAGCAGCCCATGCCCGTCCACTGGCAGGGATTCTCCATCGTCCCGCGCGACGTCACGGCCATGAATCCGCTCACTCCGGCCGAGCTCGGATGGCAGAACGGGCACTGGCGGCCCAGGGGTTGAGAATCAGCCTGCCCATCCGGCTGCACCGCCGACCGCTCCCGGAGTACCCTTCCTTGATCGTTGACAAGGGCAGTGTGCGGGGGAGCGGAAGGCGGTGCGCGGGTGGGCTCGGGAGGGCTGGAGCTGCCCCCTGGTGACGAGGGTCACGAGGGGAACTCCACAGACGTCCCGACCGGAGCCGTGTCCCTGGCGCGGCCGATGGACGCGACGGGCTCGATCGGCCCGGAACTGGACTGGAACGCCGACGCCTGGCGTGAGGTGCGCACCCGCGCCCAGCGGGCCGGCCGCGCCTACATCTGGCTGAACCTCGTCGAGCAGCGGCTGCGCGCGGTCGTCGCCGCGGTGCTGCGGCCCGTGTACGAGCCCGTGCACGGCGAGGACTGGGTGGTGGCCGCCGCCGGGCCGGCCGGTCAGGAGTGGGTGCAGCGCGCGGTGGCGGTCCGCGAGGTCAGCCGCCGCAAGGGCTATCTGCTCGACCCGGCCGACGACAACGTCCTCTCCTTCCTCACCCTGCCGCAGCTGCGCGAGCTGATGGTGCAGCACTGGCCCTGCTTCGAGCCGTACTTCGACGACCGCCGGGACGTCGAACTCGCCCTGGACGAGCTGGAGGTCACCCGCAACGTCGTCTCCCGCAACCGGGCCCTGTCCGAGGCCGTGCTGAACCAGGCCGAGCGGGCCTCCGCCCGGCTGCTGGAGATGCTCGGCGCGGGCGGTGACGTGCCCTCGGCGCGACGGCTGCCGATCGACGCGGTCGAGGACCTGGTCGGTGACCGGTACGCCGACGTCGTCGCCGTCCATCCGGACCGGGTACGGCTGATGCGGCAGTTCCCGGCCGAGGACATCTTCGGCGGCGCACGCCGTCTCGACGCGATCGGCATCGGCCTCAACCTGCTCGTGCAGAACTTCTCCGGCCGGCGCCTGGTGCGGCTGGCCGAATCCGGCTGCCGGGTCAGGCTGCTGTTCCTCAACCCGGCCTCCAGCGCGGTCAAGCGCCGCGAGCGCGAACTGGGCATCAAACGCGGCGAACTCAGCCGGGCCGTCGAGATGAACATCCTGCACATGCGCCGGGTGCGGGCCCGGCTGCGCGACCCCGGCGCCTTCGAGATCCAGGTCTTCGACGAGACGCCCCGCTTCACGGCGTACCTGGTGGACGGCGACGGCGCGGACGGCATCGCGGTCGTCCAGAACTATCTGCGCCGCACCCGGGGCATGGAGGCACCGGTGTTCGTGCTGCGCAACGGCAGCAAGGTGGTGAAGTCGGGCGAGGCGGACGAAAGCGGCCTCTTCCCCACCTATCGCGAAGAGTTCGAGGTGATGTGGGCGGATTCGCGGCCGGTGTCCTGAACCGCGCCCCGGTGGACGGTGGTTCTCCGGTCCGCGGCCGGGGGGGAGCGGAACGCGATCCTCTGATTGTCAGTGGTGCGTGCGAAGGTGGGGACCACTGGGGGAACGAACCACAAGAAGGGGGACCGCCCATGGGCTGGCACCGGGAGCTGCTGGTCGGCTTCGACCTGGAGACGACGGGTACGGATCCGCGCGAGGCGCGCATCGTCACGGGGGCCGTGATCGAGGTCAGGGGCGGAGAGCCGATGGGGCGCCGCGCGTGGCTGGCCGACCCGGGAGTGCCGATCCCCGAGGACGCGGTGGCGGTGCACGGCATCAGCAACGAGCGGGCGGCGGCCGAGGGCAGACCGGCCGACCAGGTGGCGGACGCCCTGGCGGACGTCCTCACCTCCTACTGGACGTCGGGCGTACCGGTCGTCGCCTACAACGCCACGTTCGATCTCACCCTGCTCGCCGCGGAGTTGCGGCGCCACGGGCTGCCGTCCCTGCGGGACCGTCTGGGCGGCGTGGACCCGGCACCCGTGATCGACCCGTACACCATCGACCGCCAGGTCGACCGCTACCGCCGCGGCAAACGCAACCTGGAAGCGGTCTGCGCCGAGTACGGCGTCGTCCTCGACACCGCGCATGACGCCATGGCCGACGCCCTCGCCGCGGCCCGACTGGCCGGTGCAATAGCCGACCGCCACCCCAAGATCGCCATGCTCGGGCCGGCGGCCCTGCACCACCGTCAGATCGAGTGGTACGCGCAGTGGGCGGCGGACTTCCAGAGCTTCCTGCGCGGCAAGGGCGACCCCACCGCCTCGGTCGACGGGACCTGGCCCCTGCGGGAGCCGGCCGGCGAACCGGTCCGGGAGGGCTCGCCTGCCGTCAGAACGGGTACCACCGCACCGTCTCGTCCCCGTCCCTGAGGGACCGCACCCGCCGCTCGAACTCGGCCAGCGCCTTCGGGTTGCCCGGCGCGTGCTGAGCCACCCACGCGCAACTGGCCGTCTCCCGGGCCCCCCGCAGCACACCGCAGCCCTCCCAGCCGCGCACGTCCCAGCCGTAGGCCTCCGTGAACGACGCGTACGCCTCGTCCGGCATCCCGTACCGGTCGTGGGACAGCGCCATCACCACGAGATCGTGCTCCCGCAGATCCGCGGACACCGTCTCCAGATCCACCAGCACGGGCCCGTCGGGTCCGATGTGCACATTGCGCGGCAGCGCGTCCCCGTGGATCGGCCCCGGCGGCAGATGCGGTGTGAGCGCGGCGGCCCGGGCGGCGAACCCGTCCCGCCGCCGGCGCAGATACGCAGCGTCCGCGGGGTCGATCGCGTCCCCCGCGAGCCGCAGCCACCGCTCCACACCGCCCAGCAGATCGCGGGCCGGGAGCTCGAAGGGAGGAAGCGGCGTGGCGTGCACGACCCGCAGCAGTTCGGCCAGATCCCGCGGCTCGGCGGGCCGTACGGCATCCGGCAGCCGGTGCCACACCGTCACCGGATGCCCGTCGACCAGCAGCGCCTCCGGCTCGGCCGCCCGCACCGCCGGCACCCCGGCCCCGGCGAGCCACCGCGCCACCTCCAGTTCGTGGCGCGCCCGGTCGAGGAGTACGGCGTCCCGGCCGACCTTGACGACCAGGTCACCGGCGGCGAACACCGCGTTCTCGCCCAGGGCGAGCAGCCGCGCCTCGTGGACCGCACCGGGCAGCACCCCCGCCGCGTCCAGTACGTCCCGTGCGCGCGCCTCGTCCATCGTCAGCCTCCGTCGTCCACGCCCCGGCCGTCAGGTTCCGGCCATCCACCGGCCAGTGTCGCATCGGCACAGGTCGGACGGTGTACGCGGTGTCTTGACGATGCAGAAGGCCTGCACGAGCATGACCGGGCCGGCGAGCCGTGCAGAGGGGCTGATTCCGTGACATCGGTGACCGAGGCCGCACCCCCCACGCCGCCCTCGCCGCCGGGGCGGGCCCGACGCGGACCCGGCCCCGACCGGCCCGGGCCGGCCGTCGACCACGGTGCCTGGTTCCTGGTGCTGCCCGCCCTGATCCCCATCCTCGTCCTCAGCGTCGGGCCGCTGCTGTACGGCATCCTGCTGGCCTTCACCGACGCCCAGTCGGGCCGCACCGAGCCCACACAGTGGATCGGCGCCCTCAACTTCCAAGACCTGCTGCACGACACGCTGTTCTGGGAGTCGTTCCGGGTCGGACTGGTGTGGGCGGTGGGCGTGACCGTGCCGCAGTTCCTGCTCGCGCTGGGCCTCGCGCTGCTGCTCGACCAGGACCTGCGGCTGCGCTGGCCGGCCCGCGCCCTCGCGATCGTCCCCTGGGCGATGCCCGAGGTCGTCGTCGGCGTGATGTGGCGGCTCGTCTACCACCCCGACGCCGGCATCCTCAACGAGACCCTGCGCGACCTCGGCCTGGGCGAGGGCCGGGACTGGCTCAGCGGACTGGCGACCGCGCTGCCCGCGGTGATCGTGGTCGGCGTCTGGGCGGGCATGCCGCAGACGACGGTCGCGCTGCTCGCCGGACTGCAGAACACCCCGCGCGAACTGCACGAGGCGGCGGCGGTCGACGGCGCCGGCGCCTGGCGCCGCTTCCGCACGGTCACCTGGCCCTCCCTCAGGCCCATCGCCCTCGCCGTCACCGCCCTGAACCTCATCTGGAACCTCAACTCCTTCGCCCTGGTCTACGTGCTGACCAGCGGCGGCCCCGGCGGCCGGACCCGGCTGCCGATGCTCTTCGCCTACGAAGAGGCCTTCCGGTACGGGCAGTTCGGCTACGCGGCGGCGATGGGATGCGTGATGGTGGCCGTGATCTCGATCGCCCTGGCCGTCTTCCTCGCCGGCCGCCTCAGGGGAGGTGACGACGCGTGAGGACCCGCACACCGGCCCGCGTCGGCCAGTACACCGCGCTGCTCGCCTACCTCGTCTTCCTCGCCTTCCCGTTCCTCTGGCTGCTCTCCACCGCGTTCAAGCCGCCGCGCGAGCTCGGCAGCCTGCACCCGTCGTGGATCCCCGAGGACCCCACCCTCGCCAACTTCCGGCAGGCCTTCGACGAACAGCCGCTGCTGCACGCCGCCGTCAACTCGCTGGTCACCGCGCTCGCGGCGGCGGTCGTCGCCGTGCTGATCGCGACGCCGATGGCCTACGTCCTCGCCCGGCGCCGCGCCCGGCTCGCGAAGGCGGTGACGGGCTGGGTCGTCGTCAGCCAGGCGTTCCCCTTCGTCCTGCTGATCATCCCGCTCTTCCTCGTCCTGAAGAACCTCCGCCTGATCGACTCCGTGCCGGGACTGGTGCTGGTGTACGTGGTGTGGGCGCTGCCCTTCGCGCTGTGGATGCTCGCCGGCTACGTACGGGCCGTGCCGGCCGAACTGGAGGAGGCCGCGGCGGTCGACGGGGCGGGCCGGGTGCGCACGCTGGTGTCGGTGACCGCGCCGCTGCTCGCGCCGGGCATCGTGGCGACCGGACTGTTCGCGTTCATCACCGCGTGGAACGAGTTCTTCTTCGCGCTCGTGCTCCTCAAGACCCCGGAGAAACAGACCCTTCCGGTGGTCCTCACGCACTTCATCGGCGCCGAGGGCGTGGCCGACCTGGGTCCGCTCGCGGCGGCCGCGTTCCTCGCGACCCTGCCCTCCCTGATCGTCTTCGCGCTCATCCAGCGGCGGATCACCGGCGGCATGCTCACCGGGGCGGTGAAGAGCTGATGCGCACCCGTCTGCTGGCCCTGGTCCTGCTGTTGCTGCTCGGCGGCTGCTCCGCCGGCGGCACCCGCGACGACGGCCGGATCACCCTGCGCTTCCAGTCCCTGGCCTGGCAGGAGGAGTCCGTCGAGGTCAACAAGCAGCTGGTGAGGGAGTGGAACGCCACCCATCCCGACGTCCGGGTCGAGTACGTCCAGGGCTCCTGGGACAGCGTCCACGACCAGCTCCTCACCGCGTTCGAGGGCGGCGAGGCACCCGACATCGTCCACGACGCCTCCGACGACCTGGCGGACTTCGCCCACGGCGGCTACCTGGCCGACCTCACCGGGCTGCTGTCCGCGCGACTCAGGTCCGACATCCCGCGGCGCGGCTGGGAGACGACCACCTTCGGGGACGGCGTCTACGGCGTCCCGTTCCTCCAGGAACCCCGCGTGCTGATCGCCAACGCCACGTGGCTGCGACGGTCCGGGGTGCGGATACCGACTCCCGAAGAGCCGTGGAGCTGGACCGAGTTCCGCAGCGTCACCGAACGGCTCAGCGGCCCGGGCAGGTTCGGTGTCGCCTGGCCCCTGAAGGAACCCGTCTCCGCCACGCTCAACCTCTCCCTGTCGGCGGGCGGACAGCTCTTCCACCGCGGTGGGGACGGCAAGGTGACGGTCCGGTTCGGGGCGGCGGACGAAGTGGTGCCGCGCACCGTCCACGCCCAGGCGAACACCGACGGCAGCGCCTCGCCGACGACCCTGGGCAGCGGTGGCTCCGACACCCTGCCCGGCTTCTTCGCGGGCCGGTACGCGATGGTCCCGCTCGGATTCTCCTACCGCCAGCAGATCGCGCAGCAGGCCCCGGAAGGCTTCGCATGGCAGGTGCTGCCGGCCCCGGCGGGCGCGGGCGGGCTCACCCAGGGCGTCAGCCCGCAGACCCTCTCGATCGCCGAGGACTGCCCGTACAAGAAGGAAGCCGCGCGGTTCCTCGACTTCTTCCTCAGGCCGCCGAACATGGTCCGGCTCGCCCTCGGCGACTGGATGCTGCCCACCGGCCGGCAGGCCCTGAAGGACCCGGCCCTGCACCGGAGGAAGGACGGCTGGGACATCGGCACGGCCCTCGCCGGGCACCTGCGACCGGCACCGGCCCAGTCCGTACGCGGCTACCCGGAGTGGAAGGACAAGGTCGCCACGCCCGCCTTCCAGGAGTACTACAGCGGGGCGATCGGCCTCGGAGAACTGCGCCGACGTCTGGAGGAGGACGGCAATCTCGTGCTGGCGCGCTACCAGCGCTGACCCCCTGGCCCGACAAGCCGGTTGCACGAGACGTCTCGTCTCGTTTAAGGTCGGCGCATGACCCGTCGCGCCCACATCGCCATGTTCTCCATCGCCGCCCACGGCCACGTGAACCCGAGTCTGGAGGTGATCCGCGAGCTCGTGGCACGCGGCCACCGGGTGACCTACGCGATCCCGCCCGTCTTCGCCGGCAAGGTCGCCGAGACCGGCGCCGAGGTGAAGCCCTGGAACTCGATCCTGCCCTCGCCCGACGACGACCCGGAGGCGTGGGGGAACACCCTGCTGGACAACGTCGAGCCGTTCCTGGACGACGCCGTCCAGGCCCTCCCGCAGCTGATCGAGGCCTACGAGGGTGACGAGCCGGACCTCGTCCTGCACGACATCGCCTCCTACCCGGGCCGCGTGCTCGCCCACCGCTGGGGCGTGCCCGCGGTCTCCCTCTCACCGGCCATGGTCGCCTGGGAGGGGTACGAGGAGGAGGTCGCCCGGCCCCTGTGGGAGGAGCCGAAGAAGACCGCACGGGGGCAGGCCTACTACGCCCGCTTCCAGGCCTGGCTGGTGGCCAACGGCATCACGCTGCACCCCGACGACTTCGGGGGCCGGCCCGACCGTTCGATCGTGCTGCTCCCGAAGGCGCTCCAGCCCCACGCGGACCGCGTCGACCGGAGCGTGTACTCCTTCGTCGGCGCCTGCCAGGGCGACCGCGCCGCCGAGGGCGGCTGGCAGCGGCCGGCCGACGCGGAGAAGGTCGTGCTCGTCTCCCTCGGGTCCGCCTTCACCAAGCAGCCCGGTTTCTACCGGGAGTGCGTCAAGGCGTTCGGTGATCTGCCCGGCTGGCACCTGGTGCTCTCGATCGGCAAGCACCTCGACCCGGCCGAGTTCGCGGACGTCCCGGCCGACGTCGAGGTGCGCACCTGGGTGCCGCAGTTGGCGATCCTGAAGCAGGCCGACCTGTTCGTCACGCACGCGGGCATGGGCGGCAGCCAGGAGGGCCTCGTCACCGCCACGCCGATGATCGCCGTGCCGCAGGCCGCGGACCAGTTCGGCAACGCCGAGACGCTGCAGGGCCTCGGCGTCGCCCGCTGCGTCCCCACCGAGGAGGCGACCGGGGAGACGCTGCGCGCGGCGGCCCTCGCCCTGCTCGACGACCCGGAGGTGGCCCGGCGCCTGAAGGAACTGCAGGCAGAGGCAGCCCAGGAGGGCGGCACCCAGCACGCGGCCGACCTCATCGAGGCCGAACTGGCCGCCGTACGGCGCTAGTCGGCCCACAGACGCACAGACGCACGGACGCACGGACGCACAGGCACACAAGCGCACAGGCGCACGCAGGGGTGCGTCGGGGAGGGTTTCCACCCGGTCGCGTCAGCCGGTCGTCACACCGCGACGGCCTGACGGGTCAGGGTCAGGCGGGCGTTGTCGAGCGTGGCGTCCATGCGTGCCGACTGGCCCTTGGTGAACATGAACATCGCGGCGTCGTCCGTGTAGTCCATGTAGTTCATGAACATGTCGCCGTCCGGCCCGTTGGTGCACGTCACGTGAGGGAAGGTGGGTGTACCGGTGTTCGCCCCGGCCTGGTTGGGGGTGTCCGAGACGAAGTCGCTGCCGCTGCAGCCCTCGTCGTCGTCACCCCAGATGTGCCGCAGGTTCAGCCAGTGCCCGATCTCGTGGACGGCCGTGCGGCCGCCGCCGAAGGGCGCCGTCGCGGTACCGGTGGTCCCGAGGGCGGTGTGGGTGACGACCACACCGTCCGTGGAGGCGGCGCCCCCGGGGAACTGGGCGTAACCCAGCAGCCCGCGGCGCAACTGGCAGACCCAGAGGTTCAGGTAGATGTCCGCGGGCCAGGCGTCCTGGCCGCCGCTCAGGCTGAACTTGACCAGGTCGTCGGTGTCCCAGTCGTCGACCGCGCTCTCGGTGCGGGTGATGCCGTCCGTGGGGCGGCCCAGCGGGTCGGTCCGGGCGAGGTGGAACTGCAGGCGCGCGTCGGCCACCAGGTCCTGCCAGACCGCGGGCACCTTGCTCACGTCCGGGTTGCTCGCTCGGAAGTCCTGGTTGAGCACGTCGATCTGACTGTGGATCTGGGCGTCGCTCACGTTCTGCTCGGGGTTGCTGTGCACGACGTGCACGACGACGGGGATGTCGATCAGGCCCTGCCGGGGGGTGACCTGATCCATCGACTCGTAGGCGAACGCGGTGTTCTCGATCAGGGCCCGGTTCTCGGCGTACTCCGGGTTCAGGGTGAGGAGTCTGCGGTGGACCTCCATGGCGCCGCACCAGCGGCTGTAGTCGGGCGAAGTGGCGCGAAGGAATGCCTGTGCATCGGACATGGCGTGTCCCTCGGGGGGAGCTGGGGGTGCCGCGCACGCGGCTGCGGACCTGCGCGTCTGACACGCGCCGCGAGGGCCGGGCGACGCCGGGCGGAGCGGTCGGTTGCCCGTTCCCTCCGAACCCATACACTGATAATTCTAGTCATTTACGTGCGAGAGCGACAGTACGGATGCCGTCGGGTGAGCGAGGGGGCCGGGCCATGGGAGAGCCCTCACCGGACCTGTTCCGCTCCTGGTTCCACTCCTACGAGGAGGACCACGAGGACGTGCGGGTCTACCGGCCGGACGACTTCCCCTTCCCGCCCGCGCGGGGGCGCCGCGGCATGGAGTTCGCCCCGGACGGCACCGTCGTCGACCATCCGCTGGGCCGCGGTGACGCCCCCGGCGCCGTGCCGGGCCGCTGGCGGCTGGTGTCGGACCGTCACCTCGTCCTGAGCTTCTGGGGCGCGCGTCCGGACCGGGAGCTGGAGATCGTGCACTGCGACGACCGGATGCTTCAGGTGCGCCGGCCGGCGTAGTGCCGGTACGCGGACCATGACCTCGTCAGTTGAACGCGCAACCGTGCGGTTGAGCCGTCAATTTCATTCGTCCCCGGGTGACTTGTCGCCCTGCTCCGGGCGGCGGAGACTGGACATGATGACGTGGAGCCCACCGACCCTCCGACTCCGCGCCACCCCGACGACCACGGACGAAGGGGTGAACCGGTGGAGAACGAACTGCACATCCTCCTCACCGAAGAGGACGCGGAAGCCGAACGCGTCGCGGAGCTGACCGGCTACCTGCGTGAGGAACTGCTCGATCTCGACGTGGACGACGTCACCGCCCTGCCCGGCGGGGAGGTCCCGCCCGGAGCACGGGCCGTTGACGTCACCCAGATCGGCGCCCTGCTGGTCACCCTGGGCAGCTCGGCGACCGCCCTGAACCAGGTGATCACCGTGATCCGGTCGTGGATGGGCCGTCGCCACGACACCCGCCAGACCGTGCACCTGCGGATGGGCGACGACGTCCTGGAGGTGTCCGAGGCGACCGACGATCAGGTCGCCCAGGCGTTCGAGATCTTCCTCGCGCGTCATTCCCCGGCCGGAGCAGAGCCATGACCGACACCCGCCACGCCCTGATCATCGCCAACGACCGGTACGCCGACCAGGGCCTCAAGAAGCTCAGGGCGCCCGCCGAGGACGCCGCCGCTCTCGAGCGGGTGCTGCACGACCCGCAGATCGGCGACTTCGAGGTGGAGGTCGTGCACAACGCCTCGGCCGACGTCATGCGCCGGCGCATCCAGGGCTTCTTCAACGACCGCCGCCGCGCCGACACCCTCCTGCTGCACTTCTCCTGCCACGGCCTCAAGAGCGAGTCGGGCGAGCTGTACTTCGCGGCGAGCGACACCGAGCCCCCGCTGCTGGCCGCCACCGCCGTCCCCTCCCAGTTCGTCCGCGGTTGCCTGTCCGCCACCCGGGCGGGCCGCAGCGTCCTGTTCCTCGACTGCTGCTACGGCGGCGCCTTCTCCCGGGGCTCGGCCTCCGTGCGTGCCGCGGGAGAGGTCAACGTCCTCGAGTCGTTCGCGAAGGACGAGCCGGTCAGCGGGCGGGGCTGGGCCGTCATCACCGCGTCCGACTCCATGGAGTACTCCTTCGAGGGCGACGAGCTCGCCGAGAACTCCGCCGCCCGGCCCTCGGTGTTCACGCACGCGGTGGTCGAAGGCCTGGAGACCGGCGAGGCCGACCTCGACGCGGACGGGAACGTCTCGCTCGACGACCTGTACGAGTACGTCTACCGGCACGTACGGGAGCAGAACCCCCATCAGACGCCGAAGAAGTCGGCGGAGCTGCAGGGGGAACTGCACCTGGCACACAGCCGGCGCGGCCGCATCAAGATCGTCGCCATTCCCTCGCCGCCCGCCTTGCGGGCCGCCCTGGCCAGTGACGAGGTCCTCACCCGGCAGGGCGCCGTGCTGGAACTGCGCAAACGGCTGCGGCACACGGAGCTGCCCGTCGCCGAAGGGGCGCGTCAGCACCTGGAGGACGTCGCCCGCAACGACATCCAGCAGATCGCCGACCTGGCGTCGGAGGCCCTGAGCGAGATCCGCCTGGCCCCGTCCCCGGACCGCCTGGACTTCGGCCAGGTGCCCAGGGGAGCGACGCCCGAGAAGCGGTCCGTGACCCTGCACGGCCCACCGCTCGCCCGGCACTGCGTGGCCCAGCCCGGCCAGTCGTGGCTGAGGGTGGATCCGACCCGCGAGGGTCTGGCGATCCGGGTCGACACGGCCGCGGAGGGACGCCTGTCCGGCGACGTCGTCCTCAAGGGCGTGGCCGACGAGGCGGTGATCCACGTCGAGGCGGACGTGGCACCGGCCCGGACGCCCGGCCGCGACGGACCCGAACCCGGCTCCTCCGGTCCCTCCACCCCCTCCGGCGGCTCCGGTGATGCCGGCGGCTCCGGTGATGCCGGCGGTGCCGTCGGCTCCGGTGGTGCCGGCGGTCCCCCGAGGCCGGCGCCCGGACCGGCCGACAAGCGGGACACCGTGATCATCGAGCCTCCCCGCGTTCCACCCCGGCCCGGGAAGCCGCCCCCGGCCCCCGCCGACCGGCCGCAGCCCCGGAAGCCGCCGTCCCGGCCCGCCGCGCACGAGGAGGTGACGGACCGGCCGCCCCCGTCCCGACGCGCTCCCGCCCTGGCCGGTGCCGCCCTCGCCCTCGCCGTCACGGCCGTCGCCACGCTCGTACTGTCCCTCCAGAGGGCGGTGGTGGCCCTCGTGGAGCGGGGCGACGCGGGGGTGAACGGCAACGTCGAGAACAACCTCCGCGAGCAGGGAGCGCTCACCCCGCTCATCGTGTGCCTGATCACCGGCGCGGCGGCGCCGGCCGTCGGCGCGTTCGCCCGGCACGAACTGGGCGCACGGGGCGAGCACTACACGAAGCGGGCGGTGAGCGGTGTGCGCACCCTGACCGCCGTCGCGAAGGGCCTGGCGATCCCGGTGCTGGTCCTGGCCGTCCTCGCGGGCATCACCTACCTGGTGGGCAGCAGTCATTGGTGACCGACCGCCGTCGTGGGGCGGCCGGTCCGGTGCTCCGGACCGCCTGCCGGGCGTGACGCACACGGAAGGGCCCGCCGGCTTCCCCCGAAACCGACGGGCCCCTTCGCACGCGGGGATCAGACCTTGAGGGGCTCGCCCTCACCCTCGCGTGCCGACGCTGCGGCGACCGCCTGCGGCGTCTCGTCGTGCGTGAGGTCCGGCAGCCGGTGCAGCCACTTCGGCAGGTACCAGTTGCGCTCGCCGAGCAGCGCCATCACGGCCGGCAGCAGCACGCCCCGGATGATCGTCGCGTCGATGAGCACCGCGGCCGCCAGGCCCACGCCCATCTGCTTCATGGACTGCATGGACAGCGTCCCGAAGATCGCGAACACGGCGACCATGATGACCGCGGCGCTGGTGACCACTCCCGCCGTGGTGACCACGCCGTGCCGGATCGCGTCGTTCGTCGTCAGGCCCCGCAGCCGCGCCTCCCGGATCCGGGACACCACGAACACGTGGTAGTCCATCGACAGGCCGAACAGGATCACGAAGAGGAACAGCGGCAGCCAGGTGATGATCGCGCCGACGCCCTCCGCGCCCACCAGGGACGCGCCCCAGCCGTGCTGGAAGACGGCGACGAGAATGCCGTACGCGGCCCCCACCGACAGCAGGTTCAGCACGATCGAGGTGATCGCGATGGTCAGGGAGCGGAACGACAGCAGCATCAGCGCGAAGGCGAAGACCACGACGAACGCGAACACCGGGACCACGGCGCCGGCCAGCTGGTCGTTGAAGTCCTGGGAACCGGCCACCTGCCCGGTGATCGGCGCCTCCACCCCGTCGACCTTGCCGAGCGTGGCCGGCCGCACCTCGTCGCGCAGCTTGTCCAGGCTCGCGCCCGCCTTGTCCAGGTCGGAGCCGCCGACGAGCGGGACGTAGACGAAGGCCACGTTCTGCGCGTCGTGCAGCTTGATCTCCACCGGGCCGCGCGAGGCACCCGAACTGATCGCCCGGTCACGGAAGTCGGCGAGCGCGGACTTCACCTCCGGCGCGTTGATGTCCCGCGCCTTGACGACCACCTCCGCGGGCTCGGAACCTCCCGGGAAGGCGTCGTTGAGCCGGTTGTACGTCTGCACGATGGGCAGCGAGTCGCCGAACTCCTGGTCCAGGGTCAGCTGCTGGGTCTTCATGCCGAGCGCGGGAGCCGTGATGGCCAGCAGCGCACCGGCCGCCACGACCACGGCGACCACCGGCTTGGCGAGGACCCGCCGCAGCACGGCCGTCCAGAACCGGCTGTCCTGACCGCCGCCAGTGCCGCCCCCGTTGCCGCCGCCCCGCTTGCGCCGCCGCAGGAACGGAATGCGGCCCTTCTCGACACGGCCGCCCAGCAGCGACAGCAGCGCCGGCAGCACGGTCACGGACCCCACCATCGCCACGGCCACCACCATCAGCGAGGCCAGGCCCATCGCCTCGAACTCGGCGAGACCCGTGAAGAGCATGCCCGCCATGGCCACGCACACCGTGACACCCGAGACCACGATCGCCCGGCCACTGGTCGCCGCGGCGATCCGCAGGGCCGTCTGCGCGTCCCGGCCGGCCTCCCGCTCCTCACGCTCCCGGCGCAGGTAGAACAGGCAGTAGTCGACACCGACCGCCATGCCGACCAGCAGCATCACGGAGTTGGCCGTCTCACTCATCGGCTGGAAGTGGCTGACGACACCCATCAGACCCATCGTCGCCATGATCGCGGTGATCGCCAGCGCCACCGGCAGCAGCGCCGCGACCAGCGCGCCGAACGCGATGAGCAGGATGCCGAACGCCACCGGCACCGCGGAGTACTCGGCCTTCTTGAAGTCGTCGCCGAACGCGTCGTCGAACGTCTTCATCATGCTGGCGCCGCCGATCTCCTCGATCCGCAGCGCCTCGTGGTCCTGCTGGACGCCCTCGACGGCCTTCAGCACCGGCTCGATCCGCTCACCGGCGGTGTCCGGCTCGCCGCGCACGTCGAACTGCACGAGCGCGCTGCGGCCGTCCCTCGAGATCGTCTTCGTGTCGTACGGTGAGGTCACCTCGGTGACCCGGCCGGTCTCCCGGACCGCTCGCACGACGGCGTCGACGGCGTCCCGGAACTCGCCGTCCGTCGCCTTCAGTTCACCGCCCCTGGCCTGGATCAGCACCGTCTCACCGGCCGGCTCGTCGATCCCGGCGTCCTCGATGATCCGCGCGGCGGTGTGCGTCTCGCCCTTCAGCTGGTCGCTGTCCTTGACGTCGACCCGGCCCGCCGCCGAACCGAGCCCCATCGCCAGGACGACGAACAGCACCCAGATCCCGACGGCAGCCCATCGGTGCCGGGCGCTCCAGCCGCCGGCCCGGGCGGCGAGTCCCCGCACCCGTATGTCTCCGTTCCCCATGACGGGCTTGCCCCCTCGTGATGCGGCGACGGCCCCCTGCCGCCCCCTTCCGCTTCGAAGGTAGGGGCCGGATAAAGCCATCTCGTCGTGCTGTCCGGTGAAGTGAGGGGGCCGGAACTCATCCCCATGGAGCGCCCCTCTCCCCACTGGGGAGGACCCCGGGGGACCGTGGCCCCTTACACCTATCGCCCGGCATGCCGGCGCCCCGGGTGTGTGGATCCTGAGCAGACGGTTGTGCCCCGCAACGACCGGTGAGTAATTTACGGGGCCGGGCACCTGCCCGCAGCGGCCGTCGTGCCCACCCCCACGGGGCACGACGGCCGCCTTATCGTGTGCGGATGACGACGAGATACGCGGCCCTGCTGCGCGGCATCAACGTGGGCGGCAGCAGGAAGGTCCCCATGGCCGACCTGCGCACACTCCTGACGGACCTCGGCCACGACGACGTCCGCACCTACCTGCAGAGCGGCCAGGCCGTGTTCTCCTGCGGCCGCGGCGGCGAGGACGCGCTGGCCGCCGAGATCGCGCGGGCCCTCGAGAAGCGCTTCGGCTTCGGCGTCGACGTGATCGTGCGCGACCACGCCTACCTCAGGGCGATCGCCGACGCCTGCCCCTTCCCGGCCGCCGACCTGGAGCCCAAGCAGCTCCACGTCACCTACTTCTCCGCCCCCGTCACCCCCGACCGCTTCGCGGAGATCGACCAGGAGGCCTACCGCCCCGAGGAGTTCCGCCTCGGCGACCGGGCCCTGTACCTGTACGCCCCGAACGGCCTGGGCCGCTCGAAGCTGGCCGAACACCTGTCGAAACCACGCGTCACCAAGGGCGTGATCGCCACGACCCGCAACTGGAACACCGTCGTCAAGCTCGTGGAGATGACGGATGCCTGAGCACAACCCGGCCGTCGAGTCCGCGATGGAGGGTGAACTCGCGCTGCTCACCCCGGAGATCCGCTGCTCGCCCGAGCGGGTCGGGGCGCTGCTCCACCCCGAGTTCCACGAGTTCGGCGCGTCGGGCCGGCACTGGGGCCGGGCGGCCATCATCGCCTCCCTGGCCGCCACCGCCGAGCAGGGAGCCCGCCCCGTGGCCGTCTCCGCCCTGCGCGGCGTCCAGCTCGCCCCGGACCTCGTGCACCTCACGTACGACACGGAGTACGACGGCAGCCGGGCGCACCGCAGTTCGCTGTGGCGGTGCACGGAGGGCCGCTGGCTGCTCTGGTTCCACCAGGCGACCCCGTTCAGCGAACGGCCGACCTGAGGACCGGCCCGGCCCGGCTCCGACGCTGACGGGCCCGGCTCCCCGCGGCGCATCCGGCGGGCCGAACGGCGTACCGGGCCCGCTCCCGGGGCCGGCCGAACCGCCGCGGCTTCACGTGAACACCACCGACGCCCTCTGCGTACCTAGGGACGCACGGCACGAGAACGGAGTCTCGCGAGAGGAATCGCACGGTCACCGACAGGAGCCCGCAGTCATGAGCGACACGAACCTCGTCTACGCCTACGCGGTCCTGCGCCGCACCCCCGAAGCCGCGGCGGCCGCGGCCCACCTGCGCGGCGTCGCCGGAGAACCGATCCACCTGGTCGCCCCCGCGGTCTCCGGCCCCCAGCTCGCCTTCGCCATCGGGCACGTCCCGCCCGGGGACTACGACGACATCCCTCTCCAGGCCCATCTGCACGACGTGGACTGGCTGGAGTCCACGGTCCGCTCCCACCACGCCGTGGTGGCCGCCCTGGTCGCCTCGGGCGCCCCCGTGCTGCCCCTGCGCATGGCCACCGTCTACCCCGACGAGGACCGTGCCCGCCAGGCTCTGGACACCCGCCGCGGCTACTTCCTCTCCCTGCTCGACCGCCTCACGGGCCACGTCGAGATCGGCGTCAAGCTCTACGCCACCCCGGACATCACCCCGCCCGACACCGACACGGAGTCCGCCCCGGACCCGGTCACGGGCCTCGGAGTCGGCCGTGCCTACCAGGTCGTCCGCCGCCGCAGACAACGCAGGAACGAGGAGGCCTGGCGCACGGTCGTGCAGGCCGCCGCCCGCCTCACCGACACGGCCGGCACACTCGCGGTGGGCCGGGTCACCCACACCCCCGAACGCGGCAGCCTGGCGGGCTCGGCCCCCGGCACCAACATCGGCAACGACGCCTACCTCGTCCCGGCCGACCGCGTCCAGGCCTTCCGCACGGGCATCCTCGCGACCGCGGAGGGCATTCCCGGCCTCCGCGTGGAGATCAGCGGCCCCTGGGCCCCGTACTCCTTCGCCCTCCAGCCGGAACCCCATCAGGAACCGGCGGCGTGAGGCTCACCGCGTTCCGCTGAGTCAGGCGCTCGCCGCCGCGGGCAGGGGCAGGCGGGCCGCCTCGTACCGCTCCAGCACCACCCGTGCCACCTCCGGCGCCGCCCCCAGGACGTCGGCCAGGACGTCCGCCTGCGCCGCGCCGCGGGCGATGCGGTCCGGGAGGAAGCCGGGGGCCAGGACGTACGGGGCGACGGCGACCCGGGAGCAGCCGAGGGCGCGCAGTTCGCGGACGGCGTCCTCGGTGCGGGGGAACCCCGCGGGAGAACCAGCGGAGGCGAACGCAGGCCGCACGGCGCACCAACCGGTGTGCCGCCACTCCCGCGCGATTTCTGCGATCACTGCGATCGCCTCCGGGTCCGTGGACCCCGCCGAGGCCAGGACGACCCCGGTCGAGGACTTGTCGGCGGGCGTCAGGCCCGCCTCGTACAGGCGCCGTTCCAGCGCCGCCATGAGCAGCGGGGAGGGGCCCAGGACGTCCGCCTGGTGGATGCGCAACTGCGGGGGCGCGTCCGCGAGGACCGCGGGGATGTCCGCCTTCGCGTGGAACGCCCGGGTGAGGAGGAGGGGCAGGGCGACGACGTCGCGCACGCCCTGCACCGCCAGGGACTCCAGGACCCCCTGCACCGAGGGGACGTTGAAGTCCAGGAAGCCCGTCTCCACCCGTACGTCGGGGCGCGTCGCGCGCACCCGGCGTACCAGGGCGTGCACCGTCGCGGCATGGCGCGGGTCGCGGCTGCCGTGGGCGATGACCAGGAGGACGGGCTTGTTCGTCATGGGACTCAGCTCTTCACCAGCAGGCCGCGGCTGCGCAGCACCCACCGCTCCAGCGGGCTGAAGATCAGCAGGTCGATGGCGATGCCGACGATCAGGATCAGGAGGATGGCCTCGAACACCATGGCCATGTCGCTGGCGTTGCGGCCGTTCTCCAGCAGCTGGCCGAGGCCCACGCCGAGGTCGGGGAAGGACGCGATGATCTCGGCGGCCATCAGGGAGCGCCAGGAGAAGGCCCAGCCCTGCTTCAGGCCCGCCACGTAACCGGGCAGGGCGGCGGGCAGGACGATGTGCCAGGTGCCCTTCAGGCCCGTGGCGCCGAGCGTGCGGCCCGCGCGCAGGAACAGCGGCGGCACCTGGTCGACACCGGAGACCAGGCCGTTGGCGATCGAGGGGACCGCGCCGAGCAGGATCACCGCGTACATCATCGAGTTGTTCAGGCCCAGCCAGATCACCGCGGGCGGCACCCAGGCGACCGACGGCAGGGACTGCAGGCCCGACAGGATCGGGCCGATCGCCGCCCGGATGAACTTCACCCGGGCCACGATCAGGCCGAGCGGTGTGCCGATCAGCAGGGCGAAGAGGAACCCGAGCAGTCCGCGCGAGACGCTGGTCCAGATGTAGCCGAGCAACTCGCCCTGGAGCCACGCGGTCTGGACGACGTCCCACACCGCGGACGGTGCGGGCAGCTTGCTCGGGTCGTCGACGACCTTGAACGAGACGAGCGCCTGCCAGACGGCCACGACCAGCGCGACGGCGAGGACGGGCGGCAGGATCTTCTCGGTGAAGGTCTGCCGGAACGGGGTCCGGCTCGTCTGCCGCGTCTCCAGCGCGTCGAGGCCCGCCTCCAGTCCGGCGAGATCGTTGCCGTCCTTGGCGACGGTCGTCGAATCAGTGCTGGCCATGACGGCGGATCTCCCCACGCAGTTCTTCGGTGATCTCGACGGACAGTTCCGCCACGGCGGTGTCCTCGATGCGGCGCGGTTGCGGGATGCCGACGGTCCACTCCCGGGCGATCCGCCCGGGGCGGGACGACAGCAGCACCACACGCTGTGCGAGCCGGACCGCCTCGCGCACGTTGTGCGTGACGAACAGGACGGACACCTGCGTCTCGCGCCAGATGCGGGTCAGCTCGTCGTGCAGCACGTCCCGCGTGATGGCGTCCAGCGCCGCGAACGGCTCGTCCATCAGCAGCAGTTTGCTCTCCTGGGCGAGGGCACGGGCCAGCGCGACGCGCTGGCGCATGCCGCCCGACAGCTCGTGCACCCGCTTGCCGTGCGCGCCCTTCAGCCGCACCAGTTCGAGCAGTTCCTCGGCCCGCTCCCGGCGCTCTGCCTTCGCAACGCCCCGCAGTTTCAGGGCGAGTTCGATGTTCTTGCCCGCGGTCAGCCACGGGAACAGCGCGTGCTCCTGGAACATCAGCGCCGGCCGGCCGTCCGTGGTGATCTCGCCGGCGGTGGGCCGGTCCAGGCCGGCCACCAGGTTGAGCAGGGTGGACTTGCCGCAGCCCGAGGCCCCCAGGAGGGTGACGAACTCTCCGGGCGCGACATCGAGGGTGATGTCGTCCAGGACGAGCTGCTGCCGGGCGGGCCCTGCGAACGACTTCGACACGTGCTCGATCCGGGCGGCGTGCGTGACCGACGCGGTGTCGTCGGCGGCCTTGGCGAGGGTCGTGGCCATGGTCGTCACCTCCTGGGAACTCTTCATGCGGCTTCGGGATGCGGGCTTACTTCGCGCCGAGACCGGCGTCGTCGACCGCGGGCTCGCCCTCGGCCTTGAGGACCTTGTTCAGCGGCGCGAGGTCGTAGATGCCCTTCAGGTCCGGCTTCTCCAGCAGTCCCGCCTTGACCGCGTGCTCCGCCTCGGTGTTGAGGGTGGCGGCCAGCGGGTCGTCGGTGAACCGGATCGACTTCCACGCCGGGTCGAGCACATCGGCCGGCAGTGCCTTGCCGGTTTCCTGCTCCAGCAGCTTGTTCGCCGCTTCCTTCGCCGCGTCCGGGTTGGCGTTGATCCACTTGTTGGTCTCGACCGAGCCCTTGAGCACGGCCTCGACGACCTTCGGGTGCTCCTTCAGGAAGTCCTGCCGCACGATGATGTTCGTGATCACGAACTTCTTGTCCGGCCACAGCGTCGACTCGTCGAGCAGCACCTTGCCGCCCTCGGCGACCAGCTTCGACGCGGTCGGCTCCGGCACCCACGCGCCGTCGATCGACCCGGCCTTGTAGGCGTCCGGGGTGACCTTGTTGTCGCTGCGGACGACCGTGACATCGCCCTTGCCGCTCTGCGGGTCGACCTTCCAGCCCTGCTCCGCGGCCCAGTTGAGGAAGGCCACGTCCTGCGTGTTGCCGAGCTGCGGGGTGGCGATCCGCTTGCCCTTGACGTCCTTCAGCGACGTGACCTTGTCCGGGTTGACGACGAGCTTCACGCCGCCGGAGGCCGAACCGCCGATGATGCGCAGGTTCTTGCCGGCGGACTTGGTGTAGCCGTTGATCGCCGGGGACGGGCCGATCCAGCCGATGTCGATGGACTTGGAGTTGAGCGCCTCGATCTCCGAGGGCCCGGCGTTGAAGACGGCCGGCTTGACCTCGGTGGCGCCCAGGGCCTTCTGGAAGATGCCCTTCTGCAGGCCCACCAGCGCGGTGCCGTGCGTGAGGTTGCCGAAGTAACCGATCTTGACGCTGTCGAGACCCTCGATCTTCTTCGCCCCGGCGGCGACCTTGGCGGCGCCGTCTTCCTTGGCCTGGGAGCCGTAACCGCAGGCGGCCAGCGTCAGCAGGGGAAGTGCGGCGATGACCGCGAGGCCGCGGCGATAAACGGATGAAGCAGGCACGGGAGGTGGTCCTCTCACCAGGCCCGGCGGTCACGGTCTTTCAGGTCGTGGCCGGGAGGTCGGCAGGTTTTCGTCTACGGCGGTGGGGGGTGAGGGCGCGCTGGCAGTGCGCGTACGTCAGCGCACACATCGCGCCACTCCGCCCTGCCCGCTGCCGAGAACACCGCTGCCGACGCGGCCGCCCTCCTTGGCGAACGTGGAGTAGATGTCGGGGGAGGTCATGTCAGAAGTCCCACCCGTCGTCCTCGGACTCGTCCTTGACCGGCTCCGGGGCCGCGAAGGACTCGCCGACCATGCCGGCGGTGAGGGTCTGGCCGTCGTGCGGGTCGATCAGGATGAAGGAGCCGGTGCGGCGCGAGTCGGCGTAGGAGTCGACCGGCAGCGGCTCGGCGGTGCGGATCTTCACCCGGCCGATGTCGTTGGCGACGAGCCGGCCCGGGTGCGGGTGCAGGGACAGGTCGTCGAGCGTGAGGCGGGACGGGATGTCCTTGACGATCGCCTTGACCGTGCGGGTGCCGTGCTTGAGCAGCACCCGGTGCCCGACCGTCAGCGGCGCGTCGGCGACGTGGCAGACCGTGGCCTCGATGTCCTGCGTGGTCGCGGGCGCGTCCTTGCTCGGCACGATCAGGTCGCCGCGCGAGATGTCGATGTCATCCTCCAGCAGGAGGGTCACCGACTGCGTCGTCCACGCCACGTCGACCGGCTCGCCGAGCAGGTCGATGCCGGAGATCTTCGAGGCCCGGCCCGAGGGCAGCACCGTGACGGACTCGCCGACGCGGAACGAGCCCGCCGCGATCTGACCGGCGTATCCCCGGTAGTCCGGGTGTTCGGGGCCCTGGGGGCGAATCACGTACTGCACGGGCAGCCGGGCGTGGCAGTGGCTCAGGTCGTGGCTGACCGGCACCGTCTCCAGGTGTTCCAGCACGGTCGGGCCGCCGTACCAGTCCATGTTCGCGGAGGGCTCCACCACGTTGTCGCCGACGAGCGCCGAGATCGGGATCGCGGTGACCTCGGGGACGCCCAGCTCGGTCGCGTACGCCGTGAACTCCTCGGCGATGGCGGCGAACACCGTCTCCTGGTACCCGACGAGGTCCATCTTGTTGACGGCGAGCACGACGTGCGGCACGCGCAGCAGGGCGGCGATGGCCGCGTGCCGGCGGGTCTGCTCGACCACGCCGTTGCGGGCGTCGACCAGGATCACCGTCAGCTCGGCGGTGGAGGCACCGGTGACCATGTTGCGGGTGTACTGCACGTGGCCGGGGGTGTCGGCGAGGATGAACCGCCGCCGGGGCGTGGCGAAGTAGCGGTACGCCACGTCGATGGTGATGCCCTGCTCGCGCTCGGCCCGCAGGCCGTCGGTGAGCAGCGCGAGGTCCGGCGCCTCCTGGCCGCGGCTCGCGGAGACGCGCTCCACGGCCTCCAGCTGGTCGGTGAGGACCGACTTGGAGTCGTGCAGCAGCCGTCCGACGAGGGTGGACTTGCCGTCGTCGACGGAGCCGGCGGTGGCGAACCGCAGGAGCGTGGTCTCCGCGAGTTCCTCGGTGGTGATGGTGCTCATCTCTAGAAGTACCCCTCGCGCTTGCGGTCTTCCATCGCGGCCTCGGACATCTTGTCGTCGGCGCGGGTGGCGCCGCGCTCGGTGAGCCGGGAGGCGGCGATCTCCACGATCACCTTCTCGATGGTGTCGGCGTCGGAGTCCACCGCGCCGGTGCAGGACATGTCACCCACGGTCCGGTAGCGCACCAGCCGCTTCTCGACGGTCTCGCCGTCCTTCGGCCCGCCCCACTCGCCGGCGGTCAGCCACATGCCGCTGCGGGAGAACACCTCGCGCTCGTGCGCGTAGTAGATCTCGGGCAGTTCGATGCCCTCGCGGGCGATGTACTGCCACACGTCCAGCTCGGTCCAGTTGGACAGCGGGAACACGCGGACGTGCTCGCCGGGCGCGTGCCGGCCGTTGTACAGGTTCCACAGCTCCGGGCGCTGCCGGCGCGGGTCCCACTGGGAGAACTCGTCACGCAGGGAGAACACCCGCTCCTTGGCCCGGGCCTTCTCCTCGTCGCGGCGGCCGCCGCCGAAGACCGCGTCGAACTTCTCCGCCTGGATCTTCTCCGTCAGCGGCAGGGTCTGCAGCGGGTTGCGGGTGCCGTCCGGGCGCTCCTTGAGGACACTGCGGTCGATGTAGTCCTGCACGGAGGCGATGTGCAGCCGCAGCCCGTGCCTTTCGACCGTGCGGTCGCGGTAGTCGAGGACCTCCGGGAAGTTGTGCCCGGTGTCCACGTGCAGCAGCGAGAACGGCACCGACGCCGGCCGGAAGGCCTTCAGCGCCAGGTGCAGCATGACGATGGAGTCCTTGCCGCCGGAGAACAGGATCACCGGCCGCTCGAACTCGCCCGCCACCTCGCGGAAGATGTGCACCGCCTCGGACTCCAGTGCGTCGAGGTGGGAGAGCGCGTACGGGCTTTCGGTCCCCTCGGAAACGGTGGCGACGGTCGTCGTCATGCCAGTCCCCTTTCGCTGAGCAGGGCGTACACGGACGCCGCGGACTCCTGCACGGTCTGGTGCTGCGACTCGATGCGCAGGTCGGGCGACTCGGGTGCCTCGTACGGGTCGTCGACGCCGGTGAGCCCCGTGAGCTCGCCCGCGGCCTGCTTGGCGTACAGGCCCTTCACGTCCCGCTCGCTGCACACCTCGACCGGCGTGGCCACGTGCACCTCGACGTAGGCGGTGCCGTTCGCCTGGTGGCGCTTGCGCACCGCCTCCCGGCTGTCCTGATACGGCGCGATGACCGGGACGAGGGCCAGCACGCCGTTGCGCGCGAGCAGTTCGGCGACGAAGCCGATGCGCTGCACGTTGGTGTGCCGGTCCTCGCGGCTGAAGCCGAGGCCCGCCGAGATGAACTCGCGGATCTCGTCGCCGTCGAGCACCTCGACCCGGTGGCCCTCCTCGCGGAGCCGGCCGGCCAGTTCGTGGGCGATCGTGGTCTTGCCGGCGCTCGGCAGACCCGTGAGCCAGACGGTGGCTCCGGTCGTCACGTCACTCTCCTGAATCGTCGTCGTCATCCGTGCAGCCCGCACTCGGTCTTGCTGCGGCCCGCCCAGCGGCCGGCGCGCGCGTCCTCGCCCTGAAGGACCCGGCGGGTGCAGGGGGCGCAGCCGACGGAGGCGTAGCCGTCCGTCAGCAGCGGGTTGGTGAGCACCCCGTGTTCGGTGACGTAGGCGTCCACGTCGTCCTGGGTCCAGCGGGCGATGGGGGAGATCTTGACCTTCTGCCGCTTCTCGTCCCAGCCGACCACCGGGGTGTTCGCCCGGGTCGGGGACTCGTCGCGGCGCAGTCCGGTCGCCCAGGCCCGGTAGTCCTTCAGGCCCTCTTCCAGCGGCTGCACCTTGCGCAGCTTGCAGCACAGGTCGGGGTCGCGGTCGTGCAGCTTCGGGCCGTACTCGGCGTCCTGCTCGGCGACCGTCTGACGCGGGGTGAGCGTGATGACGTTGACGTCCATCACGGCGTCGACCGCGTCACGGGTGCCGATGGTCTCCTCGAAGTGGTAGCCGGTGTCGAGGAAGACCACGTCGACGCCGGGCATCGCCCGGGAGGCGAGGTGGGCGACCACCGCGTCCTCCATCGACGAGGTGACGCAGAAGCGCTTGCCGAACGTCTCGGCCGCCCATGTGAGGATCTCCAGCGCGGAGGCGTCCTCCAGGTCGCGGCCCGCCTGCTCGGCGAGGGCCTTCAGGTCCTCGGCGGTGCGCTCTTCCTGCGTGGTCGTCATATCTGTGCCCCTCCGGAGTCGGATCGCTTCAGTCCCTCGGCCAGCAGCCCGAGGAACTTCAGCGAGAAGGCCCGGCTGCACGCCGCGCATTCCCAGGCGCCGTGCCCCTCCTCGCTGGGGCGCAGATCCTCGTCCCCGCAGTAGGGGCAGTAGAACGGGGCCATCCGCTCGCTCACGACAGCGCCTCCTCGCCGGCCCGCGCCGCCCAGGTGGCGAACCGCTCGCCGTCCTCGCGCTCGGCCTGGAACCGCTTCAGGACGCGCTCGATGTAGTCCGGCAGTTCGTCGGAGGTGACCTTCAGACCGCGCACCTTGCGGCCGAAGCCGGCCTCCAGGCCCAACGCGCCGCCGAGGTGCACCTGGTAGCCCTCGACCTGCTCGCCCTGGTCGTTGAGCATGAGCTGGCCCTTGAGACCGATGTCCGCGACCTGGATGCGGGCGCAGGCGTTCGGGCAGCCGTTGAGGTTGATGGTGAGCGGCTCGTCGAAGTCCGGCAGACGGCGCTCCAGTTCGTCGATCAGCTGCGCACCGCGCTGCTTGGTCTCGACGATGGCGAGCTTGCAGAACTCGATGCCGGTGCAGGCCATGGTGCCGCGCCGGAACGAGGAGGGCCGGGCGGTCAGGTCGAGCGCCTCCAGGCCCTCGACGAGCGACTCGACCTTGTCCTCCTCGACGTCGAGGACGATCATCTTCTGCTCGACGGTGGTGCGCACCCGGCCCGAGCCGTGGGCCTCGGCGAGGTCGGCGATCTTCGTGAGCGTCGCGCCGTCGACACGGCCCACGCGCGGCGCGAAGCCGACGTAGAAGCGGCCGTCCTTCTGCCGGTGCACGCCGATGTGGTCGCGCCACTGCTGCGACGGCTGGGCGGGGGCCGGGCCGTCGGTGAGCTTGCGCTGGAGGTACTCGTCCTCCAGGACCTGCCGGAACTTCTCCGCGCCCCAGTCGGCGACGAGGAACTTCAGGCGGGCGCGGTTGCGCAGCCGGCGGTAGCCGTAGTCGCGGAAGATCGAGATGACGCCCTCGTAGACGTCCGGGACGTCGTCGATCGACACCCAGGTGCCGAGCCGCACGCCCAGCTTGGGGTTGGTGGACAGGCCGCCGCCGACCCACACGTCGAAGCCGGGGCCGTGCTCGGGGTGCTCGACGCCGACGAACGCGACGTCGTTGATCTCGTGCACCACGTCCAGCAGCGGCGAACCCGAGATGGCCGTCTTGAACTTCCGGGGCAGGTTCGAGTACGCCGGGTTGTTCAGGACCCGGCGCTTCATCTCCTCCAGGGCCGGGGTGGCGTCGATGATCTCGTCCTCGGCGATGCCCGCCACCGGCGAGCCGATCATCACACGCGGGGTGTCACCGCAGGCGGTGACGGTGGACAGGCCCACGCCCTCGAGACGGTTCCAGATCTCGGGCACGTCCTCGATCCGGATCCAGTGGTACTGGACGTTCTGCCGGTCCGTGATGTCGGCGGTGCCGCGCGCGAACTCCTGCGAGACCTCGCCGATGACCCGCAGCTGCCGCGTGGTCAGCGCCCCGCCGTCGATCCGGACGCGCAGCATGAAGTACTCGTCGTCCAGCTCCTCCGGCTCCAGGACGGCCGTCTTGCCGCCGTCGATGCCGGGCTTGCGCTGGGTGTACAGACCCCACCAGCGCATGCGGCCGCGCAGGTCGTTGGGGTCGATGGAGTCGAAGCCCCGCTTGGAGTAGATCGTCTCAATGCGTGTCCGCACATTGAGACCGTCGTCGTCCTTCTTGAACTGCTCGTTGCCGTTCAGTGGGGTGTGGTGCCCCGCGGCCCACTGACCCTCACCGCGGTGACGGCTCACCTTGCGGCGCGGAGTCGCGGCGGCAGGGTTCTGCGGGGTGGCGGCCATGGCTGATACGTCCTTCGGACAGGCGGGAATGCGGCTCTGACCTGCGCGCGTGGACGCAGGGCGGAAGGCGCGTCATTGCGCGGGAGCGAGACTGGAAAGAGAGATGTCGGGCGCGGGCTGAGTACGCTCAGTGCGCCGGACAGATGGCGCTGGACATGCGGCCGAGGTCGACGTGCCGCCGACTCACCAAGGCAATTCCAGTTCCAGACATGACGGAAGCGTGTCACGGCGATCTGGACACAGTCCAGCTTCGTCCAAAATGCGGACACCCTTGTCTCGCAGAGCAAGACAAGGGTGTCCTGGGTCACATCTGGTGTCCCCGAGGTGTCCGTCCAGGTCAGACGGGGAACGCCCCAGGCCACGGTCCCGGAGTGGCGACCTCCGCCTCCTCCTCGACCTTGGTGTCGAACAGGGTGAAGCCCCGTCGCTGGTAGTTGGCCAGCGCGTGCTCGCCGTCCTTGCTGCAGGTGTGCAGCCAGACCCGCTTCGTCGGGGTCAGTCCCGCCCAGCGGTCCGCGAGGTCCCAGGCCCGGGCCGTGCCGTACGACAGCAGGTGCCCGCCGATGCGCCGGCCGCGGAAGGCGGGCAGCAGGCCGAAGTAGACGATCTCCACGACGGCGTCGTCCTGGGCCTCCAGCTCCACGAACCCGGCGGGCGTGCCCCGGTCGTACGCCACCCACGTCTCCACGCCGGGCCGCTGGAGGTGCTCCACCCACTGCGCGTAGGACCAGCCGAGCCGGTCCGTCCAGCGGATGTCGCCGCCCACCGACGCGTACAGGAACCGGCTGAACTCGGGCGAGGGCACCTCGGAGCGGACGACCCGGACGTCCCCGTCCGGCGCGACCGCCGGCAGCAGGTCGGTCGGCGCGGTCTGCTCCAGGGACCAGGTGGTCACGGCGATGGTGGTCATACGGGTCAGAAAATCATCTGACCCACTCGTCTGTCGATCGACGGCCCGCTCCGTGGACAGTGCCGGTCAGCGCAGCGCCCGGTCGACCGACGCCAGCGGCAGCGCGAACAGCATCCGCCCCGACTGCGACCAGACCTCGCCGGTCTCCTCCCAGTAGGACAGGGAACCCGACCCGCCGCTCCAGCACTGCCGCGTCTCGTCCGTGCCGCACTCCGCGGCCCGCGCCCCCTCGGTGTCCTGGCGCCACAGCGTCCCGTGCCCGCCCTCGGTGCCCGCGGCCCGGTCCAGGTACCAGCCCGAGCGGTACGCCAGTACGCCCCGCACCTCGGCCGTCTTCGTGTCGTACGCCTCCACCGGGGCCGCCCTCCCGGAGGAGTCGGTGGCGAGCAGGCCGGAACGGGCCGGGTCCCGGCTCAGCGCGTAGCGCCACAACCGGGTGCGGCGGTCGTCGTCCGCGGGGGCCCACGCGGACGCGACCAGACCCTGTCTCTTATAAACATATGAA
>NZ_JBHWFG010000039.1:56048-66726 GCF_042733745.1 Streptomyces sp. NPDC059696
TCCGCCTCCCCGGGGGGCGCCCTCGCGGGGGTGGGGGGGGCGCGCGGGGCGGCCGGGGGGGGGGCCGGGCTCTGCGCGCCGCGCCACAACCGGGGGGGGCGGTCGGCGGCGGGGGGCGCCCCCGCGCCCGCGACCAGACTGTCGGGGGAGGTGCTGCGGTCCAGGGAGACCGTGGCCGGCCGGGCGCCGTCGTCCCCGCCGGGCAGGGCGTACGCGCCGACGGCGGGCAGCACGAACCGGTGACCGTGCGCGGACCAGCCGCCCCGGACCCGGCCGACCGCGTCGGACTCGACGGTGGCGCGCTGGATGCGGTCCAGGTCGTACACGTACAGCGCGTCCCGGTCGCCCTCGCGGGTCGTCACCAGCAGCTTGTCCTGGTACCAGACCATGCCGGACAGCGGGGAGACCAGCCCCCGGTAGTCCCGGCCGCCGTCCACCGGCACGGCCAGCAGGGCCCAGGTGTAGCGCAGCGCGCCGGGGTCGTTCGCGTCGACGAAGGCGACCTTGGCCAGCCCCTGCTCGGGGGCCGGGCCGTCCATGGAGCCGCCCGACGCGCCCCGAGTCCAGCCGGAGAGGATCACACGGTTGCCGCCCCAGCGGCCGTCGTCGTCCGCGTCGCCCGAGGTCGTGACCGCGCCGGCCCGCCAGCCGCGGGTGTCGGAGGCCCCGAAGCAGTACGCGCGCGTGGCCGCCGGCTCCACCGGCAGGCGGTGCTTGTCGGCGGCCGGGCAGCCGGCCGCTTCCCGCAGCGGGAGGTCGGCGCCCTCCAGTACCGCGCCGACGCCGACGGGCCGGCCCATCTTCGACGCGAGCCGGTCCAGCCACCGCTCGGGCACCCGGTGCTCGGCCAGCGGCAGCCGCCCGGTCGCGTCGGACGCGGCGACCGGCTTCAGGGCCCCGGGGGCGTCGGTGACGGTGGCCTGCGAGGCGCTGATCAGTGTGGCGGCGGCGGTGAGCGCGAGGGCCGTCCCGGCCAGGGTCGCGCGCAGCGCCCTGCCCCGTCTGCGCCGCCGGTGTCTGCCGCGATGCTTCATAACGTCCTCCCGAGACGGACCAACTGCGCCTGGTGATCCGCACGTTGGCGGAGGAGCAGGTGGGGCGGTCCGTAGAGGGATGCTACGGCAGGTGAGGGATGCCGCGGACGAAGACCCCGCAAATATGCGAAAGATGCATCCCTGAGGACGCCGATGCGGCTTGTGCGGCACGCACGGTGAACCTCAGGGTGGCACAGCCGGCTGCGCCTGTGGGGCACCGGCGTTGAACCTGGGGGCGGCCTGTGCCGCACCGGCGGTGAACCTGGGGGCGGCCGTCGGGCACAAACGGTGAACCTGGGGTCGGCAGTCGGGTACAAACAGTGAACTTCAGGGCGGCTGTACGGCACGCACGGTGACCCTCAGGGGGCCTGCTCCGCACACGCCGTGACCCTCAGGGCGTCGGTGTGGCGCTGCGCTGTCTGCTCACCGCCGGCGCGGTCGAGTGCGGCAGCAGGTCCCGGGGATCGTCCGGGAGAAGCACCTCGACCTCGGCCTCCTCGGCGAACCGGTACGGCCGGTGCTCCAGGAACGCCCCCAGATACCGCCGCACCCGCGACATCTCGGCCCGCACCGTCACCGTCCGGGCCGGATCCCCGAACACGTCCGCCGCGAGGCCCGAAGCGCTGCGGCCGGAGCGGTTCAGGGCGAGGAGGTACAGCAACTCCGCGTGCCGGGGACTCAGTTCCCGGGTCCAGGAGCCCGCCCCGCCGCGCACCTCCACCGACCAGCGTCGCGCCGGCCTGAGGTCCAGCACGATCCGGGCCGGGCTGTGCGGCACCGGCTCGTCGGCGACCGCCCGCACCAGCCAGCCCCCGGCCAGCGGCTCCAGCGTGCACGGCCCGAGCGCCGGGAGCCGCGCCGGGCCCGCCGACAGTGACTTCGGCAGGGCCACGCGCCGTACGTACGGCATCCCGCTGACCGCCGCCGTCCAGCCGTCCGGGTCGACGACCAGCGCTCGGCCGCCCAGCCGGGCCAGCACCGGCGCCGCCACCGCGCGCAGCCGCTCCAGCGACTCCACGTGCATCTCCCGCAGCCGGGCCTCGGCCAGTTTCGCCACCGAACCGACCCAGGCGAGCGTGGCCGGATGCATCGTCTCCAGCGGCCCGCTCACATCCACCACGCCCAGCAGGCGGCCGTCCCGCGGATCGATCAGGGGAGCGCCCGCACAGGTCCAGCCGGCCTGGGAGCGCACGAAGTGCTCCGAGGCGAAGACCTGCACCGGCCGGCGCACCACGGCCGGGGTGCCCACGCCGTTCGTGCCGACGACGTCCTCGCGCCAGTCCGCGCCCAGTGCGAAGCCGAGCCCGTCCGCCTTGCGCAGCACCGGCGGGCTGCCCTCGCGCCACAGCACCCGGCCCTCCTCGTCGGCCACCACCATGATGTGGTGGGCGACGTCCGCCGCCGCCAGCAGGCCCTCCCGCAGCACCGGCAGCACATGGCGCAATACCGACGTCTCGCGCCGCCGCTGCACCTCCTCGCGGGACAGCGGGTCCACCCGTACGTCGTGGTCCGGATCGATGCCGCCGCGCAGCATCCGCTCCCAGGACCGCTCGATCACCGGGCGCGGTGACACCGGGGCGGGCTGCCCGGCCAGCCGTGCGGCGCGGACCTCGCTGAGGACCCGGGCCGCCCGGGTGCTGTCGACGGCGGCCAAGTGCGTGACATCCATGCGCGTGCGCCCCCCGGAGTCGCTTTTGACTGTCCGTCTCATAGTGCCGCCTGCCCCGGGAGGGTGCGCACAGTCCGCGCACAGTCGGCAGCAACTTGCAACCCCCTGCAACCCTGGTGGACGGACCGGCCGTGTCCGAAACTTGATCCGCGCCGTCCCGAGCGGCGTTCAGCGGCTCGAACGGGCCAGTACGGCGGGGGTGGTGCCGTGTCGGCGCAGCACCACCTCCGCTCCCGCACACAGCGAGCCCGCCCGCACCGAATCCGCTCACAGCGAGCCCGCTCACACCGAGCCCGCTCACACCGAGCCCGCGCGCACCGAACCCGCTCACACCGAGCCGCACACACCGAGCCCGCTCGCACCGTACCCGCGCACACGGACCGGCCGGTCGGCTCAGGACACCGGCCGGGCCCGCTCCACCACGGAGGCCAGATCCAGCGTGTGCGGCAGCGTCCCGAACGCCGCGCCCGCGTCGCCGCCCAGCCGCCCCGCGCAGAACGCGTCGGCGACCTGCGGCGGCGCGAAACGCACCAGCAGCGACCCCTGGAGCACCAGCGCGAGCCGCTCCGCCAGCCGTCGCGCCCGCCCCTCCACGCCCTCCAGGTCGGCGAGTTCGGTCAGCAGGCTCTTGATGGCCCCGTCCAGTCGGTGATCGGCGCCGCGCGCCTGCCCGACCTCCCGCAGATAGGCGTCCAGCGCCCCCGGCTCCCGCTGCAACGCCCGCAGGACGTCCAGCGCCTGGACGTTGCCCGCGCCCTCCCAGATCGAGTTCAGCGGCGACTCCCGCACCAGCCGCGGCATCTGGGACTCCTCGACGTACCCGTTGCCGCCCAGGCACTCCGCCGCCTCCACGGCGACGGGCGGGCACCGCTTGGTCACCCAGTACTTGGCGGTCGGCACCGCGATCCGCAGCAGTGCCCGCTCCTGCTCACCGCCGTCGTCCCAGGCCGCCGCCAGCCGCAGTGCCAGCGTCGTCGCCGCCTCCGACTCCAGCGCCAGATCGGCCAGCACGTTGCGCATCAGCGGCTTGTCGGCGAGCTTCCCGCCGAACGCCTCCCGGTACGTGCAGTGGTGCACCGCCTGCGCCACGGCCTGCCGCATCAGCCCCGCCGAGCCGAGCACGCAGTCGAGCCGGGTCGCCGCCACCATCTCGATGATGGTGCGCACCCCGCGCCCCTCCTCGCCGACCCGGCGCCCCCATGTGCCGTCGAACTCGACCTCGGCGGAGGCGTTCGACCGGTTGCCCAGCTTGTCCTTCAGACGCTGGATCCGGAACACGTTGCGCGTGCCGTCCCGCAGCACCCTCGGCACCAGGAAGCAGGTCAGCCCGCCCGGGGCCTGCGCCAGCACCAGGAAACCGTCGGACATGGGCGCCGAGCAGAACCACTTGTGCCCGGTCAGCTCGTACGTCCCGTCCTCGGCGAGGGGCCGCGCCGCCGTGGTGTTCGCCCGGACGTCGCTGCCGCCCTGCTTCTCCGTCATGCCCATCCCGAACAGCGCCCCCGCCTTGAGGTGCGCGGGCCGCAGCTCACGGTCGTAGACCATGGACGTCAGCCGCGGCTCCCACTCGGCGGCCAGGTCCGGGTCGGTGCGCAGGGCGGGCACCGCCGCGTGCGTCATCGACAGCGGGCAGCCGTTGCCGGCCTCGACCTGCGTCCACACCAGGAAGGCGGCGGCCCGCCGCAGGTGCCCGGCCGGGCGGTCCCAGGCCGCCGTCAGACCGGCCGCGACGCCCTTGCCGAGCAGCCGGTGCCAGGCGGGGTGGAACTCGACCTCGTCGACGCGGTTGCCGTACCGGTCGTGCGTGAGCAGCCGCGGCGGGTTCTCGTTGGCCTGCCGCCCCCACTCCTGCACCTGGGCCGAGCCGGAGGCCCGGCCGAGTGCCCCCAGCTCGCCGAGGACGTCGTCGCGCAGCTCCGGATCGAGATGCCGGTCGACCGCGGCGGCCAGGGCCCGGTCGGCGGAGAAGACGTCGTACCCGACCAGCGGCGGGACCTGGTTCGTCACGGTGTGGGTGCTGCCTGCCATGGTGCGAACGTACCCCGGGGTAGCACCTTGGCACCCGGTGAAACCGGACCGGCCGGCGAAGACCCGGCCTGTGGGTGAGTGGGCCCGGCCCCGGCGGATACCGTTAGGGGGTGCAGCCAGCAAGTGAAACCTCCGACACGCCGTCCGGGCGCCTCCACCGGGCGCGGGCCCTCTACCGGAACGTCTCCAAGCGCAGGACCGCCTGGCTGCTGGTCAAGGACACCGTCAACTCCTGCGTCGAGTACCGCATCCTCGGGCTGGCGGCCGAGGCCGCGTTCTTCACTCTGCTGTCGGTGCCGCCGCTGCTGCTCAGCATGATCGGACTGCTCGGCTACGTCGACGCCTGGACCGGCGCCGACACCATCCAGAGCCTCCAGACCAACCTCCTGGAGGCCTCCCGCACGGTCCTGTCCGACCAGGGCGTCCGGGAGATCGCCCAGCCGATCCTGCACGACGTGATGAAGGGCGGCCGGCCCGACGTCATCTCCATCGGCTTCCTGTTCGCCCTGTGGTCGGGCTCCCGCGCGGTGAACGTCTTCATCGACACCATCACCGTGATGTACGGCCTCGACGGCGTGCGGGGCATCGTCAAGACCCGCCTGATGGCGTTCCTGCTGTTCATCGTGGCCCTGCTGATCGGCTCGGTCGCGCTGCCGCTGATGGTGGCCGGGCCGGACGCGGTGGTGCGGATCGTGCCGTGGTCGACGACGGTCGTGCAGGTCCTCTACTGGCCCACGGTGATCCTCCTGTCGATCGCCTTCCTCACGACGCTCTACCACGTGTCCGTCCCCGTCCGCTCCCCGTGGATCGAGGACGTCCCCGGCGCGCTGGTCGCCCTCGGCATGTGGGTGCTCGGCAGCTTCCTGCTGCGGATCTACCTGACCAGCACCGTCGAGGGCCCCACGATCTACGGTTCCCTCGCCGCGCCCGTCGCCGTGCTGCTGTGGATCGGTGTGTCCGCGTTCGCGGTGCTCGTCGGTGCCGCGGTCAACGCCGCCATCGACCGGGTCTGGCCGGCCGCCGCGACGGCCGCGGCCCGCGAGGCCAACGAGCGGCTGCGGCAGGCCCAGGTGGCCGAGTACGTCGCCCGCACCGCCGCCGGCGAGTCCGACCCCGACATGCCCTCCGAGTTCCCCGAACGCTGGTCCCGCTTCCTGCCCCCCGAGGACGTCTCCGCCCGCCTGCGCACCCATGTGAAGAGCACCCACGTCAAGCACAGTCACGTGAAGAGCACGCAGGTCAACGGCGAGGGACAGCCGCCCGAGGAGAAGTGACCCCACCCCGCGCTCACACCGTCCAGGTCCCGGCCGCGGCCTCCTCGCGCACGAAGTCGCCGAAGTCCCTGGGCGCCCGGCCCAGCACCTCCCGCACCCCGTCCGAGACGTGTGCGTTGCGGCCGTCGAGGAGGGTGTCGAAGACCTCCGTCAGTCCCGCCACCTCGTCCGGCGGCACACCGAAACCCGCCAGCGCCTCTCCGTAGGCACGCGTCGAGACGGACCGGTACGTCAGCGGGCGCCCCGTCGCCCCGGCGATCTCCGCGACGGCCTCCCCGAACGTCAGCAGCCGCGCCCCGGAGAGCGTGAGGGTCCGCCCCGCGTACCGGTCACCGGACGTCAGCGCGGTCACCACCACGTCGGCGATGTCCCGCACGTCGAGGAAGGGCTCGGGCACCTCGCCGGCCGGGAACACCAGCTCCCCGCGCTCCCGCAGCTCCGCCACCAGCGGCCCCTCGCTGAAGTTCTGCGCGAACCACGCGGCCCGGACGACCGTCCGGCCCGCCCCCGAGTCGTGCAGCGCCTCCTCGGTGGGCAGGGCCTGGTCCTCGCCCCGCGCCGACAGCAGCACCAGCCGCCGCACCCCGAGCCCGGCCGCCTCGCGCCCGAGCGCGCCGACCGCCTCCGCGGCACCCGGCGCGCCGACGTCCGAGGGGAGTGCGAGATAGGCCGCGTCCGCGCCGCGCAGGGTGTCCGCCCAGGTCGAGCGGTCCCACCAGTCGAACCCCGTCGCCCGTGACGCCGCCCGCACGGTCAGTCCCGCCGCTTCGGCGGCCCGCGCGACCCGGCTCCCGGTACGCCCCGAGGCGCCCGTCACCACCACCGTCATGCCCTGTGAGTTGCGTGCCGTGTGCTCCGCTGCGTTCGTCATGCTCCCGAGTCAACTGCCGTGCGTCGCACGGAACCATCGCTGAACGGCTCATTCCCATACGACCGCGTCTACGCTGGCCGCATGGACGCTCTCGCAGGTCTGCTGGAAGGCCCCCGCGCGCGGGGCGCGTTCATGATCAGGGCCTGCTTCGACCCGCCCTTCGCGGTGCGTGTGGAGGACCGGGCCCCGCTCACGGTGATGCTGGTCGTCCGCGGCGAGGCCTGGATCGTGCCCGACACGGGCACGCCCACGCGGCTGCGGGCCGGGGATCTCGCCGTCGCCCGCGGCCCGGACCCCTACACCTGCGCCGACGCCCCCGGCACGGCCCCGCAGGCGGTGATCCTGCCGCACCAGGAGTGCCGCTACCCCGACGGGCGGCCCCTCAACGGCTCCATGGACCTGGGCGTCCGCACCTGGGGCGACCGCCTCGACGGGGAGACGGTGATGCTGATCGGCACCTACCCCCTGCGGGGCGAGGTCGGCGGGCGGCTGCTGGACGCCCTGCCGCCGCTGCTCAGCCTCACCTCCGACGTGTGGGACTGCCCGCTCACGCCGTACGCCGCCGAGGAGATCGTCCGGGACAGGCCCGGGCAGGAGGTCGTCCTGGACCGGCTGCTCGATCTGCTGGTCATCGCCGCGCTGAGGGCCTGGTTCGCCCGCCCCGAGGCCGAGGCGCCGGCCTGGTACCGGGCCCTGGCCGACCCGGTCGTCGGCGGTGTCCTGCGGCTCCTCCAGGACGACCCGGCCCACCCCTGGACCGTCGCCGCGCTCGCCGCGAAGGCCGGGGTGTCCCGTGCCGCCCTCGCCCGCCGCTTCACCGCCCTGGTGGGCGAACCCCCGATGTCCTACCTCACCGGCTGGCGCCTCGCCCTCGCCGCGGACCGCCTGCGCGACTCCGCCGACACCCTCGACGCGGTGGCCCGCAAGGTGGGCTACGGCAGCGCCTTCGCCCTGTCGACGGCGTTCAAGCGGGTCTACGGGGTGAGTCCGGTGGAGTACCGGGGGAGAGCGGCGTAGCGGCACCGGGCCCGGCCTCCGGCTCGGCCCCGCGCCCGGTCCACCGCCGCGGCGTAGCCTGGCCACGTGTACGTGGAGCGGGCGTCACGGCTGCCCGGGGCGGTGGCGTGGACCAACACCCCGTCCGGGGACGGGGTGGTCCGGGTGCTGCCCGACGGCTGCATGGATCTGCTCTGGCACGACGGGCGGCTGATGGTCGCCGGGCCCGACACCCGCGCCCACCTGCCGGACGGCGGGACGGGCCCCTGGGCCGGAGTCCGCTTCCCCCCGGGCACGGCCCCGGCCCTCCTCGGCGTACCGGCGCACGAGCTGCGTGACCGGCGCGTCGAACTCACCGACCTGTGGCCGGCCGCCCGGGTACGGCGTCTGGCCGGCGCCGTGAACGCCGCCGCCGACCCGGCGAGCGGTCTGGAGGAGCTGGCGCTGCGGCGGGCGGCCGGCACCGAAGCCCCGGACCCGCTGCTCAGGCAGCTCGTCACCGCCCTCGACGCGGGCCGCCCGGTGGCCACGATCGCCGACGAACTGGGCCTCGGCACACGCCGGCTGCACCGCCGCTCGCTGTCCGCGTTCGGCTACGGCCCCAAGACTTTGGCCCGCATCCTGCGGCTGCAGCGGGCCCTCGCGCTCGCCCGGGCCGGTGTGCCGTTCGCGGAGACGGCCGCCCGGGCCGGTTACGCCGACCAGGCCCATCTGGCCCGGGACGTGAGGGAGTTGTCGGGACTGCCGCTGGGGCGGCTACTCGCCGGCTAGCGGGGCGAACAGGTCCACCCCGTTGCCGTCCGGGTCGTGGACGACGGCGTACCGCTGCCCCCAGAAGGCGTCCCACGGCTTGAGCTCGCCGTGGTACCCGGCGTCGACCAGCCGGTCGTACCACGCGTCCACCTCCTCCGGTCCGTCGCAGCGCAGGGCCAGCGAGGCGCGGCCCCCGCCCGTGGGAGGCCGCCACCGCGGCAGGAAGGAACGGACCGTCTCCTCGGTGTCGAACAGCAGCCGCAGCCCGCCGGGCAGGGCGGTCTCGGTGTGCGGCTGGTCCTCGGCGCCGTCCGGGAAGTCGAGGCCGAGCCGGCGGTAGAACGCGACGGAGGCGGCCATGTCGGAGACGACCAGGCCGATGGCATCGAATCGTGCAGTCATGGAGCCACCGTAGGGAGACCCACGAGGCCCGGTCTTGAAGGAAACGGACGCCGGGCGCCCCGATCCGGTGCCGGGGACCGGGCGCCCGGCCACCTCACCGCCGGCCTCGCCCCGGGCGCTCGGCACGGGAGTCGTCCCCCGACCCCTGGCGGGCCCCCGTCGGCCCGGCCCCGGGCAGGGACGCCCGGCGCCTCGGGCGTGGACCGTCCCAGGGCGGCCCGGGGACGCCGGAAAGGCTCGCCGCGGGTGCCGCCGGGCCCGAGGCTTTGCCGTGCCAGACGAGACGAGCCGCCCCAGGGGAAACCCGCCGGGGGACGGCGGTTCGGAAAGGACAACCGCATGAGCAAGCGCAATCGGGCCGTGGCGTGGACGACGGCCGTGCTGCTGGGCGCCGGGGGGACCGGCATCGCCCTGGCGCCGGCGGCGAACGCCGCGCCCGCCTACTTCGGCATCGACGGCAAGGGCGCCGTCGCCAACGACTGGGAGGACGAGGAGAACCTCGGCGTCGAGGCCTACGCCCGGGGCAACGCCATCGCCCTGTGGGAGGCCGTGCTGTGGGCGGACGGCGCCCAGTGGGAGGACGACGAGGGCGAGTGGCAGCCCTTCCGCAAGAGCCAGATCGACGGCTCCTTCGGACCGGAGACCGAGTCGGCCACGCAGTGGTGGCAGAGCCGGCACAACCTGCCCGACACCGACGGCGTCGTCAACGGCGAGAGCTGGGACTTCGCCCAGACCCGGCTGCAGAGCCAGCCCGGCAACATCGTGCAGTACAAGGGCCTCGTGCGGAACGTCAACTTCAAGCGCGTGGGCGGCAAGTACCAGGTGAAGCTGCGGAACGTCGGGGCGTGGAAGTACGCCCACTACCGCACGCTCGGCTGAGCGGGACCACCGCCGGACGGCGGCCGGCCGTGCGGGTCACCCGCTCCCCACCGGCAGCGCCCACAACAGGCCGGCCAGCAGCACGGCGATGACGGCGAACGACACCAGAGCCGCCGCCCGCCAGCGCCGGTAGTCGGCACCGGCCGGCGGTGCGTCCGCCGCCGGCTCCGCCGGCCCGGCCGGCGCCCCGTGCGGCCACGTCCGGTCGGCCAGGTCCCACAGCGCCAGCAGCCGTCCCTGCTCCGCCCCCACCGTCCGGCACAGCGCCTGGACCGCGCCGCGGGGCGGTTGCTTGGCTCCGCTGAGGTACCGCTGCCACGACGACTTGCTGTACGCGGTCCGCCGGGCGAGCTCCGCGAGGCTCCAGCCGGTGCGGTCCTTCAGGGCCCGCAGCTGCTCGACCAGGTCTCGTGCCTCCCTCGGCAGTGCGTCCGGAAGCGGCCGCCAGCGCGTCATGGTCGTCCCCCCACTGCTCGCCGAGCGTCCCGCCCCCGGACACCGGCCCCTCCCCACCGCATCGTTCGACGCCCGACCGTCCCGGCCAGTTCCCCCCGATGGCGGGCGCCCGACGCGCACAAGGGGTGTGCGGCGAACTCCCGCACGACCAGGGACCGGTGAAGCGCGCCCCACCCCCGCGATCGCTCGGCGGCGGCGGCCAACGGCACCGCGTCCGGCAGCAGCCGGCCCTTCCCGCCGATCCCGTCGACGGCGAGATCCGCCCCCTCGATCCCGGCCCGTGCCCCCCGCCCCCCCCCGGCCGGCGGGGCGGGCG
>NZ_JBHWFG010000040.1:0-2003 GCF_042733745.1 Streptomyces sp. NPDC059696
CGCCCCCCCTCGGGCCCCGGGGGGGGGGGGGGGGGGGGGGGGGGGGGGGGGGGCCGGGGGGGGGGGGGGGGGGGGGGGGGGGCCCCCGGGGGGGGGGGCCCCCCCCCCGCCCGCGGGAGGGGTTCAGGCGGCCGGCACCTTGTCCAGGAAGCCGTAGACGGCCTTGATGCGGCCCGCCTCGTCGGCGACCAGGACGTCGAACCCGATCGCGATCGGCTCGGCGCCGGGCTCGGTGACCAAGCCCCACTGGAACCGGGCCTGGTTGTGGTGGGCGTCGACCGAGCCGTGCAGTTCGAAGGTGAGGCCCTTGAACTGCTCGCGGGCGCCCGTCACCACCGCGCCGAAGCCCTCGTGGCCCTCGACGGCGGCGAGCGGGTCGATGTACGGGGCGTCGGCCGTGAACAGCTCGGCGATGGCCGCCGCGCGCTTGTCGGCGTCCGCCTCGTTCCAGATGGCCAGGTAGCGATCGACGGTGGTGGTCAGGTCGCTCATGTGTGTTCTCCTCGATTCCGTTCCGTTGGTGCGGCTGACCCGACGTGCCGTCGCCAGGCGTGCGGTACGACGGGGGTTCTGGATGTCTCAGGGGGTCTCGGGGCGGTCCGGGGCCGGGGCCCAGACGGGGAGGGCGCCGGGGAGGACCTCGAAGGTGGCCGTGGAGCCGATGCCGTGCTGGTACTCGCCGTCGTGCTCCAGCGGCAGCCGGCGGCCGTCGGTGCGCTCCACGGTGATGGTCCGGCCGCGGGCGTACCGCGTGGCGGGGTGGCCGATGTGGGCGGCGGTCAGGGTCAGCCGCGGCACGTCGGCCGCGGCGATGCCGTCGCCGATGACGCAGACGTCGAGCAGGCCGTCGTCGAGCAGCGAGTCGGGCAGGACGTTGAACCGGCCGCCGCGGTAGGGGCCGCCGCCGACGTTCGCGAGGACGGTCGGGCCCTCGTGCACGACCCGCCCGTCGACGGTGACCCGGCCCGGGTACGGCGCGTAGCCCGCGGCGGTGTCGGCGAAGGCGCGCGCGTACCGCTCGCGGCCGGTCAGCGGCAGGTCGCGGGCGGTGATCAGCGCGTCGGCGATCACACCGGAGCAGGCGCCCAGGTAGACGTACTGACGAGTCTCGGCGAGTCGGGCCAGGTCCAGGCGGCGCGGGCGGGCGCTGCCGCCGATGCCGGAGTCGGTGAGGATCGCCTTGAGGGACTCCGTCCAGGGGCGGTCGCCCCACAGCATCTTGTAGCCGGAGTTGCCGGTGCCGCCGGGCACCACCGCGAGCGTGGCGCGCCCGGAGGCCGGCACCAGGCCCTGGACGGCCTCCCGGACGGTGCCGTCGCCGCCGATGACGACGACCAGGTCGGGGGCGCCGGTGTGCCGTTCGAGGGCCCTTCGCACCGCGACGGTGGCGTCGCCCGGTCCGGTGGTCGGGTGCACCTCGGTGCGCTCCAGGTACGAGTCGCACAACTGGCGCACCTGTTCCACCAGTTCCGGGCTGTGGCTGCCGGAGGCCGGGTTGGCCAGGACCAGTGCCCGGGTCGGGACCGGGGCTGCGGTATCTGCCATGCGGGCGTACTCCTTCGTCGGACGGTGCCGGCGGGTCCGGGGGCGGGGCCGCTCCTGCGGCTCCGGGCCCACGACGTCGACTCTGCCGCCGACCGCTGTCACGGCACTGACGTGCGGCTGACGGCGACGAGGCGCGCAGGCACGGGGAGGCAGGGCAGGGACACGCCGGGCACGGGGACGCGGGGCCGAGGGCATGCCCGGCCCGTCGCGGACGCCCGCGGTGCGCCGGGCCGGGCGCCGCGGGCACCCTCGGCGGGACTCCGGGCGCAGCGCCCGGGGTCCCGCCCCGGCGCCCCGGTCCGCGGGCGTGTGAGGCACGTGTGCGAGGTGGGTCGGGAGTGGGAGGGAGGGCGGGGCGCGGGCCGGGCGGTATGCCCGGCCGGCGCCCGGTCGGGGGGCCGGGGGGGGGGGCGCGCGGGGGTCGCGCTCGCGGACCCCGGTGGGGGTATGCCCGGCGG